>DATERL010000064.1:0-16592 GCA_035271585.1 Prolixibacteraceae bacterium
GCTTATCGATATTTGTTACAGTCTCTTTGCCTTTCCCAAACTGAGTTAAAGCGCCGGAAATGCTTACAATGTAAGTTCCTTCTGATGCATAGGTATGCTCTTGATTTCCTTCTGCGGTATAAGCATTGCTGGTTTTATCGCCCCAGTTAACGCTTACGTTCACTGTTCCATAAAGAGGAAGCGTTATGGTTGTACCATCTGATAAATTGGTGTTGAATTCCAGTACCATTTGTGCATTGGCACTCCAACTCAGCATAAGCGCTGCTAAAATAAATAGGATTTGCTTTTTCATGATTCCTTTTTTAGTTTTTATGTATAAATGATTTCCTTCGCTTAGTTCGCCATCGGGAGCGATGCTGTTACCATAGGCATCGCACGCAATGGGCAATTTACAGGGCAACTTTTTGTTATGCTGTGCATAGTACGCCCGAATCACATCTAATACCCTAGCGCCGTGGTGTATCGTTATTTCTTCGTTGTTGACAAATACTTTCATATAATTAAGTAGTAACAGCCATCCCCCTAAATGCACCCAAAGTGGACTTAAAGAAATGTACTGTATGAATTTGTTTTAAAATATAGTATAGAACTCGCCTATTAAATTGTTTTTCATTGCTAATTCAAGTAATTCACAAAATATCCACTTTCTTCAATTACATCTTTATAGTATTGAGTGTGTGCATATTTCTCTTTCAATTCTTTAAAACCACCCCAAGCATAAGACATCGATTTTGCATTAAGAAAGTTGTATTATTAAAAAGCCCTCACAGCGCGTACAGAGTTTGCATAATTGTTTTCTTTTGTGTCTGCAAACCCGTCACCCATTATGAAGTACCATGAGGTTTCAAAATTATATTCCGTTGATGACCAGTAATAATATTTTCTAAAGGGCGTGGTTGAAGCATTGCCATCATTTGTAAGTGCTTTTTGAACTTCGTAAAAATTGTTCCACACATGGTTTAATTCTGTAATGCTTGGCAAATACCAATCAGAAAAAGATCCGGTTCCGTAGTCGGCATTGGTATAATCAAGGCAAATTTTTGCAGCACTCATATAGTGTCCGTTTTGCCCAACAATTGCGTTTGAATTACCTAGACCATTCCAATCGCTTTGAGCTGCTGTTCCTATTTCTTTTTTTAAAACATTGCTCCAAATATGATTTTCTTCAATATCAATCATACTACAGATAAGTCCATGCAAACCAGTGTGATCAACCCAAAAAACTACGCCACCGCCATAAAGTTCACCTACATAGTGAGAACCAGTTCCTTTAATTTTATCGGCAGTTTTTGCATGCAATGCAAAAGGAACACTCAATAACTGGTTAGTACCAGATATGGTATAATTTGTGCCACCTGCGGGATCAGTTTCTGTTTTGATGAAATAAGGTCCGGCAGACCAGTTTATTGCAGAAAAGCTTCCGAAAACTGGAATGCCTGATCCTATTTCAACGGTAACCAGTCCGTTTGCATTTGTTGTTGGGTTGGGATGATAAATTTCTTCATAAACCAAATCTCCAGAAACAGTACCTTGCAATATGCTTGTTTTCATCCCTACTGTTTTATTGATAATCAACTGGTTGTTGCTATTGCGAATAACTGCTTGATAGCTCATTTTTTCGGGTGACTGAGCGAAAATACTTGCCACTATTAATAGGGCGAATAGTAATATGAAATTTTTTTTCATGGTTATCTTATTTTTTAAATTATATTTTTATTCATTCCCGATACATTTTACTATCGGAACTAATTTGGCTACTTGTTTTTACAAAAAAGCACTGGCTTATTGATTTTTAATGATTTTAAATGTTTTAACTTCTTGTTGAGATACAGCACCTTGCATCCTTACAACTTTCACAAAATAAATAGCAGGTACGAGATTACTCATGACAATACTTGTTTGATTGCCTGTAATTTTTTCGTTTTGTAAAAGTTTCCCGCTCATATCATACAAATGAAAGGATAAAGCAGAAAGCTCAAAGTTTTTTACTTCAAGGGTAAGATAATCGGTTGTTGGGTTAGGATAAACCGAAATTGTAAGGTTAATATCTGTTTGTTCAATTCCCGTTACTATCGAAATTTCATAAGCTTGTTGTACTCCCTGAGCCACCGAACCGCTAGTTGCAACGTGAGTTTGGTACATAAGCTGTCCAACAGAATAGCTTGCAGTGCCTCCCTTACCCGAGGCATTTCCTCCAGCAGTAGAAATAGTTTCTTGTGCGCTTGCAAGTGAGAAGGAAAAGATAAAAATTAAAAGTGTTGCCACCCCTAAACCTTGTACTTTCCACCTTCTATTTTTAATTTTGTGTTTCATTTTTATGTGTTTTTAGGTTATTATATTTCCGTCTAAAATTGCTTTTTATTGCTAATTCAAGTAATCCACAAAATATCCACATTCTTCAATTACGTCCTTATAGTATTGAGTGTGTGCATATTTCTCTTTCAGTTGTTTGAAACCACCCCAAGCATAAGACATCGATTTTGCATTAAAACCTTCGGGATAATAATAGTATTCCCCAGATTCATCAGGATTGCATATACCAAAGCTGTAATGCGTGTTATAGTATTCGTTTCGCTCGCATTTGGATATTAAATAGGCGGTTTTTGCGCGCTGCTCATCGTTTTGCGCAGCTGCCGACGCTTTCAGGTAGTATTTTTTTGCCACAGCACAGTTGGTCAGCATATTTTGTGCAAAACACGCAATATACTCCGGCATGCTCGGCACTGTTTCTCCCATGAGTTTGCTCACCGAAAACAGGCGGGCATTGCCATAAAATGTAAGGTTGTAATAGGCGTTAGCCAAAAGCAGGCTGTTGTTATAAACATCGTTGTTTTGTTCAACAAGTTGTTTCATCTCTTTCATTTTGAGCAGCAGACTGAGTGATGTGTGCTTTACCGATTGCCGACGTGCATGGTCACAGTCGTGGCAATCTTTTATAAAGCCGTTGAATGGATTGCCCAGCAATACTGTTTCGCCAATGTGAGTTGTTTTTTGCAAATAATTAATGGCATCGTCTAAATTATCATTAAATGTGGCTACCAGCGCTTTATAGTGATAGAGGTCGTCAATAGATATGGGATAGAGCCCCTGAAGAAGTTCTTCGAAAGATGATTTGTTTGTTTTGAGCAAAAAATCCATCATTCTATCAATGTTATGAGGCTGAGTATAAAACGCAGTTTTGGGTTTTAACAACTCGGCATAGAGCAAATTGTTATTTTTCTCATACATAGCCGCTAGGTATTCCTTGCTCTGCATCACGGCACATTGGTATCTCAGGTTTTCTGGAGCGTTGTCCTTAATATTGTATAACCAAGTAAGTTCATAAATGAATTGCTCCATATTGTTGTCTTTAATGCTTTTGATAGCATTGAGGTCATTTATTAATCGAAGTAAACGCAATTGGTCGGCCGCAAGTGGTTTTGCATTGGGAAGCACTTTTTCGGCTTGGTTGAAATACTTTTTGGCAATATCGTAATTCCCCTCCCAAGTGCTGATGTACCCAGCAGCCAAATGCCACAGATAAGGATTTGATGTTTTGTTTTCGGAGGCTATTCGCGTTATCATCTTAAATTGTTGAGCATCGACCTTTGTGTCCGAACCCCTATCTATTTGAAATAAACTGCTTTTTGAATTTAATTCAATTTTATTAATCAATCGCGTAACAAGCAGGTCTAAGTATTTGCTTTTCGGATTGAGTTTATATATTTCGTTAATGGCCCGTTCTTCATCTTTGAAATACCCCAATATAGTCCACAATGCAATTTTTTCGTCATTATTAGCAGCCATTTGAAGGTTTTCGTGCCACTCGTCTTCACTTTCGAGGTAGAATGAGTTGATTGCTACAATGCGCAGTGCGGGTGCTTTGTCGAATATATCGGCATAAAGGATGTTGGATTGTTTATAGTTTTCTGTTTCATACTTAAAAGCGGCCAAATAACCCAAGGCCCTGTAGTAGAGTGTATTTTTGGGTTCCTGTTCTTTTGTTTTTTCAAAAAACGCTTCATATTGCTTCGACTCATTGGCATAAAAGAGCGCTTTGAGGTGTTGAAACCAGTAGCGATTTTTGAGAAAGGGGTCGGATGCGTTTTCGTATTGGTGTGCCAAAATATTAAGCAGTGGTTGGGGTATCCCACTCCCACTGGTTCGGGCTGATTGGTAGTTCCAATAGCTATATTCATCCTCCACTGGTGCAGCAAACTGGTCTATCTGTTTGGCAATGTGGGTAAATTCGATAAACGCCCTCACACGTTCATCGTTCAGGTTAGCAAGGCCGCTCCATTTCTTTACCGCAGCGCTCGTCGTTTTATTTTCGAAGTAGTTGTTCAGTTCTTCCAGGTCATTGTTGGTGTCGTTAGACAGAAGCAGCAAGTCGATGTTTTTCTTCTCCATTTTTCCATTGAGGAAGCCATACCAATCGTTAACTACATCGCTATTAAACCGAGTACTGTGTTGCGTATCGAAACCAATGCCATAGAATTTGGTATAAGGATCGTAGAAAAAGGAAGTATATTCTTTCTCCACGCTGGCTTCGGGGGCAAAATTCGATGAGTTCCAAACAACATCCCACTCATCGGCACAAGCCCATGCAATACCAATAGCAGCTACTATGGCACTAAAAGTGATGAGCCACTTTTTTGAAAAAACGTGTTTCATTATTATACCTTTTAATATTTGTTTCATCTAAATCGAAAAAAATAATTTCATCGGGTGTGTAGGGCAGTCGTTTTCGAATGTCGGAAGCCATTTGCCGCAACTCTTTTCCCGTAATATGTTCTATTTTTATTTGATCGTTTCGCAGGTAATACCGTCCATTTTTGATGCTTGAATTTTTTAATTCAATGAGGTTAGCGTTTTCCGATATTGTAAAATTGGTGTCTTTTTCAAAAGCTGTTTCGTCAATTTTGCTTACCAAATTTATCACTTTATTATCTCTAATATGAACTCCCCAAGCATAGATGGGAAGTGCAATATTCAGTTTTAATGGATAATTTTTGAGACTTTCGATGTATCGGCTGGCAATTTTTCTATCATAAATAGAGTTGAGTGTATCAGCATCAATTTTCCCCATATTATAATACATCAGCGTTGCATAATCGACATTGGGTATATGTGTCGAAGAATAATGTTTAACCTGGTGCAGCCTTATGGTTGCCGAGAGTTTTTTTCCGCTTCGGTGCTTGATCGTATTCACAAATTGCATAAACCTGTCGCGGCTTTTAAGTGTCCAATCGCAATCAATTTGTATTTCATCAAACACGGTAATGCCTGCTTCGAGGTTAATTTGGTTGATATAAGCAGTAATATTGTCGGCCATCAAACCAAGCTGAAGGCTATCTTGAAGCATCACCTTGTTTTTGATGTAAACTACCGGTACTATCTGCAGATTTTGGGGTTTCTGTTTGAATCGGATAGGACTCTCGGGGCGAGGCTTGCCCCGAGAATCTAAATCCACATCAAAATACCGAATGTACATCTTGTTAACCTCGTTTTCTTGCAAGGTTTGATGTTCGATTTCGCTAAGTTCGTAAACAGTGCGCCAATAGTAAAACGAAACCGCAGGAGCTTTGTGGACGTGATTACAAGCCACACACATACAGCAAATTGCCAATAATATTACTCCACTTATTTTCATTCGTCTTAGTTCTTTAGCATGCTTTTCTAGCTCATTTTTTCAGTCTTTTGTCTTTCAACTTCTTCAAAATTTGCTGCAATAGTCTTCTACCATTTTCCACAGTCTGTCGCCATCTAAGGAAAGTACAATGCGCGCATGCTGCGTTCCAATAGGTTGATGGTGATCGAAAGCAACTGATTGCCCATAAGAGAAACCGAATTGCGAATTAACATCCACATAGCGTGTAACATCTTCTGTTATCAAGCTGGGGTCAATCATAATAGCTCCTGCAATTACGTCCCAAATGTAATGTACATAGTTTGGGTTTTCGATGTAGAGCGTATTTAGAAAATTACGTTTCATCATCGCTTTTAATTCGGGATTTTTAATAATATCGGTCAGTTTCTTGTACTGTTCTTTTTTGAATGGCATTTTTTCGCATACGTCTAATCCCACAATAATTTGTTCATTAAAAGGTGAGCGAAGACATATTTTTGCTGCTTCGGGATCCATCCACCAGTTAAACTCTGCTGTGGGTGTGGTGTTTCCGGGCTTAAAGAACGAACCGCCCATATAGATTACTTTCTTAATCAACGGAATAATTTCAGGCGCCATACGAACGGCTGTTGCCAGATTTACGCAAGTGCCTATAGCAATGATGGTTATTTCATTTGGGCTTTTCTTTACTTCATCAATAATAAAGTTAACCGCTTTCATATCCAAAGGCTTTATGCTAGGTTCTGATCCGTATTTTTGTAGATACACCGATTCCCACGACTTGGGTTCGGGATACCCTGCGGCCCCCACATACGCATCGCCAATACCAAACAGGATGCGTTCGTTCATAATGGTTTCAAAACGGCTTGGATAAATGGGTTGGCGAATACCGGGTACAACAGGGATTTCAGATTTTTTGATACTCTCCAACTGTCGGATGGCGTAGGCAACCCCTTCGGGCACCCAAGTATTACCAACAACAATTGTAACTCCTATGAGGTCGATGTTGGGTGCATTGGCAAGCATCATCATGGTGATTCCATCGTCGAAAACCTCTACCATATCGGTGTCAAGGATTACTTTTTCTTTCTTTTGTGCGTGTGCAGCGAAGCTGAATAACATCAGGAATAAGAGGCTGCTAATAATCAATTTTTTCATATTTTTTTAGTGTTTGTGTTATTTGTAATAGTTTGTTACATTTTGTTCGTTTTTAATAATCAACGCATTACATCTCGTTCATATTAATCAAGAAGTCGCTTTCTATTAATCTTATTCTTAGTATTAGCCTTATTCTTTATCTTATTCGAAACATCTAACAATCTAATATTTTGTTGATTATAGTTTAATTAAAAGGGTGTTGTCAATTTTTTTTGTGATTTTTTCATTCAAGAAGAATTGCCAAATAAAAAGGTAGAAAGCAAATTGTTTTTATATGCCTTCTACCCTCTTCTTAAAATATCATTACAAGTGCTGCTATAATGGCAATAATCGTCACAATTAGCATCACAATTTTCGATGTGCTTTTCGGATATTGTCCAATCACTTGTCCGGTGCGTCCGTTTACCACAAACTGATACAGCTTGCCGTTGAACTGAAAGGCACTGATCCATATTGGCAACAACAGCAATTTGAACATTAAATCGTTGTATTGCGTATTTTTATAGTGAACCTTTTGATGGGAACCGCCAATATCGGAACGGATGCTGCTATCGATAGCGCTATCCATTTTTTCTTTGGCTTTAGGCAGCCCATCTCTGAAATCGGTTTGGTAGATCTCCGTTATAAAGCCCGCCAAAAATTCTTTGCGGTAGGCCACACAGTTTATCATATCCCAATTGGTAAGCCGGTTCATTATATTGGGCGGCAGGGTTTGCGTTGCAGGCACCACTAAGTCGTCAAACGATACCGATACATTGCCCGATGTGGGATACCAATCGGTAACCGTGCGGCTTGCATCTTCGCCTTTATTGTTGCGATAAGTTTCGGTACGATTCTCGCCACGCTCACCAGCATATTGGGTAAAAGTATCGGCATCGTAGGTCCAAAAAGGCAGGTATACACCTTTAAATATATCGGTATTCACTCCGCCTTTTTGTAGCTGCGATGGCAGGAACCACTTTTTCCCCAACCATTTTTTGAAGTTTGCACCACTCTCTTTATCGCTTACCTTAAACGGAAGTATATACTCCGGTTGCCAAAAACGTTTTATCGATGCTTCGTTTAAAATAAGCGGTGTAGAGCAAAAAACACATTTAGCTGCCGAAATATTAGGTGCCAAAGTAGTGGTAGCACCACATTGTCGGCATTTTATTTCGTTAACCTCTACGGTTTGTTCCTCGCCATTTTCATCGGCGCGGTCTTTCCAATAGTTGAAATCGTTTTCTTCTATTTCGGCAGCTGTATGGTCTAATTGTGCAACATATCCACAGTATACGCATTTCAAATCTTCATTGGCAGGTGAGTATTGCATAATACCACCGCACGATTTACATTTGGTTTGCAGCGCATCGCTTATGGGTTGTTTAGTTTCGTTCATTGTTTTGTATGCTGACTAAGGGTTTTATTTAATATCCTGTGCACCGTAGCCTTTTACAGCTCCGAAAAGTTCGAATGTTTTTTCGAATGGATAGCGGTTGCCATACATCGAAACACGTACGGTTTCGGTGCCTTGCATGTTCATTCCCATTGCTGCACGGAAAGTGTTTAACGATGAGTTGGGGTTGAACTCTGAAGTTTGCGTACCGGTAATTCCAATAAATCCTTTTAAATAAGGAGCATCTATTTTACTGCTAATGGCTTTGGCTTCGGTTTCGTTCATCTCGCGATTGTTTTCGTATTTAACCAATTGCTCTGCATCTTCAAAATTTTTGGCCAACACATAGGTCCATCCGCCGCCACCTGAAGGCAATACCAAATCGCCATTGCGGTTACCGAAGAACAGATTATCCCACGCCGAAGTTACACGTTTGGCTTCTTTAGTTTTGTCGGCATCAACATAAGAGCGATCGAGTCCACCATAGTTAGAGCAACCAATGATATTGTTATACACATCGGCGTCCATGCCTGTCATAAATCGGAAACCATAGCCCATGTCTTCCATTGCTTTGGTGCGGCACCAAGTAAACAGCACGGTGTTTTTATGAAACGATACTTTCGACATATTGGGTTGTCCCAGTCCGCTGCGTATTTCGCAAGCCGACATGCGGTTGGCCACAAACACATTATTATTGATATCGAAATGTCCGCCTTTTGCAGCCATTTGTATTCCAAAATGATATCCGTTTAAAAATACGCAGTTGCGGATGGTTATATTGCCTTCGGCCTCACCACTGATGAGCTGAAATGCACTAGTCATACCTTGCGGATCAATTAATGGCACTCCCTGTGGCGATTCGCCCACAACAACAATACGGCCAGTTTCGCAACCTTCGGGAGCAGCAGCTACCGGATTGCTATATACCGGAGATACATAAGCACTAATTTGTCCACGGTCGAAAATAATACCATCGATGAGTACTACGCCATCGCGCTTGCCTACTACACGAATATCCATCACGCCTTGATTGCCCGAAGTCATTTTTTGCGCAGTGCCGGGACGCATGGTAGTTCGGTATTTTAGCGGGTCGCGTTGAGAAAAATCATTGGAATAGCCACCTACGATAGATATGTACTTATCTACTTTCACCCAGCCCTGATCTAAATTGCCCAGATAATTACCTTCGGCAACACAAATAACGGCTCCTTCGGGAGCCACGTTGATGGCCTTTTGCAGGTCTTTAATTGGCGATGCTTTGCTGCCATCGTTGCGGTTACTACCATTTACCGATACATACATTGTTTTGGCTCCTTGTGGAGCTCCGCTTAAATTGGGATTGGAAGCACTTTGATCGAGATTTTGATCGTTGCTTGCTAACATTTCAGAATTTTCAGACATAGGTTTAAATTTTGTTTTTTGTTCTACTTGTTGTGTGGTAGATTTTTTAATTTGACTACCGAGATTTTTTACATTGAGTTGAGCTTGTGCCGGCATACAAAATGCCGCCATAAGCAGTGCTAAGAGATAAATTGATTTTGTTTTCATTTTTAATTCATTTTTAATGTGAATATTAGGGGCAAATTGGGGCGAATAGTTATTCGCTCCAATTTTCAAGTAACTACATACATTTAGCATTAATACATTTGTTTGTAATTAAAGCATCTTATTGTTTTATAATTTTGAATGACCTGTTTTCGTTTTCTATTTGTAAGGTAATTATGTATGTTCCATTTACAAACGACGATAAATCAATCACTTCATTTTGATTAGGATTGTTTTTCTCAAAAACCTTTTTTCCTAGCACATCAGAAATATTTATGTTTTGAATCTGCTGGGCTGAAAAATCAAAATTTAGAATTCCATTGGTTGGATTTGGGTAAATCGAAATATCCTGCTCTTTAAAATCAGATACCGATGTGGTACATTCCGATTCAGTATTAACAAACTTAGCTGTTGCATCTTTTTCCCAGTCTGATAAATAACTAGCTGTTTTATCGTCGACATAAATACAGCTTAAATTGGGATTTTTTGTGGCATCAAAATAAGTTACATTTACATTGTTTCCATTTCTTATATCCAAGCTTATTAGTTTGTTATCATTGCAATATAATCCTGTTAATTTAGTGTTCATTGATAAATCCAGAACTGAAATTTCGTTATATCTGCAATCCAAATGTTTTAAAGCCGTATTTTTAGATACATCTAAGGTTTTTAGATCATTCTCTACACAATCTAACTCTGTTAAATCCTTATTTTTTGATACATCTAAAATTGGAACAAGATTGCTTGAACATTTCAAACTGATCAACTTTGTATTTTTAGATACATCTATACTTTCAAGTTGATTTTCGTAACAGATTAATTCTTCTAAAGCTAAATTTTTAGTTAAAAATATACTCGTCATTGCATTGTCGGCACAATTCAAAAATAGTAAAGCTGTATTTCCAGATACATTCAAAATTGTAATTTGGTTTTGCTCACAATCCAGAGAAGTTAAGGCCTTATTTTTAGATACATCCAAATTTGTAAGGTTATTACCATCACATTTTAAAATTTCTAAGGCTGCAAAATCCTTAATTCCTGATAAACTGCTGATATCCTTATAGGTCAAAGTCAAAGATGTTATTTCACTTAAATTGGCGGTGGGTACATCGTTACCTACTGCTCCTGCGCCATGGCCTAAATCTTTTAATGCTTGAAGGAAGTTGGCGTCGGGAATATTGGTATAGGCAACCGTTTCGCCACATTCCGATTCAATATTAACAAACTTTGCTGTTGCATCTTTATCCCAACTTGACAAATAGCTAGCTGTTTTATCGTCGACATAAATACAGCTTAAATCAGCGTTGTCGGTAGCATAAAAATCTAAAAGTTTTACATTGTTACCATTTCGCACATCCAAACTTGTAAGTAGATTAAAAGCGCAATCGAAATAGGTTAATTTTATATTTTTGGTTACATCTAAAGCTGAAAGGTTATTGTGAGCACACGATAATTTTGTTAGCGCTGTATTTTTAGAAACATCCAATACTGAAAGGTTGTTATCAGTACACCATAATTCTATTAATTTTGTATTTTTCGATACATCCAAAACTGAAAGGTCATTTTCATCGCACCATAAAATATTTAGCGCTGTATTTTTAGATACATCTAAATTTGGAATATCATTTATATCTAGCTTCAAATCGATTAATGCGATATTTTTGGATACATCTAAACTTTCAAGTTTATTTTCACCACAATTCAATTCTGTCAATTTTGTGTTTTTGGATACATTCAAAACTGAAAGGTTGTTTATTTCGCACTTTAAAGTTGTTAAAGCCACAAAATCCTGAATCCCTGTTAAATCGCTGATGTTTTTCTCTGAAACATTCAACGTAGTAATTCCACTTAAATTGGCTGTGGGTATAGTATTACCTACCGCTCCTGCGCCATGCCCCAAGGCTTTTAGTGCATTCAGAAAATTGGTGTCGGGAATATTGGTGTAAGCCACTGTTACGCCACATTCCGATTCACTTTTTACAAACTTTGCGCCTGCATCTTTTATCCAGCCCGATAAATAACTTGCTGCTTTATTATCAACATAAATACAGCTTAAATTTGGGTTGTTGTGTGCTTCGAAAGTTATAAATTGTGAATTGTTTCTATTTCGTACATCCAAACTAGTAAGTTGATTATCAAAGCAATGCAAATACTCTAAAGCTATATTTTTAGATACATCCAAACTTGAAAGTTGATTTTTACTGCAAGATAAAAATGTTAACGCTGTATTGGCAGATACATCCAAACTTGAAAGTTGATTTTTACTGCAAGATAATGTTGTTAAAGATGTATTTTTAGACACATCCAAACTGCTAAGTTTATTGGAGTAGCAAAATAGTTCTTCCAATGCAATAAAATCCTTAATTCCTGTTAAATTGCTAATATTTTTACCTGATACATCTAATTTGGTAATTCCACTTAAATTGGCTGTGGGAATAGTATTACCTACTGCTCCAGCGCCATGGCCTAAAGCTTTTAGTGCATTTAGAAAATTGGTGTCGGGAATGTTGGTATAAGCAACCGTTCCACTGCATTCAGCTTCAGAAGTAACAAACCTTGCGCCTGCATCTTTTTGCCAACTCGATAAATAACTTGCGTTTTTATTGCCAACATAAATGCAGCTTAAATTTGGGTTGTCGGTAGCTTTAAAAAATGTAACATTTGCATTATTCCCATTTCTTATATCCAAACTAGTAAGTGGACTACTTGGGCAATTCAACACCGTAAGTTTATTATTTTGAGATACATCCAAGACTGAAAGAGCATTACCACCACAAGATAAACTTTCTAAAGCTTTATTATTAGAGACATCTATCGTATTAAGACTATTACCATAGCAATTCAAATGTTTTAAGGCCGTATTGTTAGATACATCTAAAGCTTTAAGACTATTATAATTAACATTCAATTCTTTTAATACTATATTGTTTGATAAATTTAAGCTTCCGACTGTATTGTTACTTAAGTACAAATATATTAAAGCCGTATTTTGAGATACATTTAACACTGAAAGGTTATTTGTATTGCATTTTAAAGTTGTTAAAGCCACAAAATCCTCAATTCCTGTTAAATCGCGAATGCTTTTGTTTGATACATCTAAAGCGGTAATTCCTCTTAAATTGGCTGTGGGTATAGTATTACCTACTACTCCTGTGCCATGGCCCAAAGCTTTTAGTGCATTCAGAAAATTGGCGTCGGGAATATTGGTATATTGGATGGGCATGCAGCCACCGCCGTCGCCTGTAAGTTTTTGTTCTGCGCCTCCATTGTACTCTCGTATAACCGACCATCCTTTAGCGGTAGCAATAGTTTTGTTACTGCCTTCCCAATCGTTGGAAGGGCCTCCCTGTGAATCGTCATCCTGAACATAAACTTCAGCGCCAGATGGTGCGGGAGATCTTAGAGCACGGTATAATTCATCCATGGCACAGGCATCCCAGCCTAAGTCATTAGCAACTATGTAAGTTAATTTTGTTGCATCGCTTAAGTTACTTAAACTCGCTAATTTTAATTTAGAGCATTGACTAAAATTTAAATACTCTAAACTTGTTCTGTTAAAATAAAGCTGGCTTAATTTATAGCAACCAGCTACACTCAAATCTGTTAGTTTTGGTAAGCTTTGTACATCTACGCTCGTAAGATTAGTGTTTCTGTATAAATATAATTCCTGCAGTAGTGGTTGGGATGATAATCCGGTAATAGCAGTTAAATTACTGGAATTACTTACATTTATGAATCGCATATTGCTTGTATTGCTAAGGTTCAGCGCACTAATTTGTTGCACGCTGATATCCGAAATCATAGCACCATAAATTTTAATAGCTCCCGGCGCCACTACTCCTTTGACAGTTAATTTCATTGCATGATTCATAAAGTCTAAGTACGTAGCGTAATTGGATACAAACGCTTCACTAAGGTTACTGGTGCCATCATCAATTTTTACTGTGTAATAATTAAAAGTCCAAGGCAAATTTTCTCTCAGTTTTATACCAAGCTGTAGGTCGGTAATATTGGCTGTTGTAGGCGTTGAGATTGTGATGGCTGGGATTAAGTAGGTTTTGCAATTGGCTTTATCTAGTTTCCAATTAATTCTCGCTGAAGTACTTCCTGTCCATGCTTTTTTTGAGCATACACGCCAATTAATACCTTCAGGTATAAAGGCATTGGATTTTAAGATATTTGTACTAGCATTTTCAATCGATGTAGAAGTTGATAAATGCAATTCACCATAACCAGTTTTGCCGTTTCTGCTATATAGCGACATGTATAAGGCTTCCAACTTCTCGGGACTTAAATTGTCGTTAAAATAATAGATATACTCCAATTGCGGATTATTTGCTTCGCACTTTATGGCCTGGACATTATCTACTATATAAATGGCATCTAAATGGTCGCTGTATATTTTAATAGGTTTGCCCTTGGTTACGCTGCCTTGAATCATTTTAGTTGGGTCGGAGCCGGTTTCTGCTTTGGGAAAATTGTGGTACTCCTCATTGCCCCAATCAACCGTTACCGCAAACTCGGCAGGTGCATTGTAGGTAGAATAAAAAATACGAAAATTACCTGTATAGTCTGGGTAAATGGTGAATGAAAGCCCTGTCGCCCACGAGGCAAATGTGCTAATTAGTAGCACCGCTAAAAGAATAACTATTTTTTTCATGGTTCTAATTTTTTTAATGAATATTGATTTTAATTTTTGTGAATTTATGTGTATTATTTTTCATACTGATTTGCACCGGATTCACTTTCTTTTACGGCGAGCACTATAAACCAGATTGAGCCGATAATAGGCAGAAGGTTGATTAAAACCCAAACTCCGCTTTTGCCTATATCGTGCATACGGCGAATAGATACTGCAATAGAGGGAACAAGCAAGGCCAAGGAAACAATCACATTGAGAATCATAAAAATCATTCTCAATATATTTACTCCTCCAAAAATGCTCATCAGCAGCGAAAATGCTACGCTTATCACAACAAAAACTAGCACAAACTGCCAAAATTCGGCCTTATTGGCCCTGCCACTAAACTGTGCATACTTGTTAGTAACAATGTCTTTGAAATTTTCAATAATTGCGTTCATAATGTAATTTTTTAGGTAATTTAATTTAAAATGTTCGTTATAATTTTATTCGTTATTGATAATCAGTGTTTTATAGTTTGTGTTTATAAGTCAATATATATTGCTCATTATCAACATTTTTTGTTTTAATCCGAATTTCTAATAATCCAACAATCAACTATTATGCTAATTGGTACTATAATGGTGGTGGAACTGCACCAAACAATTGCGACAACGAAGGAACTGAACTGGCTGCCGCCCAGCCGGCCATTCCTGTAGTCCACACTAAGGTGTCGGGGGTAAGTTGTCGTTGCTGTGCCATTTGTTGCAGTTGATCCTGCGCAAAGGGCCCTTGTTGTACACCACCCACAGCAACATGATACATTGTTTGTGGTGGCATTGGAGGCGGTGCACTTTGTTGGGGATTAAAGCCAAGAGGATTTTGGTTTTGGTTCTGACCAGCGGCTGTTTGTCCTTCTTGTGGATTTACCATTTGCTGCGCCATTTTTCCCGCCATTGCCAGGCCAATACCTGCGCCCATGGCATCGCCAGCAAGATTTCCGCCACCGGATGGATTATTAGCTGCATCTTTTAGTGAATCGGCAAATTGCATTTGTGTATAGGTGGTCATGTTACCAATAATACCCATACTTGTGCGTTTGTCGAGCGCTTCTTCTACTGCTTCGGGTAGCGAGATATTCTCTACCAAAAACTTGGTAAGGTCGATACCGTATTCCGAAAAATCGTCTTTCAGCGCAATGGTCAGTTCACTCGAAAATTCGTTAAGGTTTGCTGCTAAATCAAGCGCCGCAATTTTTGATTCAGCTAAATAATCGGTGAATTTAGTAATCACAAAATTGCGCAATTGCTCTGTCACACTATCGGTTGTGAAATTTCCGTCTGTTCCTGCCACATTGCGGATAAACTTAATGGGGTCTGGTGCAACGCGAAAACAATACGACCCAAAGGCACGCATACGAATGGGACCAAATTCGGGGTCGCGCATCATAATTGGGTTTGCCGTTCCCCAGCGCAGATTCAAAAACTGCTTGGTGTTAACAAAATAGACATCCACCTTAAACGGCGAGTTAAAACCGTATTTCCATCCTTTGAGTGTTGTGAGAATGGGCATATTGCTGGTGGTGAGCTCATAGCGTCCGGGCTGATAAACATCGGCAAACTGTCCTTCATTCACTAATACAGCTACCTGGGTTTCGCGCACAGTAAGTTGTGCACCAGTTTTGATTTCCGCATGATAACGCGGGAAGCGCCAAATCATGGTGTCGGCAGTGTCATCAGTCCATTCAATGATGTCAATAAATTCACTGAATGCTTTTTGTTTGATTTTGTTGAATAAACTCATATCTGGTCGTTTTTAATAATTGAATGAATATATATATGTGTAATGATCAATTTTATTTTCTTGATGCAACAGCAAATTTAGGGACTTACTATTTAAACGACTAGGACTATTTGCGCATAAACTAGGACTATTTGCGCATTAACATTTGGGGTCACTAGGACTATTTGCGCATCATTTGCGCTTAAATACCTATCAATCAATGCTTCATATATACATGTCAAAATAACCGGAAATTTTGTCACTTTAGTGGCAATACTTTTTTTATTGGATAGCGATAAGCCGAATTCTTTTTTAAATAGACGTGAAAATAACTGGCATCGTAAAACCCACGAGCATCGAATATGTCAGTTATGGCATGTTGAACCCCAGCGGGGTTTGCCTATGAATAACCCTCGGTTGAGTTTAGTTGCCGCAGGTAACTGAACGCTACCGGGGGTAAGCTGGTCAGCTCACTCAACAACCCCAGCGGGGTTGACCTGTTC
>DATERL010000065.1:0-7593 GCA_035271585.1 Prolixibacteraceae bacterium
CCCGATATATCAACGTACAACTAAACTTGCACTTAATATACGATAAAGAATTAACTTCGACCTGGATCGACAGCAATGAAGTTGAACAAAGCGGCACCCGACTTCAGTTCAAACAATTTATGACGCTGGGAATCTCGTATCGTTTTTAGGTATTTTAGTATCCTATAATTTTATAACTTGCACAACAATTCAAAAAGAATCATCGTAATGAAAACATTCAAAAAATATTACAAGCTGTACGCCGCGCCATCTGACGTTTACAATGCTTTGACTAACCCCATTATGCTTGAAATATGGACAGGCGAAAAAGCCATATTCGAAGCAGAACCCAATACCGATTTTTCGTTATGGGATGGTGCGATTATTGGCAAAAACATCAAATTTGAAATGGACAAGTTAGTGCAGCAAATTTGGTATTTCGACGAAATGGAATCGAAAGTTACCTTTAAACTCCACGCTGAAAAAAAATTCACCAATGTTGAACTAACCCACGAGAATATTCCCGATGAAGCCTACGAAAACATGACCGAAGGTTGGGATTTCGATTTTTTTGGTGCACTCGAAGAGCTTTTCAACAATTAAGTAAGTTTTCATAAATAGCGTAATTTTCGTCGTCGAAGCAGCAAAAAACAACTTCGTCGATTGTTTTTGAATACAACAAAAAGCGCTTCACCGTATCAATGGCAATCATTGCAGCTTTAGTTTTAGGAAAGCGATAAACCCCCGTACTAATATTTGGAAAAGCAATGCTCCTGATACTATTTTCTTGGGCAACTTCTAAAGAGCGCCAATAACACGATTCTAAAAGCTGGGATTCGCCATGCAACCCATCGCCCCATATTGGGCCAACGGTATGTATTACGTATTTTGCCCGCAAGTTGAAGCCTTTGGTTATTTTGGCATCGCCCGTGTTGCAACCGTTCAGCAAACGGCAATCTTCGAGCAGTTTTTGCCCAGCTGCACGGTGTATGGCGCCATCAACGCCACCACCACCCAAAAGAGAGGTATTAGCAGCATTAACAATGGCATCGACATTGAGTTTTGTAATATCTCCTATCAATAATTTAATTTTCTCCATCATTTTTTAATGGCAAGTTATAAAGCAAAACTCAAAATGTCAGTATTTTCCCACCTACCCCTCGATTATGCAACTCCACCTACCCCTCGTTTGCAACGAGGGGTTTTACTCCTGTCGTTTGTAACGACACTTCGTTATTTGTTGATGCAATCATTCAATAACTATCGGATTACTTCCACCTCGATTATGCAACCCAAAGATGCATAGTTTTTTGCTGAACTGAAAAGGTAATCTTCGGCTTTTTACACAATCATCATTCCTCGCGCTAGTGCGGATTTAGCGGTGCAGTGGATGTCTGGTTAATTATCACTTATCTCCATAGTGCCCCCAAAGACTAAGAACATGAACAGTTATAATCTCTTCTTCAACAGAGTAAACAAGTCGGTGTTTTTGATTTATCCTGCGAGAGTGTTTTCCAGCAAGTCCATATTTCAACAACTCTATCTGACCAATCCCATGAACCGGATCTTCTTTAATTTCATCAAGAAGACTGGCAATCTTTCGAAGTACGGCTTTATCTCCTGCTTTCTTATGTTTTTCAATATCAGCTAAAGCAACTTTTGTAAATTCCAGGATATAGCTCACAACCCAAGTAAATCGTTTATTTCTTCAGTGCTTGTAATCCTTTTCACTTCTCCGTTTTTTGCCTGTTCCATGCTGAGTTTTATTTTCTCAATCATTTCTGCATTAAAGTAAACATCATCATCATTTACAGGAGTTAAAGCATAAGACTTGTCTTTTCCTCTTTGAACAATAACTTGTTCTCCTTTATCAACTCTCTCAAAGTATGATTTTTGATTTTGTCTAAATTCCCTACTACTAACTACCAACATAATTTTAATTTTTAAAGTGTACCAACGTGGTACAAATATACACAATTCTACGCTTACTTCTATAATTTTGTTTCATTTTAACGGACTACTTCGCTAAAGCTTAGCCCAAAGGATGATATTTTCCCAACTTCTTTTTGTAGATCTTCTAAATTATCAGTTCTGCAACAGGAAGTATGGTTTATCCCCGACAAGGTTTCGCCCAAACACCAACGCTGTCAAGTCCGCTGGACGTTGACAGGTTGCCCGTTGTACGATGGTAGCCGCAAACCCGTCAGCGTCGGCACGACCTGACGGCGTTAAAGGCAGACAGGTTTTGTTTCTGATGCCCATGCACTAATAATAAGGAAAATATTCAATAATGGGATCACAGATCCCAAGTCAGTAGGCGCGGATTACAAATCCGCACCAGCGGGTATAAAGAAACCATTCACCGCATTGAAGATATCTCCAACCTAAAAGATGAAAACAAAAATTTCATTTTCAATTTGATTGACATGGCTCTCAGGGATATGAAAGCGAAAAAAGCGTATTCGTAAATATACGTGGATTACAATTGAAAATCAACGGAGTTAAATCCACTATTTGAAGGGCGCGTATTGCAAATACGCACCAGCCGCCGCGAACATCCGGACTAGCTGGTTTTTTAAAGCAAATAAGCCTGATGTTGCTAGAGTGTATATTTCCGATTCGCCGTTCGATACCCCAATTGTTTTTCTTATTCATACCAACGAAATATAGTAAAGCTTGGGAGTGCATTATGGCTGAGGATTATGAATTCAAGGTTAGAGCTCTAGTACTTTGATAAAAAAATTGGCAAAAGGGTAAGTTGGAGAAATTTGGGTTTCTCTTTTTTTCTATAAAGTTTTTTACTTAAATTGTAAAGGGTGTAATTTTCACCTAAAACAACAAATAACATTTCTACCTATGCTTAAACGACTGGTTGTATTACTGTCTCTTTTTTTATTTGCCACACTCGCTGGTAAGGCATCGTCTCCTCCCGATTCAATTCAGCTTAATACAAATATTAATCGTTCAACCTTAGCTGCTGCAATAGCTGTTCCCGGAGCAGTTTACATAGGTGGTATTTCCTATCTTAGTTTTATTTGGTACAAGGATCATGAACGGGTTCCTTTTCATTTTTACAACGATAATGCCGGCTATTTACAAATGGATAAAATGGGGCATGCTTATGCCTCGTATCTCGAAAGTTATGTTTGTTATAATTGGTTGCGTAAAGCAGGAGTAAGTAAAATTAAGGCTTTAGCTTATGGTGGTACTGTTGGTTTTATTATGCAGTTTCCAATTGAGGTTTTCGATGGTATGTACGAGGGATGGGGCTTTTCGTGGGGCGATATTATTGCCAACACCTTGGGTTCGGCCTTGTTGATTGGGCAAGAAGCATTATTCGAAGAGCAAATTGTGCGGCCTAAAATGAGTTTTTCAAAATCGGAATATTTCGACCAGGCCAATGGATATTTAGGGGAAAGTGTTTTTGAAAGTTTTTTCTACGACTATAACAGTCATACCCATTGGTTATCGGCCAATGCCAATCGCTTCTTCCTGAAAAATGTTTTGCCTTCGTGGGTTAACGTTTCAGTTGGTTACAGTGCAAATGGTATGTTTGGAGAATTCAGCAACCGGCAGTATTACCGTGGTGTAAAACTACCCGATGTTGATCGTACTCGTCAATTTCTCTTCTCGCTCGATGTGGATTGGGAGAAAATCCCAACTCATTCAAAATTTCTGAAAACAGTTTTTAAAGGTTTAAACTTTGTGAAGTTGCCGTTTCCTGCAATCGAAATCAATTCAAAAGGTGCATTGAAGGGCTACTGGCTTTATTTTTAAGTTGTGCATAATTTAAACCAAGTTCTGCATATAGCTGTTAATCTGAGAATTAAGATATTCCCTTTAAATCATTTGATTTGATTACCAAGAATTGGTAACTTTGGATAAAAATTAATAAAATGGGAAAAAACACATCAATATCATTAGGAAATCACTTTGAGGATTTCATCAGTGCTTCCATTGAAACTGGGAAATATAGTTCTGTAAGTGAAGTTGTTCGAACAGCATTAAGATATTAGAATCAGAAGAAAGTAAGCTTAAAGAGTTGAGAAATGCATTGATTGATGGAGAGAATAGTCAGATGATTGAAAATTTTGACGCAAAAAAACATCTTGATGACTTACATCGAAAATTCTTATGATTCAAAAATATAAAATTAGCGAAAAAGCCATTAGCGATTTAGAAAAAATATGGCTTTATACATTTAGAAAATGGTCAAAAGAACAAGCTGATAGATATCACAATCTGATAATTGATGAAATTGAATTTATAGCAAACAATTATAATTTATGCCGTAAAATTGACTATATCCGTAAAGGCTATAGAATGACAAAAGTAAAATCACGTTTAATCTTTGCTAAAAAATCAGGAGACGAAATTGTTGAGATTATGAGGATATTACATCAAAATATGGATATTAATAATAGGCTTAAAGAAAAATAAAAACATAGCGCAACCAATATTAGACTCTAAAACGAAGGAATTGTTTTCTGTACAATTACGGTATCGAAAGCAACAGCATAGGTTGCAAAATAACCATACACCTCGTCGGGCATGTTCGAAACAGGGTTGCCCGGCGCTATCGAGTTAAACGAACCACCCACATTTTCAGACAATCCGCTATAATAATCAGCGGTTTCGTTGGTTAAGTGCCGTAGCTCGATTATAACGGTATCGCCTGGGGCAAAGGTTTTGTAATATATTGGCATCGAAATGATTCCATCTTTACCAAACGAATCGTCAACGATAAAAAATTCAGTAGAAGGAATTGCTCCCAACTTATTTAATTTCAGCCTAAAGAAGTTGTCTTCGCCTTTGGGATCCATTACATTTACAATTGTATTAAGGCTGTCGGGGCTTCCCCAAAATGGGTTTGGAACAAAGGTGGTGTATCCAATTTCCACTACGCGTGGCATGGTAGAGCTTACTTCGACTACTTGCTGGTCAATTTCAACTTTTAAAGTATAAGTTTCACCAAACTGTGCTTTTAGATTTTTTGAAACAAAGAAGCCCGCAGTATCGGGTACAAGGGTTTCCGATTCACCATTTGAGTTTGCAATCGTAACATTGGCATTGGTTTGCCTAAGCATATCGGGCACATCGTAAAATGCCTGGCTGTACGAAAGTGATACTTTTACAGCGGGATCGAGGTTGGTGAGCGTAGCTTCAACAATTAAGCGTTTTTCGATATTATGCAAGTCGAGCACTACTTCCTCTTCGCAACTCGAAAAAAGAAAAGGCAAGAACACCAATAGTATATAGAAGTTATTTCGTTTCATTGTTCATTGTTTTAAAATTTAAAATTCCAACTAATCGACGGAATAGCTGAAAACAAGTAAACCATACTGGTTTTGGTCTGTCCCGGATTGTCAGCATCTTCACTAAAAATATAGCTATAGGGGTTTTTACGCGCGTAAGCGTTATAAACCGAAAAATTGAGTTCGCTCCGAAAATATTTGCGTTCGGCCAGTAGCCAGGTTGCACCAATGTCGAGTCGGTGATAATCGGGCATGCGGTAGCCGTTTCGTTCGGTATAAAGGTTGGCAATTTTTCCATCGACATAATACTTGCCCGCAGGAAAAGTAACCGCGTTTCCGGTATAGTAAACCCAGTTGCCAGATAAGTTCCATTTTTTATTGAGTTGGTACATGGCCACCACCGAAATGTCGTGTAAACGGTCTTGTCGAGCGGGGTACCAATCGCCTTTATTTATGCCCTCGATTTGCTTTAGCGAGCGTGCCAGTGTGTACGAAATCCATCCGGTGAGCTTCCCTTCTTTTTTCTCTAAAAGTAGTTCGGTGCCGTAAGCTATCCCTTCCCCATACAATAGTTCTGCCTCAACCATTTCGTTTAGAATCAGGCTTGCACCTGTTTTATAATCGATTTGGTTTTGCATTGTTTTATAATAAGCTTCGATTGAGAACTGGTACTGATGATTCTTTAAGTTTCGAAAAAAACCCACGCTAAGCTGATCGCCAATTTGCGGTTTCACGTTGGGGCTGCTGGGTATCCAATAATCGATTGGTGTACCGGCTGTTGCGTTTTGTAATAGGTGGATGTATTGCGACATGCGGTTAAAGCCCGCTTTAACACTGGTGTTTTCATTGATGATATAAGTAGCGCTAATCCGAGGTTCAAGGTTCCAGTAGGGGCTATACCAATCGCCACTGGTATAAGTTAGTGAGTCAAGAATGTCGCCTTTGGCGTTGAATTGGTATTCGGTGCCTGCTCCAAAACGTACAAAGTTAGATAGCCTTACCCCGTATGCCAGCGTGAGTCGGCCTGCAATTTTTTGTTCATTCGACAGGTACAGCGCAGCGTCAAGCCCTTTTTTTTCTGAAACACTTAGGTTTTGTACTACGTTGTCGAGCGATACCAGTTTGAGACTTCCCGGTTTAAAAAGATAATTGTTTACTTCGGCGCCAAACATAAAAGTGTTGTTTGGATTGAGGTAATAGGTGAAACGTTGTTTTAGTGTTTGCCCAACAATTCCGGCTTTGAGGTTAAACGAAAAGTCGAAATCGGCTTCGGTGTTGTAGTTATAGTCGTTTAAAATAAATGAAGTGTGACTAAATAGTTTAGGTGAAAAAACGTGCACCCAGCGGGCTGTGGCTGTTTTATTTCCCCAGTTAAAACCGAAACTACTGGTCTTTAGTGCATCGCGACCCAAGTAGCCCGAAAAATACAAGCGATCTTTTTCCCCCAATTCAAGATGGGCTTTCAGATTCAAGTCGTAGAAAAAAAGTTGGCTGCTTCGAAGTGTTTCGTTTTTGGCAAAAAGTAGAAAAAGGTCGGCATAAGTACGACGTCCTGATAAAAGGAAGGTGCTACCTCCTTTGCCAATGGGGCCTTCGAGTGTGAGCCGGCTCGAAATGAGTCCAATGCCCCCGGTTGCCGAGAAACGTTCTGAGTTTCCGTCGCGCATAGTAATGTCGAGTACCGACGAAGCCCTACCACCAAATTGCGCAGGTACTCCACCTTTGTATAGCTTAGCACTGTTAATGGCATCGGAATTAAATACCGAAAAAAAACCAAGCAAGTGCGATGGGTTGTATACTGGAGCATCGTCGAGTAGTATTAGGTTTTGATCAACTTGTCCGCCACGTACATAAAAACCCGAACCGCCTTCGCCTGCCGACGAAACACCAGGCATCAACTGTATGGTTTTCAATAAATCTTGTTCGCCAAAAAGTACCGGTATAGACTTAATGGTTTTAGGGTCGAGTTTAAATGCACCCATTTCAACACCTATAATGTTTTGGTTGATGGCTTCGGTGCTAATGAGTATTTCTCCCAACTGCTCAGTTGAAGGCTCAAGCCTTATGTTGTAGGTAAGTTGCCGATCGACAGGTATGGTAAATTGCTTGGTTTGATAGCCCAAGTACGAAACCCTGAATGTATATAAATCAGGCTTCATATTGATGGAGTAAAAACCAAAAGCATTGGTTGCAGTGCCGGTTTTTAGCTGCTCAACGTAAATTGTTGCCCCAATTAGGTCTTCTCCATTGCTGGCATCCTTTACGCTTCCGATTATAGTTACGTTTACTTGTGCCTGAACTAGAAAACTAATTAATGACAATATGATTACGAATAAATATTTCTTCATTCTGTTTAAGT
>DATERL010000066.1:0-14641 GCA_035271585.1 Prolixibacteraceae bacterium
AAACTTTTCTGCACGCTAAAACATGTAATATTTTCACGCAGATTTTGCAGATAAAATAAATAGTTTTAAAAATTAATCCGCGTAATCCGCGCCATCTGCGAGCACCCTTTTGTTTCGCTTATCCATCATATTATTTCACGCTGATATAGCAGATGACGCAGATAAACAATTAATTCCAAAAAAGAATCTGCGTGATTTGCGCCATCTGCGTGAAACTTTTTTGCTATTAGAAATGATATTATTGTTTAAATTAGGTGTAAAACAGAAAAGCAGCGTGGTTAATACTAGAGACCACGCTGCTTTTTATTATCAAAAAACACATTAAAACTTTACGGTATAACTTACACTTGGCAATATTGGGAACAAGCTTTGTTTCATCAACTTTCTTTTATGGCCCAGATAAAAATAATATAATGGGTTTTGACGGTTGTAAACGTTATAGATGCTGAAATTCCATATCCTTTCGGTTTTTTTCCGTTGACGCTGATAAGTTAAAGCAACATCAAGCCGGTGGTAGTTTTCCATTCGAACAGCATTTATGCCGCCATAATTATCTGCTTCCATTCTTTTATCGAAAAAACCGGTTTTAATATTATCGGTGTATTTCGAATGTTGCCAAGGGGTATCATATACCGAATATGCCAATGTAATAGGATAACCCGAACCAAAAACCCAAGTTGTTGAAAACACCAACTTCTTATTAATATGGTAATTCCCAACAAAAGAAAAATCGTGCCTGCGATCGTAAGTAAAAGGGTATGGGTTTCCATTGTTTTTATTTTCAAAATGCCGGTCAGTTTTTGATAAGGTATAACTTACCCAACCTGTTAAATCGCCCCGTTTTTTTTGCAAAAACAGTTCAACACCCTTCGATGTGCCGGTGCCGTTGTTTTCAAGCTTATCTTGCCAGTCTTCATTTCCAGTAAAAAACGAAGCCCCATCGATGTAGGCCACCAAATTTTCCATTTGTTTGTAATACCCTTCAATGCTAATTTCGTACATACCCTTACTTAGGCCTTTATATGCTCCTACTGCCATTTGTTTCGATTTGCCCGGTTTTAGGTTTTTTGCAGGCGGTATCCATAAATCATTGGGCATCCCCGATGCTGAATAATTAAGTAAGTGTATGGTTTGAACCATGTGCCCGTATGATGCCTTTAAGGTAAATAAATTATCGATAGTATATCTTATAGAAGCTCGTGGCTCAATTGAAGGATTATTTTTGCCATCGATGCAATAATAGGAATTTCGTAATCCAACATTTAACTCAACATTTTTGTTTGGCGAATAATTTGTTTCTACAAATACCGATGGTTCATAGGCGAATATTTCATCGAAATTTGCTGTGCTTATAAAATCAGAAGCATTATCGATGTTATATGACGATGCCCCCGGAAGATAACGATGGTAAATTACTTGTCCTCCGGTTTTAAACGACAGTTTAGATGAAGCATAGTAATTAAGTTCAAGCTTAGTGGATATATCGCTGACCAAAGAACTGTATTTTACTGTAGATAGATTGACCGAGTCGTTATCGGTTTTATAATACATATAATAGTTATTCCTATAATTATAACGTGTAAAATAGGTGGTGAAGTCGGCAAATATTTTATCAGAAATAATTCGGGTATATTTTACCGATCCAAGCATATTGCTCCAATTCATCAAAGCCGTTGCATAATAATCATCGGCCGGCGTGCATTCTTGAGAATTCATATTATCGCTACCCCTGTAAAAACTGAACATTAATTTGTCGCGCGCTGTAATATCGGCACTAATTTTTGCACTCAGGTCGTCGAAATTATACCTGAAAGTATTATCCGATGCTAAGCTTAATATGAATTCGGGCCAAAACCTGCGATAAGAGATAAAAAATGAAGCCTTATCTTTTACAATAGGACCTTCGAGAAATACATTTCCCGATAAAATACCAATACCAACTTCGCCATGAAAATTACTTTTGTCACCCTCTTTCATGCGCACATCAAGCACAGACGATAAGCGCCCGCCATACCTTGCAGGGAATGCCCCTTTATATAGCGAAAATTCTTTTATTGTATTATTGTCGAATGTTGAAACCATATTACCTACATGGTTTACATAGTAAAGTGGGACATCATCGAGCAACACAAGGTTTTGATCAATATTACCACCCCTTACATACATGCCGGCACTACCCTCAGAACCGCCTTGTATCCCGGGCAACAATTGAATAGATTTAATTAAATCTTCCTGAAAAAGTTGGGGCATAAACTTAATTTCATTTAATGGGATATGAAACATACTCATATTTGGTCGCTCTTCAAACCCTTTTTTGTATAAAACCTCAACTTCTTTAATGTCTATTCCTTTTTGCATAAAAAATTGCAAACCATCATTTTTAGTTGATATTTCGTAGCTTTGAGAATGGTATCCGGTATATGAAATTATCACTTTTTTATGTTGATACTTTTCGGGAACAGTAAGCGAGAAATAACCGTAACCATTGGTTATAGTGCCTATGAACATTTCTTCGATATAAATATTCGCTCCAATAAGCGGTTCTTTTGAAATTGAATCATTTACCAAACCCGACACAACAATATTTTGTCCAAAAATATTATTGGACAGAAATAGGCCGATAAAAATAATAATTGCAGTCTTGTTCATAAAGTAAATATTAATTGCTTTGTGTAATGGAGAATTTTAATATTGAATACCCTGCAAAAACTCCGTAGCCGTTTGCAATATTGGTGGGCATCATTATCGGTTCAACAGGAAAAAATACGTCAGGATAAGCATATTGATGCCTGTAATACTTTTTCTCATAATCAAAAAATGTTTGCGATAATGTAATTATGTAAATATCAAACAGTAGTGGCACCTCATCAAGTACAGGGCATGTTACTTTACAATCTATATCGAAGGTCTGTCCATCAAACATTTGATCACAAAAAATAAGTTGGTTCTCGATTTCGGTTACGATTAATGGTTCATTGGTCCATATATGATTCCCATTAAATAAATTTTCTTCGGGATATTTTTGTGGCACCCTGTAATAAGCCTCAAATCTATAGTAATTATTTATTCCCGGCGGGTCAGCCAATGTCATGTTCAAATCATGCACTTTAAGATATTCATTCTTATCCAAGTTTATGGAAGTTTTAATCAGTGAATTGATTTTAACGCTAGGTGCAGCAGGTAATGAGTCGATGGCCCATAATGTTTCGAACCCCTGAACATTTACTTCAATTTTGTAAGCTTGCCCAATAACTGGGAAAAAAGTAGTATCGGCATAAAAACCTTCCGATAAGTAAGGCAAATTATGGCTTTCGTTACTATTAAGGGCATAAATGCTTACTAATGCATTTTCAACAAAACAATTAGAAGTATCGTTAACTACTTTAGTTGTTAACACCTCAACATTAAAATATTCGCTTTCGGTAAACAGGCAGTTTACAACAATTTCCGGTTTAAACTCATCAAAATTTATTGAAATTTCGTTAGTACAAGCGCCTAATAAAAAAATAAATAGTAAATAAACATGACAGTGTTTCATACGATTAAATTGTTTGGTTTATGGTATCGTATGGAACTCGCATAAATTTAGTCATCGTCTTGAATGTGATTATTTTATATGCTCGTTTCATACAAAGCTACTTTATGGTTTATATAATTAATTCATAGGAACATTTCACAGGAAAAATCTAAAAAACTTTGAGAGAAATAACTTTTCCTCTCAAAGTTTCTAATCAATTATTTGCATGATCTTGTTCTCACCATCTCTTTGTAATCATCACTATCACTATTTGCAGCAAAGGTGACTTTTAGTTCAAAATCCCAAATGCGGCGTGTACCATTATAGATTTCACGTGTAATAGCACTAGTACTTGAATCATTTATTGTTCCAATAGGATAATCTTGATTATCATCAAATCTGTAATAAATATTATCATCCGCTTCAGCCATTATTCTAACAGTTATGTAATTGTATCCTACCGGTCTAATTTGTGCCAACAAACGGTATTTAAGCCAATACGACTCATAACACAAGCGCCATTCAACATGTCCATTATTTAATACATTCCATGTTTGCCAATCTCTACCAATATAAGCACAGTTTTTATTTTTAGCTGATTTGAGATATATTCCTTCATTAAAAATATTAACATCATCATAAAAACTGTAAACTTTCTCATCAGTAGCTTCATTTTTACTTATGTCACAATTATCGGTATTTATACTACGAGTAGTAGCAGTTTCGTCATTGAAATTGAGTTGGATATAATTCCCTGCGATAATTATTTCATTTTCTGGAGATAAAACCGTCGCAAACTCTTCCCCAATTTCTTTCACAAAAAGCAGAGGATCTCCATCAATACTAACAGTGCGTAATGATTTAAAATTCATTGCTTTTTCCCACTGATCTCTTTGAGTATTATCAAAATCAAGAAGTAATTTCATTGCTTCCTCATAATCTTCATATGATTCAAAAGACAAAATACCATCGATTACTGAGATACTCTCACTTGTGTTAATTGAAGAATTATTATTTAATTCATTCTCTTTATCGCATGAATTGAACATTACCATCCCTGCACAAACAAGGACTAAAACTAAAATCTGTTGTAATTTTTTCATATTTTTACATTTTAATTGAGCCTTTATGAGCTACACACTCTAGGCTCGGTTATTTATTAATATTACAGGTGGTTTTGGTTTTGTCCATGCTACCTGTTTTTTTATTATAATACGCTAACAGGTATTAACTTGAACAAACAAAACCCAATTTTATAATTAAGCTTTATCCATAGGCAATATATTTTAAGCGGTTGATATTTGAATTTACACAGGCAGTATGTTGTCTGTGTATTTTATCTAGTAGTTGATGGCGTGTAGTTTTCATATAGCAAAAGAGGTTCATGGTGTTTTTTTGACGCAGCTAATATAATAACTATTTTACCCCCCCAAATTTTTTATAAAATAATTACCGTAAAGTAGAAAAAATTTGACCAAGGGCGGTTTTTTGGTGTTGAAATGGCGAAAAGGTTTGACTCAAAAACATTCGGTTTAATTGTTTTTTCTCGCTAAGTATTGGTTTATATTTCACGCAGATATAGCAGATGACGCAGATAAAAAATTAATTCCAAAAAAGAATCTGCGTGATTTGCGCCATCTGCGAGCAACTTTTTTGCTATTAGAAATGATATTATTGTCTAATTTGGGTGGAAAACAGAAAAAAAGCGTGATTAACATTTAGAGTCCACGCTGCTTTTTATTTTCAAAAAACACTTCAAAACTTAACAGTATAACTCACACTGGGCATAATAGGAAACATGCTTTGTTGTACTAAAGAAATTTTGTCGTTATTCTCTATTATATAGGAATAAAATAGTGGGTTCTGTCTGTTATAAATATTATAAATACTAAAGTTCCAAATTCTTTCGGTCTTTTGTTTGTGTTTACGATATGTCATTGCTAAATCCATTCGATGATAACACCTCATACGGAAAGCATTTGTACCCTTATAATTACACACTTCAAATAAACCAGAATATAAATCGTTTGTCTCATTTTTATAGTGTGGGTTATTATTTTTTACATAATATTTTACTGTAGTAAATGTAATTGGATAGCCTGTACCATAAACCCAAGTTGCTGAAAATGTGATTTTTTTGTTTAGCCAATAATTTGATACAATAGAAAAATCGTGTCGACGATCGTATTTAAAAGGATACATTTGCCCATTGTTTTTGTTTTCGAACATTCGATCCGCTTTTGCCAATGTGTATCCCACCCATCCGGTTAGTTTCCCTTCTTTTTTCTGAACCATTATTTCAATACCTTTAGAAATTCCAATTCCATCGGTTTCAAGTTTATCATCCCAATTACCTGATCCCGAGAAAAATGATTCGCCATTTTTATATGCAATAAGGTTTTGCATATATTTGTAGTATGCTTCAATACTAAGTTCATACATTCCTTCTTTTAAGGTTTTATAGATTCCCAAATCTCCTTGTTTCGACTTTGCAGGCTTTAGGTTACTTGTAGGGGGCAACCAAAGATCATTGGCCATCCCACTTGAGGAATAACTGAGCATATGAATTGTTTGCATCATTTGCCCATAAGAAGCTTTTATTGCACAAATATCTTCGATGTTATATCGAAGCATTATTCTTGGTTCAATCGAATAATAATTATTCTGCGTTGAAATAAAATATGAATTTCGAACTCCAAAATTCACACTCACGTTTTTTGATAGATTGTAATCCGATTCAATAAAAATTGACGGTTCTGATGCATAAATGTTGTTGAAATTGGCGGTATCGGAATATATAACCGATCCCGTGTTGCTGAAAGAACTTGCACCGGGTAAGTAATGATGGTTAATATATTGCCCTCCAAATTTTAGTTTAAAGAAATTTGCAGGCGAATAATCAAAACTTAGTTTTGCTGATAAGTCTCCAACAAATGATGAGTAATGTGTGTAATAATGTGAAGTTGTAGAGTCTTCTTCAAAATAATAGGCATCGTTGTTTGTATTGTACTTGTATTGTGTATAATAGGTAGTCAAGTCGGCAAAAAGGTTTTCTGTTATAACACGTGTGTATTTCACTGCTCCAAGTATATTGCTCCAGTTAACCTTGCTTTGTCCGTATAAATTTTCATCTCTTGAGCTTTTTATTTTATTAATAAGCACATCGTTACCCGTGTAGAAACTTAGCATAAGTTTGTCTTTGTTGGTAATGTCGGCACTTATTTTTGCACTAAAATCATCAAAACCGTAGCTAAAACGGTTTTTTGTAATCGCTTTTAAAACGTAACCAGGCCAAAATTTACGATAAGAAATAAAAAATGAAGCTTTATCTTTTACTATTGGACCTTCAATAAAAGCATTTCCTGACAATAAGCCTAAACCTATTTCGCCATGATAATTACTTTTATCGCCTTCTTTCATTCTGATATCTAACACAGACGAAAGTCGTCCCCCATAACGAGCGGGGAAAGCACCTTTGTAAAGTTTAAAATCTTTAATGGCATTATTATCAAATGTCGAAACCATATTGCCTGCATGATTCACATAATATATTGGAACATCGTCGAGTAAAACCAAGTTTTGATCAGTACTTCCACCCCTAACGAACATGCCAGCGCTACCTTCCCTTCCGCCCTGAATGCCTGGCATCAGTTGTATCGATTTGATCAAATCTTGCTGAAACAATTGAGGCATAACTCTAATTTCTCTCATAGAAATATGTAACATGCTCATATCGGGTGCATCTTCAATTTTTCGTTTCGTAGTTATTGAAACTTCTTGAATTGAAAGTCCTTGTTTTAAGTAATAAACCCATCCGTTTTTTTGCAAATCAGATTTCAGTGTTAAAGAGCTGTAGCCGATGAAAGAAATATCAATGTCACAATTTTTATTTTTTTCAGGAATACTCAGAGAAAAATAGCCGTAGTCGTTGGTAGTTACTCCTTTATATGTTCCTTTTAGATATACATTAGCACCAATTAATGGTTCTTTTGAATCAGCATCTTTTACAAAACCTGAAAATGTGTTTGTTTGAGCTATTGAATTACTTAAAATGATGAATGCTGAAAATATTAATATGATGGCTCTTTTCATAACGGGATTATATATTAACAGAAAATTTATAGAAAAAATTCAGTATGGGATTAATAATTTTTATCACTTCAGTTTAATGGGTACAACCTTATTTTGTGATAATTATAACCCGCAAAAACTCCATACCCATTTTGTATGTTAGTGAACATTGGAACAGGCTCAATCGATTCAAATAGATCTTGTTTGGCATAACCGGCCCAATGTCTAATTGAAGTTTTACGAAATTTATAAAAGTCTTCTGAAATAGCGACCACATAAAAATCGATATTCCAAAGCGAGTCGTTACTTATTAGGCATTTAGGGTTGAATGTAAAGTTGATAGTTTGCCCCTCAATTAATTCATCGCTAAACAAAATTCTGTTTTCGCTAAATTCTTGGTCTCCTTCATTTATAATAAATGATTCATCACTTTTTAAACCCACACTGGCATAGCTGTTTTCACTTCTTGTTTCATAAACTCTTAATTCATAAAAGTTTTTGTACAACAATGAATCTTTAAGTTTTACTCTGATATTATGATACTTAAAATCCTGATCTTCGGGGTCGAATCGGTTTGTTTTTATAAGCTCAGCTCCCAAAACGCAAGGTGCAATGGGAAGGGAGTCAATAGCTGTTAATGCTTTATATCCGTCAATTTTAACTTCTAATCGATATGTTTCGTTTTGTACAGGGAAAAATAAAGAATCGGAATAATCACCATTACCTTGATATGGCAGGTTTTTTGTAAAACCACCCTTTAAAGCCTGAATAGAAACCATTGCATTGCTTACCGGATTTGATATGGATGTATCGGTCAGGATTTGTGAGAATGAAACCTTAACATTAAAGTAGTTGTTTGGACAAAATAAGCAGTTAACAACTGGCTCCGGATCAAATTCAGATAAGTCTATCTCAATTACTTTTTCGCACGAAGTAATAACTAATAGAGCAAAAATTACGATTAAAATAAAACTCTTCATATTGGTTACTTTTTACAATAAAAGAAAAGCTTGGCTATTTTGTAGGCCAAACTTTTCTTTTAAATATTAATTACATGGGTTTATTAAGTTATCATGGCAACTAAGAGAATTACTCTCGTAACTGATACTTGTACCACGCTGCGCTTTAAATGTTAAATTTACATCGTAAGCTATAAGTTTTGTACCTCCGTCATATACAATATCATACAATTCTTCATCTGTTCTTGTTCCTTGAAAAATATCACGTACAGGACAATCATCATCAGAATTTTTAAGAAAATAGGTAGGGGTATTATTTTCATATATCCGAACTGTTATACCAGTTGCATCATACGGAATTATTCTTGCTTTGAGACAGCAATATACAATATACTTTTTATATGATATTTGATACTTAGCATGGCCTACATCCAAGCCATTTAAGACTTGCCAGTCAGTTTCACTATTAGGACATTTTACTGTTGACTTAAGATAAACGCCATTTTGAAAAATATCTATGTCGTCATCAAAGTTGAGAACTTGAATATCATTTGAATTGACACTTTTATATTCACAATTTGAGTTTAAATCAATTTTGTAGGTAATGGCTGTTTCATCTTCAAAATTGAGTTGAAAATAATTTCCTTCAATTATAACCTCTTTCTGTGGGTTGAGTAAGGTCGCAAAAGTGTTGCCAATTTCATTAATTAAATTCAGTTCCTTTTTAGATAAACGTAGTGAAGCATAATTGTATGCCAGCTCCCATTTATCTAAGTCATCTTCACTAAATGAACTAAATAGTTTAATGGTTTCTTCATAACTTTCAACGGTACTAAATGATAGAATACCATTTGATATAGTTATCTCATCGTTTTGTTGAAATTGTTCAATGTTTTGTTTTGTTAACCCATTGTCTTTCTCACATGAATTAAGCGCTAACATCCCTATAAAAACTAGGGTTAAAACTAAAATCTGTTGTAATTTTTTCATATTAATTGAGCCTTTATGAGCAGTGTAACCATTCAGTCGCACTAAAAAAGGGTGGAATTTCAGTTCAAAACAGGATGAATTGCCCAGGGTTTTAACCCTGGGGATAATTGATAACTATAAAACCAATACCGATAGACCAATAAAGGAGATTATAGAGCGTAGCGAATATACGCGACATTTTGTTGGCTAATCGGTATAAAACTATTCTTTTGAACAAAATACTAATTGAAAAACTAACCGACTGAATGGTTTCGCTTATTTAAACAATAATAAATTGCCAATAATAAATCATCAATATCTTTTACACGTCTTCAACTCTTTCAACAATTTCAACGCCTTTAATCTTAATCAGTTGTGCAATAATGTTGTTTACATCCATGGTGTTGTGCACGTACAGTATTACGTTGCCAGTAAAAACTCCTTCGTTGGTGTCGAACTGAACGGTGCGCATGTTAATATCGTGATCTTTAGATATAATACCGGTTATTTCGGACACAATGCCAATGCGGTCGAAACCCTTTATGAAAATGTGCGACAAGTAGGAACGTATTCTAAATTGCTTCCAGCTGGCTGTTACAATACGGTCTCCTTCGCTGGTCATGATACTGACCGTTTCGGGGCAGTTCTTTTTGTGTATAATTACTTTATTATCGGTGTTCAAATAACCAATCACATCGTCGCCAGGAATTGGATTGCAACATTTTGCCAAATAAAAGTTTTTTTCGGCGTTTTCTTCGCTCAGTATGTATGTTTTTTTGCGGTCGATAACCTGTGATTTACTATCCTGCTCTTGGTCGTCGGTCTTCTTTTTTCGTCCGAGGCTTAATCGCCAATATTTCACAAATTTGTTATCTTCTTTTTGATCTTCAAATAGCTTATCGATATCGTTCAATAAATTTAGTCCGGTTCCAACCTGCGCGTACATTTGAACTTTTGAATCGAGGTTGAAATGCTTGAGTAAAATATTGATGTTATCGCTTGATGGTATTCGGTCTAATCTTTTGAGTTCTTCTTCAATAATTTTTTTCCCTTTTTCTATGTGTTTTTTGTGTTGAAGTTTAAAAGCATCTTTAACCTTTTGTTTTCCTTTGGCAGTAACCACAATATCGAACCAATGGGCTTGAGGCTTTTGTTTTTCGGAAGTTAGAATTTCGACTTGGTCGCCACTGTTCAGTACATGATTGATGGAAACCAGTTGGTGATTTATTTTTGCACCAATGCATTTATTCCCAAGATGGGTATGTATTTCGTAGGCAAAATCGAGAACTGTTGCTCCCTTGGGAATGGTTTTCATTTCGCCTTTAGGCGTGAAAACTACAATTTCTGAACTGAAAAGGTTAAGTTTAAAATCGTCGAGAAACTCAAGCGCGTCCGATTCGGGGTTATGTAAAGTTTCCTTAATACGGTTAATCCATTTATCGAGTTCACTATCTTGTGTTGTGCCGTCCTTGTATTTCCAATGGGCTGCAAACCCACGTTCGGCAATCTCATCCATGCGTTCGCTTTTGATTTGAACTTCGACCCATTTTCCCTCGGGCCCCATTACCGTTACGTGAAGTGCTTCGTATCCATTGGCTTTAGGCATGGTGATCCAATCGCGTATCCGGTCTTGTTTGTATTTATAAATAGAGGTTACTATTGAAAAAATCTCCCAACATTTCCGGCGTTCGTCAATGTCAACATCCGATTTGAAAACAACTCGAATGGCCAGCAAGTCGTAAACCTCGTCGAACGCAACCTTTTTAACTTGCATTTTTTTCCAAATCGAGTAAATCGATTTTGGTCGGCCTTTAATTGTAACTTCTACATTTTCTTCGTTGAGCAGAGACTGTAACGGTGTGATGAATTGTTCAACCAAGTACTTACGGTGTTCTTCTTTGTCGCGTAACTGAAGCGCGATTTCCTTGTATTGCTCCGGAAAACGGAATTTCAGACTCAAATCTTCGAGTTCGGTTTTTATAGAGTATAAACCCAAGCGATGGGCGAGTGGGGCATAAATGTGAAGTGTTTCGCCCGATATTTTCAATTGTTTATTTGGTGTCATGGAGTCGAGCGTTCGCATGTTGTGCAAGCGGTCGGCTATTTTAATTAGAATAACCCTAACGTCGTCGGAAAGCGTGAGCAGCATTTTGCGAAAATCGGCTGCTTGTTTGAAATCGAACTCACCGCTTAGTTTTGTCAATCCATCAACAATGCTGGCAATTTTTGCCCCAAACATGTTCTCGATATCAACCAATGTGTAATCGGTATCTTCTACAACATCGTGTAAAATTGAAGCGATAATCGATTTGGTGCCTAAACCAATTTCTTTGGTTACAATGGTGGCAACCAACAAAGGGTGAAGTATATATGGTTCTCCCGATTTGCGCTTAACACCTTCGTGAGCCTCATTGGCAAAATCGTAAGCCCTTTTAATATTGGTTAAATCTTCTTCGCTTAAATTATGTGAAGACGATCTAATCAATCGCTCATAGGCTTCTTCGATTAAACGTATTTCGAGTTTTGTGTGTACTGCCATCTATTTCCGGTTTCTTATTTCGTATGAATAGTTGTAACAATATTAGTTAATTTGTTTTAAGAGCAATGCTTGAATATTTCAAAGATAGCTTTTGTTAATTTATCCCATTCAAATTTAGCTTTTGCTTTTTTGACTTCCGCAACCATTTTGCTCTCACGCTTATTTTGATAAAAATCGTGTAATGCGTTTGCAATGGCTTCACTATTAACATCAACAACATAACCACATTTTTGATCTTCAATTATTTCGGGTAATCCGCCTACATTGGTCACCAGCATTGGTTTCTCGAAATGATAGCCAATTTGTGTAACACCACTTTGTGTGGCCGACTTATAGGGTTGGGCAATGATATCGGCAGCACAAAAATAGAGGTTCACTTTGTCTTCGGGTATATAGTCGGTATGTAAAATGGTCGAATCGTTTAAGTTTAGAGAAGCTATTAAATCGAGGTATTTTTTTTCGTTTGAATAGAACTCACCTGCTACCAGTAGTTTAATATTTTGTGTGCTTATGGTCTCGCTTGCCATAGCATGAAGTAATAAATCGAGACCCTTATAATCGCGAATAAAACCGAAGAAAAGCACATAACGAAAGGCAGGATCAAGTCCCAATTGCGCAATCGCTTTTTCTTTTTCTATTTTTTCGCCGTAGTGATCATAAATTGGATGAGGTGAGAAAATTTTGGGTTTCGTTCCAATGAATAAATCCAAATCGTTGTAAACACTTCCCGACATGGCTAAAAAACCATCAACAGCGTTGGCGAAATACTTAGTAAACAACTTATCTCCTGGCCGATGTTCGTGAGGAAGTAAATTATCTACAATTGAAATTATTTTCGTGTGTTTATTCCTCCTTATTAATTTGCAGATTGTTCCGGTTGATGGTGCCATAAAAGGCAACCAAAAACGTACGATCACCAAATCGGGCTTTTCCCTCTTTAATTTACAACCTATTATTAGCCAATTGAGTGGATTAATGGAGTTGATTAAATCGCGTACCACAATCCTATCGGGTTTTGGTGCCGTAGTATATTGTGTTTTTCCCGGAAATAGAAAGCCCGGATATTGCAATCGAAAGCTTATTAATTCAACTTGATGACCTTCGTCGATAAGTTGTTGAGATAAGCGATCGTTCAAAGCGGCAATTCCTCCACGGTAGGGATGAGCCGGTCCCATTATAAATATCTTCATCTACAAATTAGTTTATCGAATAATGCGCAATTTACTAATTTGAAACGATAGAATAAAAGTTCATTCAGCTTATTGGATGCGCTGTTCGATAAATGAAATAATTTCACTTACATTTTTAGGTTCGAACCAGGTTATCGATTGATCTTTATTAAACCATGTAATTTGGCGGCGGGCATAACGGCGGGTATTGCGCTTTATTAACTCAATAGCAGTTTCAAGAGAAATATTTCCATCAAAATGGTCGAAAAGTTCGCGGTAACCTACTGTGTTTAAAGAATTTAAAGTTTTGTATTGATATACACTGCGCGCTTCGTCAATCAATCCATCGTCAATCATTTGATCAACACGTTGGTTAATGCGTTGGTGCAGAATTTCTCTGTTGGTGTTTAAGCCAATTTTTATAATATCAAATTCACGTTGTTTCTTTGGCTTGGTCATAAAACTTGAATAAGTTTTTCCCGATTGGTAATAAACTTCAAGTGCGTGTATTATTCGTTTGTGGTTTTTGAGGTCAACCGTCGCATAATAATCTGGATCTATTTTTTTGAGTTCAAATCGTAAATTATTTATTCCCTCGGTTTCGAAGCGACAAGTAATTTCATTCCTTATTTTTAAATCAACCGAAGGTAAGTCGTCAATCCCTTTACATACAGCATCGACATATAACATCGAGCCGCCACTCATTACTGCAATGCTATTGGTTTGGTAAATATTGCTCAGTTCGTTAAGTGCTTCCAGTTCATACATGCTTGCATTATAGTATTCTTGTATTGAATGGTTTTTTATGAGGTGGTGTTTAACAGTATGAAGTTGCTGAGAATTGGGTGTAGCTGTTCCAATCTGTAGCTCCCTGAATATTTGGCGTGAATCAGCCGATATAATTTCGGTTTTTAGGTGTTTGGCAACAGCAATGGCAATATCGGTTTTACCAATTCCCGTTGGGCCAACAATAACAATTAACTTTTTTTGCATCAGGTAAAATTTTTGCTAAAATAATATTTTAAAGTGTAATATCGCCAGGCTCACTCGATCGAAAGTTTTTGAGTTGCACTTTATTGTTATCTGTTAACACTATTCCAGCTCTTCAGCCCGCTTGCGGAAGAGCCTGTCCCGAATTTTCAGGAGATTAAAGGGGCAGGGAATTAATAATCATATTGGGCTAAAACTCTTGTGACCATTCAGTCGCACTAAAAAAGGGTAGAATTTCAGTTCAAAATAGGATGAATTGCCCGTCCCGATGTACATTGGGATTAACCCTGGGGATAATTGATAACTATAAAACCAATACCGATAGACCAATAAAGGAGATTATAGAGCGTAGCGAATATACGCGACATTTTGTTGGCTAATCGGTATAAAACTATTCTTTTGAACAAAATACGTATTGAAAAACAAA
>DATERL010000067.1:0-27060 GCA_035271585.1 Prolixibacteraceae bacterium
GCTTTTCTTCAAGTGGTTAAAGCAACATCTGAAAATCAAAAAGTTCTGGGGTACTACTGAAAATGCTGTTCGGATTCAAATCTACGTTGCCATGTGTACTTACTGCTTGGTGGCAATCGTCCAAAAAGATATGCAAATTGACAGAAGCACATATGAGGTTCTACAAATCCTGGGCATATCTTTAACGGATAAAACTCATCTAAGAGACCTCTTTAAAAAAACTAAATTTCAAAATGACAAAGAACGTTTTAGGCTTAATGAGCCAAATTTGTTTAATTTTTAATAACGTCCCGATTTTAATGGGACACTAGTGGAATAAGATAAAGACTAAGATTAGGGCAAAGGTTGGGAATAAGGCAATGAAAGTCAAATCGGCATACAATGAATTGGAAAATCAAAAACAGACCAATTAATTGAAATTTTAATTGTATTTTTCTACTTTAATAATTAGGGATTATGCATATCAAAACATTAAGCCCGCTCGCGCTCAAATTTGGTATTGGCAATTATACATGCAATTGGGGAGTTCGTATTTGGGGTTTATACGAAACCGAATAAGAACGCGATGAAATAATTCTTGGTTTTATGGGAGAAAGTGATATTACCGGCGTTTTACAATTTTATTGTCTGGCAGAACAAACTACCGAAATGCCTTTTAATTTTTAAACGTTTAAAATTATCGACATGGCAAATATTGCATCTGAATTATTTTTGCTTTTTACAAATCTTTCGCAGTTTAAAAGCAAGGTGCTTATAACTAAAATGTTTATCGAGAGTATAAATAGTTTTTTTGTAGAACAGGAATTTACTTGGAGTGCAGAGGAATGTGATATTGCCGAAACAAAGATTCAGGTTTGCACTCGATATGAAAATTACGGATACATTCACTTCAACAAACAATCTGCACTTACCGAAGAAAACTTTTCCTTGCTTCAAAATGCTGTTCAAATGCTGGCCATACAACTCGAAAAAATCGATCAAGAAGAATTATTAAACGATCAAAAAGAGCATTTGAACATTTTGGTTCAAGAAAAAACAAAAGATTTGGTTGAAAGCCAAAATGAACTTACTAAGCAAAATAAAGATTTATTAAATACTAAAAAACAAGCCGAAAAAAATGAAAGGGAACTAAAAAGAGTTCAGGAAATTGCTCACATAGGCAGTTGGTATATGGATATTCGAACGAATGAGGTGGTTTGGACAGAAGAATTATATAAAATGTATGGATTCGATCCAACTCTTCCTGTTCCGCCGTATACCGAACACATGAAGCTATTTACACCGGAAAGTTGGGAAATTCTATCAACTTCTCTGGCTAAAACAACTGAAACTGGAATACCTTATGAGCTTGAATTAAAAACTTTACGAAAAGATGGCAGCAATGGCTGGATGTGGGCGCGTGGTGAACCAGTGAGAGATTCAGAAGGAATAATTGTTGGACTATGGGGGGGTGCCCAGGATATCACCGAACGCAAGCATTATGAATATATGCTTGTTGAAAGTGAAGCTAAATATCGGGCTACCATTGCTCAGTCGCCTGTAGGAATAGCAATGGTTGGCCTCGATAAACGTTTTTTCTATTGTAATACTGCTTTCAGCAATTTTATTGGGTTTTCTGAACAAGAATTAATCGGGAAAACGATAGCCGATCTTACTTATCCCGAAGATTTAGAACTTGGCATGCAAGAGATGAACGAAATAGTTGAAGGGAAAAAAGAATCGGTCAATATTCAGAAACGTTATTTGAGGAAAGACGGGAAAATTGTATGGGGAGATTTAACGATTTCTATCGTGCGCGACGCTGCAAATAAGCCCATTTACTTTTTGCCAATTATTCAGGATATTACCAAACGCATCCATGTTGAAGAAGTGCTCGCTCAGGAAATAGATTTTATCGAAGCCATTTTGGAAAGCATTCCTGGTATGCTCTATGTTTATGACTATCAGGGCAATATGATCAGATGGAATAAGAAACATGAAACCATGACTGGTTATTCAGCTGAAGAATTATCTCATATGAATCCATTAAGCTGGTATGATAACAAGGCTGATGTTGTTCGGGTGGAGGCAGCAATTAACGATGTTTTCACAAAAGGTTTTGGTGAAATAGTTGTTCCAATGCAGATTAAAAATGGTAAAAAGCCGATAATACATTTTACTGGGAGTTTATTGATTCAGAATAGTAAAAAATACTTTGTTGGAGTAGGTATTGATATTACCGCACGCACGCAAGCAGAAATTGAACTACTCACAGCCAAAGAAAAAGCGGAAAGAAGCGAAGCAAAATTCCGAAACCTTTTCGAAAATATGAACGATGCTTTTGGATTGCACAAAATTATTACCGACCAAAATGGTAAGCCCGTTGACTATAGGTTTATAGAAATCAATACGGTTTTTGCAAACCGTATTGGCATGAAACCCGAAGACCTTATTAATCACACAACACTTGAACTATTCCCTGATACAGAACAATCGTGGATAGATGTTTTTGGACGTGTAGCAATTACCGGCGAACCTTTTCACCACAATAATTATTCGATTGAATTAGATAAATACTATGAGTCACGTATCTATTGTCCGGAACCTGGTTATTTTGCAGTTTTGTTTCGCGATATTACGGAACGTATTAAAACTCAAAACGAATTAATTGCTGCCAAAGAACGCGCCGAAGAATCCGATCGCTTAAAATCGGCATTTTTGGCCAACATGAGCCACGAAATACGCACACCACTCAACAGTATTTTAGGCTTTAGCGAATTAATCTGCGATCCACTTTCTGAAATGAAACAGCGACTCGATTATGCCCAGTATATTACTACTTCGGGCAACAATTTACTGTCAATTATTAACGACATACTTGACATATCCAAAATTGAAGCAGGCCAAGTGCAAATTCGGAAGACTCTATTCTTAGTTCAAAAGCTAATGCTAGACGTGCAAAAAGAGTTTGAATTCACAGCATTAGAAAAAGGTGTTAGTTTAAATATTGACCCTTCTACGCCCAATAATGCTTACATGCTCGAAAGCGACGAACCTAAATTGAAGCAAGTATTGATCAATTTTGTAAGCAATGCCATTAAATTTACCGATAAAGGCTTCATCGAAATTGGCATGAAATTGATTGAAAACTCCATCCAATTTCATGTAAAAGACACTGGAATTGGTATCTGTACTGAATATTTCGATCATATTTTTGAAAGGTTCCGTCAAGTTGAAACCTCTTCGACCAGAAAATACGGTGGAAATGGATTAGGATTGCCTATTTCTAAAAGTTTAGTAGAAATGTTAGGTGGTACCATTTGGGTGGAATCGGAATTAGGGAAGGGATCAACGTTCTATTTCTCATTACCCACTGTTTAACTTAATGGTCAAAGTTTTAAGAGTTATAAATACCAATAAGCCATAATTATTAAATACCTGAATAAGAATAATTAATAGGCTTCAATAGGCGCTATCTCATTCACACATTTACACGTTTTATTCGTACCCGAATAAATATCTTGACAATTTCGTTTATCAGTAGTGGAACCAATCCTAAGGAAATGGCAATTAGCCAAGCTCTCAAATCAAGCATTTGCAAATGAAATGCCCGTTGCATAAACGGAACTGTGATAACGGCTAATTGTAGTATTACACCCAAAACAATGGCTCCAACCAGGTATTTATTGGAGAAAATCCCAATCTGAAAAATTGATTTTGAATGGTTTCTTACCGCAAGAGAGAAAAATAACTGACACATTACCAACACCATGAAAGCCATGGTGCGAGCATATTCAAGCGTATTTTGTGGCGCAGTTTTGTCAAATGGGCTGTATCCGTGTTCGTAATAACCAAACCAAAAAGCGAAGATTGTAAGTGCACCAATTAGCATACCGCCAAGAATAAGATGAAGTCCTGCACCTCCCGCAAAAAAGCTCTCTTTGGCATTGCGTGGTTTTTCTTTCATCACATCTGGATTTCCAGGATCCATGCCCAATGCAATGGCCGGAAATGAATCGGTAAGGAGGTTAATCCACAACAGCTGCGTAGCAATTAACGGGGCTGCCAAACCCATCATAAGCGTAACAAACATGGCTATCACTTCACCTAAATTACAAGTAAGCAAAAAGATAACGGACTTTTTAATGTTACTGTAAATATTGCGACCTTGTTCGATAGCTGAAACAATGGTCGCGAAATTATCGTCCATCAGAATCATATCCGAAGCACCTTTGGCAACATCGGTACCGGTTATTCCCATTGCCACACCAATATCGGCAGCATGGAGCGAGGGCGCATCGTTTACCCCGTCGCCGGTCATGGAAACAATATTATCGTGCGACTTGAGCGCATGTACAATTTTTACTTTGTGCTCGGGCGAAACACGTGCAAATACACGATAATTCACAATCTTTTTGGCGAGTTCTTTTTCTGAAAAATGATCCAGTTCGGCACCCGTAATGGCCTGATCAATGGAGTCAACCATTCCCAGTTCGTGGGCAATGGCGAATGCGGTATTTTTATGGTCGCCAGTAATCATAATCGTAATAATACCGGCCAATTTTGCTTTTTGAATAGATTCTTTTACTTCGGGGCGAGGCGGGTCAATCATTCCCACAAGCCCAATTAATATCAGGTCTTTCTCTATTTCAGCGTCTTCAACAATGGAATTGACAGGTTTATAAGCCACACCAAGCGTACGGAGTGCATTGTTCGACATTGTTTCCGTTGAATCGAGGTACCTTTTTTTGTGTTCATCGGTAATGGGAATTACCTTCCCATTTTCTAAAACTTGGGTTGATATTTTAATCAAATTATCAATTGCCCCTTTTGTGTAAACCGTAAACTTCCTGTTTTCTTGGTAGAGTGTTGACATTAATTTGCGGTCGGAATCGAAAGATAACTCACTAACACGACTGGCCTGAGTATTGAGTGTTTTCCTATCAATTCCCAAATCATCTCCCAGAAGCAGCAAGGCAATTTCTGTTGGATCGCCCGTTCCTTGTCCGTTTTCGAAAGTTGCATCAGAGCACAATATCATGGCTTTGGCAAGCAATTTTGCATCTTCGGTAGCGCTGTTTTTTGAATTACGTTCCACCGCTACTTCACCCTCCAGGTTGAAATAAGTTTTAACGGTCATTTTGTTTTGAGTAAGCGTGCCAGTTTTGTCGGAACAAATAATATTGACCGACCCCAATGTTTCAACAGCAGGCAACTTTTTAATAATCGCCTTTCTCTTTGACATGCTCGTAACGCCAATAGAAAGTACAACTGCTACAATGGCTGCAAGCCCTTCGGGGATAGCTGCCACTGCAAGCGAAACCGATAAAACAAACATTTCTGCTAAATCGCGGCCCTGAATTATTGCAATAATAAAAATGAAAACACAGATGCCGATGGCAAATAATCCAAGCGTTTTCCCTAACTTATCGAGCCTGACCTCCAAAGGAGTTTTCTCCTTTTTTTCGGAATTGATGAGATTGGCAATTTTACCAACTTCGGTAGTCATGCCAGTTTCAACCACTACGCCAATTCCTCTTCCACTGGTCACAAGGGTCGACATAAACGCCATATTCATGCGGTCGCCCAAAGGAGTTTTAACGTCGCTGTGAATTTGTGTTGCATCTTTATCGGCAGAAATAGATTCACCGGTGAGCGCCGATTCCTCTATCTGCAGATTTGCCGACTCAATTAAACGAATATCGGCGGAGATGAAACGTCCGGCATCCAGCATTAGAATATCGCCGGGAACAACTTGGTGCGAATTTATTTCTTTCACCTCACCGTTTCGGCGCACAAGCGCTTTTGGAAACGACATTTTTTGAAGTGCCTCAATGGCCTTTCCGGCTTTCACTTCCTGTATTACGCCCAGAACAGCATTGGTAATTATCACGAGGATAATGATGGTGGCATCAATATATTCACCCATAAACAAGGTGATAACCACTGCCGCTAATAAAATATAAATAAGCCACTCTCGAAGCTGAGCAACAAATAGTTGGAAGATGTTCTTTCTCTTTTTCGAAAGCAATTGATTGGCTCCGTATTTTTCAAGCCTTATTTTTGCTTCCTCTTCTGAAAGCCCTGACAATGCATCAACATTTATTTCTTTAAGGACGTCTTCTATTGATTTGGAAAACCACATTTTCTGAGTTATAAATTAAGTCTGAAATCTCTGATAAAATTATTGCGGAAAATTAATAATTTTTCAAATGTCCGGTTATCTTTTCCAAAGAAGTTTTCAATTTATCAATAGCACCAAAAACAGCCTGTTCATGAGTGTTTGAGTTGTCGGTAACAGCAATTGGTTTCATCTTTGCAAACCGAGCTTTCAAGTAAAAGCTTACATCAATCAGACATTTTCAATGATGAGATTGTTTCGTAACCCTACCTTTTATTTTCCCCCACCATCTAACTAAAAACAATTCACGACCATCATCCTCTTTTTTATTTTGCTCGCCTATAATTAGCGCAATAGGTTTGAGCTCTTCAAACTCTTCGCAAACCACTCTTAACATGGCCGCAAACGGTAGAAACAAAATCATTCCGGCCACTCCCCATACAGCAGCACCAATAAATAAACTCAGGATGGCAGTTAAAGCATTAATTTTTAAACCACCTCCCACAATTCTTGGTGTGAGCAAATTATCGGAAACTAGCTGAACAGCCCAAAACAAAATGCCAACTGCAATTGCTGGCCAAACTGACTCGTAAGAAACAAAAGCATAAATTATAGGAATGATAGCTCCCATTGTAGTGCCAATGTATGGTATAATGGCCAATGCAGCGCCTAAGAATCCGAAAAGGAAAGGATTATCGATACCGATAATCAAAAGCCCAATGCTGTTTGCTAATCCAATTACGATGGTGAGAATTGCCATTCCAAATAAATATTTTTGACCGACCTGTTGAACGGATTTAAACATTTTCAATACCCTTGCACGATTTTTCTCAGACGAAAAAGCCAGAAATGCCTCTGTTAATCCAACTCTGTAAATAAGCAATAGAAAAGTAAAAACAAAGGTTGCCAGCAGTCCGGCCATGAAAGTGGCTGTATTGCTAACTGTTTTGCTTACCAAAGACCCTGTTGAATCAGTAATCCAAACTTTCATCCGGTCAAATAGTTCATCCTTTCCCAGATTATCCATGAAACTCGCATTACGGTTGAGATATACTGTAACGTCAGCAAAGGCGGAGATAATTTTATCTTTAAAATTAGAGAACTCTTTTACTATTTCAATAATTTGAGTTGAAAAAAAGGAAACAATGCCTCCAATAATTATAATCACAACGAAAATTGAAAGAAAAGCAGCAAGTATTTTACTAGTCCCCCATGACTCTAATTTTCTTGCAAGCGGGAACAGTATAAATGAAAAAAGCAAAGCAATACTTAAAGGAATGAGAATGACTTTTGCCAAAACCAGCATTGCAAATAGTGCAAATACAGTAGCAATCGCAAAAAAAAGCTTTTGAAAAGACAGGTTCATATTTTATCAACTTTAATAATAATACTTTGAATACTAATGTATTTATGCGTTTCGTAAAGTTTCAATACTAACTACATTGTCCAAGAATAATCCAGATGATTACAAAAACCACAATAGTACCTAAACAGCCACCACCTAATTTTTTAGCCCCGTATCCTGATATTAGCCCTCTTAATAAATTGTTCATTTGAGTTTTATTTGATGAATTATTTGATTTAATTTTATTATTGTCAAAATTCGTAAGTTTTTGCTTAGCAAAACTTATAGAATTTCGACAATGTGTTACAACATTCACACATTGGGTTATATCTTTTCCATTGCTGCATTGTACTTGCCACGGCGTGCGTCTCGGTTACATTTGGAACGATGAGCCAGTGCTTGTTGTGCTTTTTGTGTATTAGCTTCTTCGCCTTTCCATATCTCAAGTGCTGGTTGCTGAATGGCGCGTCCGTATGAGAATGATAGTCCCCAAGGCAATTGTCCTTTGAATCGTTCATTCATGGCATTTAAACGTGCCGAAGCCAGTTCGCTAGATTGTCCGCCAGATAAGAACATAATTCCGGGAACAGCAGCAGGAACAGCGCGCATCAGGCACTTCACCGTAGCATCGGCAACCTCGTTAACCGTTTGCTGTGTGGAGCACTTTAATCCTGGAACTATCATGTTGGGCTTCAAAAGCATACCTTCCAATAGCACACCTTGATTGTACAAATGTTGAAAAACCGTTTGCAGAACCTCCTCTGTTACACTGAAGCATTGATCCATAGTATGACTGCCGTCCATGAGTATTTCAGGCTCAACAATTGGAACCAGTCCAACTTCTTGACACAAGGCAGCATAACGTGCCAGTGCATGTGCGTTGGCTTCTATACAAGCGCTACTTGGAATTCCGTTACCAATGGTAATTACGGCGCGCCACTTGGCAAAACGAGCACCCATTTGATAGTATTCAGTTAATCGGTCACGCAATCCGTCTAGTCCTTCGGTGATTTTTTCGCCCGCATGGCCAGCCATATCTTTGGCACCTTTGTCCACTTTAATGCCTGGGATGATTCCTGCATCGGTAATAACTTTGACGAACGAAGTTCCATCTTTCTTTTTTTGGCGAATTGTTTCGTCAAAAAGAATTACACCGCTGATAAAATCGCCCAGGGTTGGAGTGCATATTATCAATTCGCGATACGATCGGCGAGCTTCCTCTGTTTGATTAATTTTGTACTGTTCGAAGCGTTTTTTGATTGTTGGACTGCTTTCGTCCATGGCCAAAATGCCCTTATTGTTAGCAACTAAGGCCTGTGCTGTTTTGATAAGTTCTTGCGTTTTCATCATTAAAGATTATTTGGGTATGAATATTTATAGCATACTACTACTTTCCAATGGTTGCTTCACTTGTAAGCTAGGAGCCAATGAAAAGTTATCACTCAATACATAATATATGATGCCAATCAGCATCAATACCAGAAAAATCCAAAAAATCCAGGAATGATGAATCCGCTTTAAGTGCGGCCGTTTATTGTGTTGAGGCAATATTTCATGCTGGATGTTTGTATTATGTTTTCCGTTTTTATTCATATAATAGTTCGTTACATTTTTGTCTGCATTCAATAATCAGCGCATTCTGTTTTGTTTTAACCTTTGCCTTAACCTTAGTCTTATTCTTAACCTCAACCTCAACCTCAGTCTTAGTCTCAACCTTACTTAATATCTAACGATCTATTTTTATTTAGCCGAAAGTTCCCAAAAGTTTACCAACTGCAGCGGTTACAATCATAGCGAGCATTCCCCAAAAGCAGGAGCGAATTGCGCCTCGAATTGGAGAAGCACCACCAGTAATGGCTGCAATGACTCCTAAAACTCCCAATAAAGCAATCGATAATATGGGTATAACCCATGGGAGATATTCAATAGATAATACAAAAATACTTATAACAGGAATTGCTGCACCTACTGTGAATGCTGCTGCAGACGAATATGCCGCTTGAAGAGGGAAGGCACGTAGCTCAGGAGTAATCCCAATCTCGTCTCTGGCATGTGCTTCAAGTGCATTATGCTCCATTAACTGCCTTGAAACTTCATAAGCGAGTTTCTTATCCAATCCTCGTTTCATATAAATGATGGCCAACTCCTGTTCTTCTTCCTTTCTATTATTAACGAGTGATATTGCCTCCATCTTTAAATCAGCATCTTCCGTATCCTCCTGAGATTTAACTGAAATATATTCTCCTGCGGCCATCGACATTGCGCCTGCTACCATGCCCGCTGTACCTGCCAACAGTATACTTTCGCGACTTGCTCCCGAAATGGCTACACCTATTATCAGGCTTGAGGTTGAAACTATTCCATCATTTGCGCCAAGTACAGCTGCTCGCAGCCAACCTGATCGATGAGTTTTATGATGTTCAATATGTGCCATCATTTGAATTTTAACGTTCCCAAAGAATAAGATTTGTTTCTAAGGGAACTGAAATACCCGAAAATTTCGGCACAACCCGTGATGTATATTCCGATGCAGGACGTGTTGAAGCAACCGAAGCGCTATATAAATAACCTTTGGCGGATCCTTCCAGTTTTATTCCTTGTTTCATCTCTTGAATCATCGCTTTTTCGCCCTTAATTCCATTAGCATAAAGTTCTACACATAAGTATTTTGGGTCGATATCTGTCGTAAATAACTGAACATCGAATGTGTGTTTACCATTGTGCGTTTTAACGCTCACCTCACCAAAGTGCAGTGTAGTCCATTTTTGCTCCATGGTTTGTTGCCAATTAAACATTTTCTTTCCCAATATACCCTTGTTGGCAGCGCGTTCATAATATGCTTTTGCAGCAGGCAAATATCGTTGTTCGGTGTATTCCCGAACGGCCCTGTCGGCCGAGAATTGCGGTGTTAATTGCGCCATGCTTTCTCTCATTCGCGCTATCCAATTCGTGGGGATTCCTTTTTCATTTCGTTTATAAAATTCAGGCACCACTTGCTGTTCAAGTATATTGTAAAGTTGTTCTGCTTCCTTGGCATCCCAAAGTTGAATGTCGTCATGTTCGTTTCCATCGCCCAATGCCCAGCCCACTTCAGGTGTGTAGGCTTCAGACCACCAACCATCTAGCTCGGATAGATTGAGTCCACCGTTAACAAGTACTTTCATGCCACTTGTACCACTGGCTTCCCATGGTCGCCTGGGGGTATTAACCCATACATCAACGCCTTGCACAAGGTGTTCCGTTAAAAGCATATCATAGTCGCTTAGAAAAACTACGTGAGCCCTGATTTCAGGCTGCCTTATAAATTGTATCCATTCCTGAATCATTGCCTGACCTTCGTTATCGTTTGGATGAGCCTTGCCTGCAATAATAAGCTGAACTGGATATAGCGTATTGGTTAATATGCGTTGTAGCCTTTGTTTATCGTATAACAACAGATTTGGCCTTTTGTAACTTGCAAAGCGCCTGGCGAAACCCAAGGTTAAAGCATTTGGGTTAAACATTGGTTTTGTATCGTTTGGAATTTCGTCTAATGTGCCAGAAATTGATAATTGCTGAGCCAAACGTTCGCGGACATAGGTTACGAAAGAAGCACTGGCTTTTGTTCTGAATTTCCAAAATTTTTCGTCCGAAATACTGCGAATTTCTTGGCCTAATGTTTCAGATGTTCCCAACCAACGACCTTTTCCGCAAACCTTTGTCCAAAGGGCATCTGACTCTGCTGAGTCCCATGACGACATGTGGACTCCATTTGTAATATGACCCACTGGTACTTCATCTTCAGGCCAACGTGGAAAAAGTGTCGAAAGAATGTGTCCGCTTACTTTCCCATGCAAACGGCTTACACCATTTACCGCGCCACTACCCCTAATTGCCAAATAGGCCATATTGAAACTTTCCTTTGATTCATTGGGATTTATGCGACCCAATGCTAAGAAATCGGAAATTGAAATACCAAGCATTTTGGCATAATCACCAAGGTAATGTTCTATAAGGAAAGGTGAAAAACAATCGAAACCAGCCGCCACTGCGGTATGGGTTGTGAAGATATTTCCTGCCCGTGTAACCATCAACGCTTCGTTGAACGATGATCCCGTTTCTTGCATATAGGTGCGTGCCCTTTCCAAAACGGCTAAAGCTGCGTGTCCTTCATTCAAATGGCATACTTCGGGTTTTATTCCAAGTGCAGTTAGCAAGCGCCATCCGCCCAAGCCCAGAACTAGTTCTTGTTTTAGCCGAAGCTCTTGATCACCACCATATAATTCACTTGTAATACCTCGGTGGGCAGGCAGGTTTGCCGCATCGTTACTGTCGAGTAGGTAAAGTTTAAGTCTGCCTACCTGTACTTGCCATGCACGCAGCCAAACTGAATACCCGGGCAATGCAATTTCAAGTCGTAGCCACTCTCCATTTTTATGGCGTAGTGGCGTAATTGGCAATTGACCAGGATCGTTATAAGGATAAAGCTCTTGCTGTAATCCATCTTTATCAATTACCTGGTGGAAATAACCTTGTTGGTAAAGCAGCCCGATACCAATAACCGGCACACCCAAGTCGCCAGCAGCTTTAAGTTGGTCGCCAGCCACATTTCCTAATCCGCCTGAATAAATAGGCAAGGCTTCGCTCAGCATAAATTCCATGCTAAAATAGGCAATGCAGCTAAGTGGCGATTTTGGGTAATTATGCTGAAACCAAGCATCACTCTCGATGGCATTTTTCCTGACAGAAACCCTTTCATCTAATTTTTTACGAAATGTTTTATCAGCAAGCATTTTCTCCAAATGAACCCTTGAAACAGATTGAAGAACAATCCAGGGGTTATGGGTTAGTTTCCAAAGTGTTGAATCGAGTTGTTGCCATAGTTCATCAGCAGCATGATTCCATGAGCTGCGCATATCTAATGCCAATTCGGCAAGCAAATCAAAGCCATCGGCATCGTTTGGTAAATTGCCATAACTGGGCTTGATTATCGTTGTTTTCTTATTCATTTTATTAAATTTTTGAGTGTTTAAAATAGTTCGTTATATTTTTATAAGTAATTAAGGTATAGTACCTTACAAATCACTCAGATGTCTCGTTAAACAATTGAATACTAGTGTTTTATATTTTGCCTCAATACTAATATCTAATAATCTAACGATCTATTGTGTTTAAAAACCGATAGATTATTTATTCGTGAGATGAATGCTTTTCCATTTTCTGAAGGATTTTAAAAGCCGCAACAGGTGCATATTCAGGATTAGCTCCCGATTCGAGCGCTTTTCGAAGCACCTCGAGCAGTTTGTTGAACCCTTTTACCCGCTGTTTACTTAATACATGATGTGTTCCTTGTCGCAATTTAATTGATTTTACTCCCCGCTCAATGAGTACGCGGAAAAGTTCGGGCCATGCAGCCTGCTTTTGTTTTTCCAACGCAACAGCAGCTAACCACGCAACATCGGTTTCATGGTCTTCGAGCGCTTTAACCAAACAAGGTATGGCTTGAGCACTGTTAATCTCGCCAAGTGCCTTCGCTGCCTCCCAACGCGCTTTGTGCACTTTGGAGTTTAGTAAAACCTGCGATAGGGAAGGGATAGATGGTTTCCCAATAACGATTAGCAACTTGCGTGCATCTCGGCGAAGCTTGTCATCTTTGCTGGTTAACATATCAGCCAGATAATCAATGTCTTTCGTAGTTTGTTTTTGTTTGTCCATACTTTCTTTTAAACTATGAGTTAGACGGAAATACCATCTTTGCATTGGTTTTTATCACTTTATCTTTCTTCGAAGCACGTCCTCGGGTTTAAGAATATCCTCGGAGAATTTGCTTGTTCTTTTGCCAATTTTTCGATTGCCATAGCATCTTCATTCATTTCAATTTTACAACTATTCCACTTTTTGGCTTTTTCAGAATATCACTTCTGAATCATAATACCCTCTGCGTTTTTACCAATGGCCAGGCTCATTAGTAGGTGTAAATGCCTAATACCTTATGAAACAGATGTATTTGCTTGTTGTCTTGCGCCGAAGCATATTATTCACACCTTTTTCTGTTTTGGTCAACGACGAAAATTTTACAAATAAAAACCCATAAGTTTTCATTGAAAGCTTGTGGGTTAATATGGTAATCTATTTTAAAAAATAATAGAATGAATTGCTTAGTTCGATCCAATATTACCCTGACAGATTATATTTTCAATTGATACTGGTGCTTGGTAAATATTTAAATAACCATCGTACACGAGCCAGTTTTCGTAAGTTATTTTTGTTCCACCTTCTAATTTTTGGATGTTTGTATAACTTTTACCGGTAGTTCCATTTACATTGCTTAACTCTTTTACAACTGGACCTCCACCAACTGATGCAATAGAACCCAAATTAATTGTTGCTGGGTAGGTTTCGCCAGGAATAGTACCTGTAAGCGAAATGGTTATAAGTGTATTCTCATTTACCCTTTTTGCGAAAACGGCGGTTCCAGATACACCAAAAGCACCAACAATATCCATTGTATAGGACATATTGATGGTTGTTAATATATTTCCACCAATGTCGCCCTGTGCAAGAATTATGTCAGGTTCGGTGCTACTTGATAAAACTTTGATCGATCCATCGAATCCAATTAGTGTGGGGTAATTCATTGTAGATACAAGAGTTGAGCTTTTACCGGTTTCATCAACAGGATTAAGTGCAATAGCAACTGAGCCATTTTCAACTTCTGATTTCATGTAGAGGTTTGCCGGATGGTTTCCAGTTGGTGCATTAACTAAAACAATGTCAATGGTTGCTGACGAAATGGTGTTTTCGGTAAAAGTGACTGTACCGCTTACACCAAGAACATCTTTTACCATCAGATTATAATTTGTAAATTGGGCAGGCTCATTATCTTTTTTACATCCACCGGCGATCAGCAGAATTATTGCTGTCATTATTGTTAGCAATATAATTTTTCTTTTAAACATATTGTTAGTATTAATATTGCCGCTTCTGGCGGAACAGGTGTGAAAGTTTACTCACAGAACAAAGGTGAGGTCTTAAGCTTTGGAAAGTGTTACATAGTCAGATGAAAGAGTTACATCATTCACACATTTGGCATTGAATTATATATTATTGAGCCTTGATTTATAGGTAATTATACGTTTAAAACTTTATTTCCGAATTTAGCTCCACCTGGTTATTGTTTATTTTTGCCCTTTTTATTTTTAACCGAAGTAGATTGTATTCCCGAGAGTGCTGACCTTAACCAATAATTAAAAATGAATTTTTCTGGATTTCTCTCCGCATCAATAATCCCAATTCGGATTTCGTTACCCTGAGTTGGGTTTGAATCTATTATTATGGCATTGGCAATAAACGAGATAAACTGTTCTTTAAAAGCGGAGGTATCGTTTGTACGCTTGCTTATTTTGGCCATTTTTAATCCATGATAAAGAAAGGTCATTTGGCCTGTGGATTTGGTATTATCAGCCCTGAAATTTAAAGTCATGGCATCAATTCTTCCTGAAGTGATTTGCACAAAAGCCATTTTTTCCAGTATTGGGTTAAATGCGGTTGCTTCCATGCCAGAAAGCTTACCACTCAACGAAAAAGTATTGTATTTATCGAATAATTTGGCTTTAAATAAAATGGATAATTTGCCTTTGTTCATCAGCAAGGCCTCAGCCTTTATAACCAACATAGTATCTTTGGTTTTGTAAATGGCGTTGTTGGTAATGTTATAAATACTAGCCTTCATTTTATTAAAGCTGATACTTCCCGGTTCATTGGCTTTTTCTGCATGTCCTTTATAATTTATAACCGCATTTTTTAAACCAATTGAATCAATTCGAATAGCCCCCGGAAAATTGTAAATCACTTCCTGAAGAATTGGTTTTATACTATGATCATCGGCTATTCGTTTATCACGAAAAACATGCATATCCATTTTCCTGATTTCGATAAAGGAACTGATCAGGTTTCCTGATTTTAAATAAACTTCGGCCGGAAAATTATGCAGATAAATATCACTGAATTTGGCTTCAATACGATCTTTTTCAACTTTATACCGTGCCGTAAAATCATATTCGGAATAATTGGGATGAACTACTAATTCTTTTATCGACAGCGCATTTAAAGTGTGTGAATAATCAAAGTCGTTAAGGCTATAGGTGTACATGCTATCTGCCGAAACAGAAAGGAGTTCCTTGGCTTTGAAATCGAAATATTTAATAACGCCGAACGATAAAGTATCCTGTTTTTTAATGTTTATATCGTAAAGTTTTAAAGCGCTTTCATTGGCTGAAAAAGATTTTGTTGTTAAAGAATCGACCAACGCCAGATTTATATTATCAAAAATTACAGCACCAATATGTATCGTTGAATGCAAAACAATTGGTGGTTTTTCTTTCTTTTGAAATGCTATCGTTCCTTTAATGTTGGAGTTTCCAATAATTATTTCGCTAATATTAAATTCCTTTTTAATCAACGCTTTAGTGAGCTTAATCCTTTTGAATTTCACCGACTCAATTTCTCCGTTCAAATTATTGATGCCTCCAAACTCTTGTTTAGGTGTAATGGTAATTTTTTTAAGTTCTAAATGTGTTGGAATCAAAGAAAAACGGATTGTGCCTATTTCAATGGTGTAGTCCTTGTACTTCTCATTTAAAGTAGCCTGTAGTTTATCTTTAATGAAGGGCTCAACTATAACAGGTGTTAGAAATTCGATTACCAACACAAGGGCAAAGATCCCAATCAACATTCCAAATAATATTTTCCTTTTCATTTTTAGATCGATAATTAAATAATAGGAATTATTTATTGTTGCATCAAATAGTTTTCTAAATCATAGTTAATCAGTACGTAGCCTCAATAATAAATAGTTCATTCATTAAATTAATAGTTCATTATTATTTGTTCTCATAAGTCATAAAGTTGCTAATTATCAATGTTTTCTGCTTTAATTCAACTGTCTATTGTTAAATGGTTCGTCCTTTATCTTTCACTGCATTTTCGGAAGGTGCAATTTCGCCATAGTATTTATCTGAAAATACCTTTGTAAACTCGGCACCAAGAAAAACAATCATTGAAGAGTAAGAGGTCCACAACAAAATAAGGATAACGGAGCCAGCTGCACCATATAGTGATCCGGGATTGGCTTTTCCGAAGTATAATCCCAGTGCTGTTTTTCCAATTACAAATAATGTTGCAGTAATAAATGCGCCTATCCACACCGATTTCCATTTAACCTTGGCGTCGGGAATAATTTTAAACATCAAGGCAAATAAAACAGTAATAATACCCAAGGACATTACGAAATTGAAAATTTTAAAATATAATAGCAACGATTCGGACCAATATTGTTGTATCCATGTACCTAAAGCTGTTAATAAGGACGATATGGTCAATGAAATCAATAATAAAAAGGCAATTGAAACAATAAGACCCAATGAAAAAAGCCTTGTTTTAAGAAATATAATAATGCCCGATTTGCTTGTGGTCGCCTTTACTTCCCAAATAATATTTAATGCACTTTGAAGTCTAACAAATACGGCTGTTGCTCCAATAATTATTGTTGTAATTCCAATAATGGTTGCCAATAACGAGTCTTTCGCTTTCATTGACATAATGACCATTTGCTGAACCTGATCGGCTGTGTTGTTCCCCATTGCTTTAGCAATCTGATTATGCAAATGCCCACTCACCGCATCGGCTCCAAAAAAATAACCAGCAAGTGTAATTACAACCACCAGTAATCCGGGCAAAGCAAAAATGGCGTTATAAGCAATAACAGCTCCTTCGCGAAAGGGATCACGGTCAAACCACTTAATGAATGTGGTTTTTAATAGCCCCAGTATTTGATTAATTTTAAATTTTTTCATCCGTGTATTTTCATTTTAAGAGGGCAAAAAATCAATACAACCCTATTTTGTTGCTTAATAGTTCGTTGTTTTTTCGTTAGTGTTTGATAGTTAGTTTATTGTGCTGCGTTTTTATGAGGGTGCATGTGGTTTATTATCAATGTGTTACGTTTTTTAAATCTAAATATCTAATCCCGAAAACTATCGAGATTAGCAAACTATTAATTGCTAGTATTTTAACAATATTATTTACGAAAGCGTTTTTACACACTTTCGTAAATGATATGGTTAACTGTTATATTATTGGCTATTTCAATTGATAAAATGAGAACGACAAAAGAATTGCCAAGTAACATATTGTTTGTTTTATTCGTACACTTTCATTTAAAACATGTAGCCAACAGAAAGGCCAAAACCTGTGTTCCTGAAGGTTGTTTTCTCGTTAGTAAACGTTGTGTTTTCAGCATTAATTTTTGCCAATCCCAATTGTGTGTTTAATTGGAAAGAGATGCCGTTATTAAGTTCATAGCCAAACAAAATATTTCCGCCATAATCAAAAGGGTTAAAAGTGTTCCATGTTGATGCGTTCAAGCTTGAATACTCTTTTGCAAATACAATTTTATCTTCACTCGAAACACTGCTGATGGTGTATTTTGCTTTTCCGGTAACTCCATACGCTAAGTAGGGACCAAATCCAAGCATAATATTTCCACTGCCCAATTGCGCTTTATAAAGTAGGTTGATGGGTAATTCAATGTACGAGATATTGTATTCAGCCGACATATCAATGCCCAGAAATTTATCAGCCGACTTTGCTCCTTTGGTGGAGAACAATAAACCCGATTGAATGCAGAATTCAGGTGCAAACGGAATATTGACAATAACACCCGCATTAAATCTGGGTACCATTTTTAACTCGAGCTTATCATTATTCATATCCTTACCATTAAAGGTTTGGAAATCGCCTCCTGCACGTATACCAAACGATATACCTTCGGACTGAGAAAATGCTGTAAATCCGAATAATAACGAAGCTATTATCAGGAGAATAGTTTTATTTTTCATTTGTATGTATTTTTTAATGTTCATTTTTTTGATTTATTGTTTTGATTCATTTTTCATTTTTTCGTTGGCCGAGATGGCAAACTCTACCCTGCGGTTACGATCGTGACCATTGGCGGTATCGTTGTCGTATTTTGGTTGTTCTTCACCAAATCCGATAGTAGTGAGCCTGTTTGAAGCAATGCTTCTGTTGGTCAGATAATTAGAAACTGCTCTGGCCCTTTGTTCCGAGAGTGATTGGTTGTAGCTAAGACTACCTTTACTGTCGGTATGTCCGTGAATTTCGATATTGGTATCGGGATAATCATTCAAAATAGTGACTAATTTTCCTAGGTTTTCTTTGGCGACTGGTTTAAGTTCAGCTTTATCGAATCCAAAAAGCACATCGCTAGTAAATTCAATAACAATACCTTCGCCTACTCTTTCTACATTTACGCCTGGAACCTTCGCTTTGATTTCTTGAGCCTGTTTGTCCATTTTGTTACCAATTACAGCGCCCGAAACACCCCCAACAGTAGCGCCAATAACGGCACCCATGGCAGTATTTCCTGTTGCACGCCCAATAATGGCACCTGCAGCACCACCGGCAACCGATCCAATAGCCCCTCCTTTAACAGATTTACTAACTCCACATCCCGATAGGATAATGACGGATGTTAGAAAAGCCAAGGCAATAATTTTAATTTTAATCATAATGTTTTGTTTTAAAAATGTGATTGTTTGTTGTGTAAATTTTTGATTTATAGAATGATTATTTGGGTTTTCTTATAACCCCACTCATTCATGTAGGTGTTTTATTTATACTTTTCCATGGTTAATCTGGCCATCAGGTAACTCACGGTTGAGACACTCTGCACCCTTATTCAGGTTCATGTGCTTTTCTTCCAGCCCATCGTAGCAGTCACTGTAAAAGGTAAAACTGTTAATGGTTTTCTAATTATTTGAATGGTCATAAATTTGCTTGAATTTTGTTGCATAAAGATCGATCCCTTTTCACTGGTAATTATTACACAACATTGAAAAAAAGTTACATCTTTCGCACTTTCGACCAATGAAAAAAGACCGTTTCAAGCTTTCACCCTCAAAACGATCTTTACTCTACACAATAAAATTATTAATGTATAGTACATCTAAACCAATTGCCTATTGGGGAATAATATCAATTATTACTGTTCTATTGTAGAATCGCTCTTCGGGAAGTTTATTTCCAAAAGGAGAAACTTTTTCATCTTCTCCAAATCCATAAACTTCAAATTTCACGTCGTTTCTTCCTTTCCTTGATAATTCAGCATTTATAATTCCTTTAACATCATTAGCCCTGGCCAGCGACAAAATTTTGTTATTAACTGGGTCTCCAATAGCATCGGTATAACCGTGAATAATAACGTTCGCATTTTTAGGAATTTTAGGAGTAACCACTTCAGTTAGGTACTTTTCATACATTTTGATTGATTTTGAATCGTTGAATTCATAAATCACACTGTACCTCATACCTTGTTCTTCGATTGGTGGAGTCCAAAGCACCAAGTTTTTTTGTGTTTCTTTTTTTACTGTTTCACCATCTTTGTTTGTGCCAATCATGACAAACTTATAATTTCCGTCGGCACGTTTTCCCAATATCGATTTTCCGGGTATATTCACTTGTTCTTGTTCGTATGGGCCAAATTTCTGTACCACACCATCGTTATCAGTAACTTCTAACGACCATGAAGAAAATACGTTGTCTGAATTTTCGGCATTGATTGTTACATAACTATCGAGCGGAGCTTCCTGAACCACGTTGATTTCAACAGGTTTAAGCGGTGATGCTTCTCCACTTTGGAATTCCATTAACAATTCAGGTGAAGTGCTCTCGATTGAAACCCTGCGGTCGTCTTGTCCAAGAAGTACAAGTTCCATGGAACCCCCGGGTTGTTCCGATGGGATTTTTGGTTTGTCTCTTCCTTCGGTAGTGATTCTTGAAGGTGTAATTCCAAAAATATCGACTAAATATTTTTTGACCGATTCGGCCATTACGCGACCTTCTTGCACATTGTTTTCTGATGATCCCACCAACTTAATGCTGGTGTTTGGATTTTTACTCATTCGGTCGCCAAGAATATTTAATACATTATAATAGGCTGTCATTTCACGATCGGAACGACCTGACAGGCTTTTTGGTGTGAACACTTCCAATTGGGTTTCTTTGAAATCTTTTACCTCGCTCTTTTTGAGCAATACATAACGTTCGGGTATTTCTGTCGATCCCAAATCGAAGAATACATAATTTCTTAAAGGAAAAGTTTCCCTTACCCTGCGCTCTAGGGGAATGTTTTTAGGTGAAATTACACTAAACTGTACTTCGGGTAAAACTATCGGTACAATAATTGGCTTAACCACAGCAACAGGCTCAACCGGCTCAACCGGAATGGGGCGGGTCTTTCCAAATTTAATAGCAACACCAGCTCTTACAGTCGATAACGACCAGCTTTCAACCGAACGGGGGTGTTGTCCAAAATAAGGATGATAGGAAACAAATGGTGACAAACTAACCTGGTTAGGACTATTTTTTGATGACAATGGGATGTCGTATCCTAAACCAGCATGAGCTGAAAACACACTTTGGTTGATGTCGCTGAAATCTCCCTGTACACTATTAAAACGTGCTTCGGGATCAACATCAAATGTGTAGGTGAAAGATTTGTTGATGTTGTAACTGTATGCACCACCTAAATAAAGGTACAAACCCGATTTGAATGGAGTAATACGGATACTGGGTTCAATAACAGCATAACTAAGTGGAGTTGTTAAATTTTCGGGGCAGTTACAAGGCGAAAATGTTTCTGTAAACGATCCTCCTCTGTTGTCGTATCCTAGGTTCAGCATAAAACCAATAATTGGTGTTGGCCTGTATTCAATTAAAAATGAACCATAGGGAGTAAACCCAAATCCTTCGTGAAAAGCGGCTGGCGCTTTAATTGCCGAATTTAGTGTTTGTGTTGTTCCGGTGTACATGTTGTAGTTAACAGCGCCAGAAACTCCAACCCAAAGTTTTGGATGAGGTCTTTCAATCTCCTGTGCCTTTGTTGATGTGGCAAAACCAATCAACATCAACATCAAAGAATAGGCAAATATTTTTCGTATCTTTTCTTTTCGTTAAAATTTTTTGTTCTTTATTGTATTTTTGAAATTAAAGTACATCCCCCCGGAGGGGGATATACCTATTTTTATGGTTTAACTATTGTTGCAGCATTTAAAGTAACGGCCGACTGAGAAAGTAACCTACCAAGAACACTAGATCCTGTATTTATTGATATAAGTGTCTGTGCAATGATATTCCCTTTAAATTGAACATTCGTGTCAATCAAAGCCTGAGTTGAAGTCACCCAGAAAACATTCTTAGCCTGTGCGCCTCCTGCCAGCGTAATAATGGCATTAGGGTTAACAGTAAAATCTGAGGCTATCTGGAAAACCCATGTGTCATTAAGTCCGCCTGTCAGCGTAACGCCTTCATTTGTAATTAAAAGACCAGTGTTGTACTTATAAAGGCCTGCAACCAAAGTCATGCCGCTGATATTTCCAGCACCAAGATCAATAATAGGTGCATTTACCATACCCATTGCTGCAGTTAAAGCGTTTTCCATATCACTAATAGCGGTGGTCATTTTAGCAGGTGTAGGTGTTGTATAATCAGATGCATAAATTTTCCCAACTACCATTGATGATGTTGCGAATGTACCTGTAGCATCCATTATTAATCCAAATCCTGTTAATGCAGTCGCGGCTGCCGGACTAACGCCTATATCACCCGTAATTGAAGTAACACCTTTGGCATCGATACCTGTTTTTCCGATAGCTACAAAATTAGCTGCTGTTCCCAGGTTTACTACACCAGGGCCTAATGGTGGAATGATGACAGCATTAAAGTTGGCCGTGATGTTCTTATTCGCATTCATGGTTACTGTTAAAGGATTTGTTGATCTCAAAGCATCTCCACTCCATGAGTCAAATACATAACCTGAATTTGGTGTAGCCGTAAGCTGTACCGTTGCTCCACTATTGTAAGTGGCTGTATTCGGATTTTTAAGTACCGTGCCGTTCACTGCGGTTACATTTAAGGTATACGATGAAGGTGGAATAAGCGTGAAGTTGGCTGTGATGTTCTTATTCGCGTTCATGGTCACGGTTAACGGATTTGTTGATCCTAAAGCATCACCACTCCATGAGTCAAATACATAACCTGAATTCGGTGTAGCCGTAAGCTGTACCGTTGCTCCACTATTGTAAGTGGCTGTATTCGGATTTTTAAGTACCGTGCCGTTCACTGTGGTTACATTTAAGGTATACGATGAAGGTGGAATAAGCGTGAAGTTGGCCGTGATGTTCTTATTTGCATTCATGGTCACGGTTAACGGATTCGTTGAACCAGTGGCATCTCCACTCCACGATGTAAAGGTATAGCCTGTGCTTGGTGTGGCCGTAAGCTGTACCGTTGCTCCACTATTGTAAGTGGCTGTATTCGGATTTTTAAGTACCGTGCCGTTCACTGTGGTTACATTTAAGGTATACGATGAAGGTGGAAGAAGTGTAAAATTAGCCACCAATGTTCTGTCAGAACTTGTTGTAATGGTAAAACTTGTATTGGTCGATACAACAGCTGCACCTTCCGTCCAGTTTGTAAAAGCATATCCTACTAGTGGTGTTGCTACAAGTGTTGCTTGATCGTCTTTATTGAACAAACCACCACCACTGGTCGATCCCCCGGCTAAAGGATTAGATGACAAGAAAATGGTGTATTGAGTTTGGGCTGTAGAAAAACTCCACTTATATTCACTGGCCATGGCATTGCCTAAAAGATCTGTAGCAGCAATGGTAATTGTTCCGGTATATACCGTATTATCGGTAAGTGGGCTTGTTGGCGAAAATGTAGCCGTTTTTCCCGCATAAGTAACTGTCCCGGCGATTTGATTTGTGCCCTGATGGACCAAAAAGGTTGTGCCATTAATCGTTGAAGGATTCATTTCGGTTGTGAATGTGGCTGTAATTATTTTGTTAAGCGGCACCTTCGAAATTGCATTAAGCGGATTGGTAGAAATCACCGTTGGAACATTGCCTATCGTGAAACTCCAGATATAATCCTTTAGTGGATAATTTCCGGCCGGATCCTTTACCTTCTTAGTGATAATTCCACTGTAAGTTTTATTGGCTTCAAGTGGTTTAGAAGGTGTGAAAGTTGCGACCTTGTCTGCGTAGGTTACAACGCCTGAAATAGTAGGCGAATTTGACTCCTCAAGGCTTTTCAACTGCTTGTTTGCATCGGTTACGATTCCTACAGCAGTAACTTTTCCTAGTTCCACATAAAAAGTTTGATTGTTAATTGTTGCAGGAATCAAGGCTTCGTTAAACGTTGCAGTGATTATCTTATTTGTAACTACGTTAGTAGCTCCATTTGCAGGATCGGAAGAAATTACTTCAGGACAAACGCCCTTGGTTTCTCCTTCAAAGTCATCCTTTTCGCATTGCCACATGAAAATAGTCAGTAACAATAAAATCAAGGTTGGATTAAAGAACCATGAATATCTCTTTTGCTTAAGCATCGGAATACTCATTTCATTTGTAAGCTTAAATTTTTTTTTCATTGTGATTGTATTAAGATGTATGTTAACGTTGTTTCAAATCTGTTTTATTCATATCAATTTTTAAACATCGATCGAATATCCTGGGCAAAGTTGATGACAAACAGCATTAAATTCTTTATACATTTACGAATACTTCTTACATAAATCACTGATATTATGGCGCATTTGGTGCTTTTTAAATTGTGTGAAAGTTGTTTTTGCAGAATAATTGATCGCATAACTCCTACGCTCACTCTATGGTTAGCCATTAATGGAGCATAATAGATTTAAAAGCAAAGGTTAAGGCAAAGGTTAAGAATAAGACAGAGGTTAAGGTTAAGGTTAAGGTTAAGGTTAAGGTTAAGGCAAAACGAAATGTGTTGATAATGAGTGGCGTAATGAATTATGCGTGTAATCTCAATAGATCGTTAGATTATTAGATATTAGTATTGAGACAAAATATAGAACGCTAGTATTCAATTGTTTAACAAGATATCTGAGTGATTCGTAAGGTGCTGTACGTTAATTACTTATAAAAATATAACGAACTATTGTAATCTATAATACGCTCATTATTAGTCATAAACAAAAACACAACAAACTATTAGTGTAATTGTAATGGAAGAGATAAAAGATATTTTCAAATAATGTTGAAAGTTAAAATGTTGAGCAGCGAAACGAAAATTGAGCAATTCGTAAGTGTATCACTCGCCACCAAAGTTAATGATGTTAGTAGGTAGGAGAGTGCCCGTAATTTGCATTACGGTTCGTACAGCCATGCTTGCCGTTTATTTATTAAAAATAAGGGCAAATCATAAGTGCCCGTAAATAAAATCAAACCAATTAGTTAAAATAAAACTGGGTTTTTCAATAACGTGAATTCCCTGATTTAAGCCAATTGGTCTGATCTCTTGTAATTTATTGATAGTGGTGATATTTTTTGTGCTCTTGCAAAAAAGTAAAAGTCCGAGCGGCTTGAGCACTAAAAATGGAAGCCATTTTTGTTGATCAATAATGGTTTGATTTATGTTGAATAGTAATTTTGGTTTATTTTTTCTTGAAGAGACCCAATAAACCTTTTGCAACTTCTCCTAATCCTCCTTTGGCTACACCTCCAAAAATTTCATCCAGGAAAGAAGAGTCATCTTTAGACTTACTTTTGTTTTTCTTAGCTATCAAATTGATTAAAGCCGGCAATGCAAGTTCGGCTATCATTTTTGATTGCTTAGCCGAAATACCCATTTTGCTGGTTAGTTCACTAATAACACCCGAAAGCATTTTTGTTTGTATTTGTTTAGCCGCGGCATTTTTCGGTTTATCTGAAAACAGATTCATTAAACTTGAAAGATTTCCACCAACCATCTGTTTGGTTGCTTCCTTCGTTACTACATTGCCAACAACCGAAAATATACCGTCTAGGTTCTCAGATGGAACCTTGGCTTTATTAGTTATTTTTGCCCCTATTTCCGACTTGAGTTTTCCAATAAGTCCTTCTATCATTATTTTTATTTTTTTAATTATTGAATTTATTATTCAACCAAATGTACTCTGATTCTAATCGAAGAACAAATTTTTAGTGTCTCTTAAATAATCTTTTTTAACCCCTAAAAATAGGAATAAAATTGATCTTGGGTGGAACAAAAAGTAAATTTGGAACTATTTCTTATAAACTAACTGAAGAACGATGAAAAACAACAAATGCTCTAATCATTATCTTTAATAATTAGAGCATTTGTTATAATATCGCAAGGCTAATAAGTAGTGGTTTTTAACCCAATTGGAGTTATTTTTTACCTCCATCCAAAACATCTTGCCATTCCTTTAGCTCTTCCCATTTTCCAAGATAAGCCATTTCGGATTGTTTTGGCCAAGTTGCAGGTTTATGCATCTTGAATTTGTCGCCCGCATTTTTAAGTATTTGTTGACATTTTTCAACCGAAGTTTCAGCCAAAGCTTTCCAAGTTTTGATTCCTGCATTATGAAATAATTCTTCAATTTTAGGGCCAACACCTTCTACAATCTTTAGATCATTTTCAGCTATAGATTTTCCTAAAACGCTTGTTGCCAAAACAGAGTTAAAGGGTAATTCTTCAGGTAACTGGGCACCAGATTTCAACTTAAAAGCTTCGAAGTCGGACTGCAATAAATTGAATCTTTTATTGCAACTGTCCACCTCACTTTTTAAAGTACTGTTCACCGACAACTGTCGTTCATTTTCTTTTCTACAGGCTTCCAGATCAGCTCGAAGCTTTTTATATACTTTAGATTTCTTTTCAACTAGTTTGCCTAAGAAATAACCAAACAAGGCACATGTTAAGCCAACTATAATTGGTATTAAAATGCATAATATACACATTTCAGTAAGTTTTAAATTATTTAATTAATATAACTGCTCTTCTGTTTTTTGCTCTTCCTTCAGATGAATTGTTCTCAGCAATTGGATCATCTGGCCCTTTTGAAGATGTTGTAATTTTAGTTTCATTTGCACCATTACGTATAAGGTGACTCTTTAAAAAATCGGCTCGGACTTGACCAATTTTGACGTTGTAGTTATGTTCACCCGTACTGTCAGAATGCCCGGTAATCAATAATTTGGTATCGGGATTATTCATAAGGTAATCATTGATCTTTTCAAGCTTCTGAATATCTTTTTGGTTCAGATTAACCTCCGATTTATTGATTTCAAAATACAAAGTCAGGGGATTGGCATTCAAATTTTCTCTGATTGCTTCCCAGTTATTCAAAGAATCAGAATCGGAAGTGGTGATTAGATCGGTCTTTTGGTCATCGGGTATGGAAGCAATTAAGTCGTTAGTGGTAGAACTTTCCATATTGCTGTTTTTGGCCTCGCTATTACAGCAATAATACCAAAACAGTACAGTACCAATAATTATTGCTAATAAAATACCCGCCAGATAAAGGAATTTCTTTGACATGGTTGAGATTTTTAAAAGTTATTCCAATTTTACCAAAAATAAATATTAAAAGCAAATGTTTTTAGCTATATATTAAGTGATTATGTGGTAAGATAATTTGTTTTTGAAATCTGTAAAAAACAAATTAAATTAAATATGTTTAGCAGATTAGAATATAAGGTTTCAATTAAAAGCAATTAAAAGACGCCATGCATTCAGGGGTTTCGAG
>DATERL010000068.1:0-17868 GCA_035271585.1 Prolixibacteraceae bacterium
ATTTATCATTTTGGACATGCCGATAACAACCCCCGTTTGCAAGAACGATTGAAAAGTGGTGCTGCTTATTTTATGGGTAAATTGAACGAAATTATTGAAACTCCCTTTAATTCAGCTGCTTTTCAAACCGATAACAAAGCCATTCGGAAAAGTGTTAGCGATGGAGTAGGCAAACTTGAAAAGGAAATTGCCATTAAAACTCAATGTTTAAAACAAATTGAAACAGCGGGATTTAACATCAAAACTTATCTCGAAACAAAATCGAAGGCAGCTATTGAGCAACCTGTTAAAGCAAAAGCAAGCCGAAAAGTATTAATGCAAACTACTCATCCCGAGTTCTTTTCGATGCTCAATAGTTGGCGTTATCAAAAAGCCGATGAGCTGAATATCGAAATTTCAAAAATACTTCGCCAAACACTGGTCGAAAACATAGCCGAGGAAGTGCCAGCTACTGCAAGCGCTCTAAAAGCCATAAAAGGCATGGGTGGTAAAAAAATGCAGCAGTTTGGAAAAGAAATTTTGGCCATGGCGCTCCAATACCGAAAATCGAAAGCCATGGAAGTACCACCCAATATCGATGATGAAATATTATTGGCTGGTTTAGACACAAAAGCCATCAGCTTTGAGCTATTCAATAGGGGATTATCGCCAAGCGAAATAGCTCAAAAACGCAAAATGGCTTTATCGACCATCGAAAATCACTTGTTTAGCTATGTTGCTCAAGGTGAACTCGATGTGTTTCGCTTAATCGACAACGAACGTTACGATATAATTTCTTCGTGCATAAGAGAAAGCGACAAAAAAACCGCCTCTGCAATTCGCGAGCAATTGGGCGAAACCTTTAGCTATAACGAAATACGCCTGGTGTTGGCCGATATGGGGTAGTTGGTATTAGAAATTAACTAACCTAAGTAGAGAGCTCTCTAAGTTATATTGAAATACTTCTCTCTTTAAAAACTCGTCATGTTACCATGTTGATTTTAATGCTAATCAAAGTTATTTGGAAAAATGGATCATTGGAAATAATGAATTATCCATTAGTCACAAAAGTGTTTATATAATATCAGCAAATCCGTTTTACGCATTTCTATTTAACCAACAGCCATTTTTGCTGAATCTTTCCAAATGTAAGGTGGCATGGGTTCAGAAAGTTGCCATTTAATGCTCATCGGTTTTGAACCCGAATAGTCCAATAATTTGCCCTCGCCTAAAAATACAGAGGCCATTTTATTACCAAACTCGTCTTCATTTCGTTCCCTAACAAAAAGTAAAATTAGTTTTTTATCACTAATATGGTTAATATAAGTTAAGCCTTTGCCTTTGTCTGGACGAACAGTATTTTGTGTTTGCCAATGAAATAAATTTTCACTAATCGCAAAATCCTCGTAAAGCGTTGTTGGCGAGAAGTCTTTTTCCGATTTGTTTAATGTAATAAAAAGCAATTCTGTGTTTTTATCTGTCGAAAATGCTACACCTTCACGAATCTCGCTCTTTTTGTCAAATGAATGAAATCCAAAAGCCGATAAGATTTGGTCACGTGTGTATCGGCTGTGTAGTTTTAAAGGCTGAGAATAAGGCAAAACAATTTCACTTTCCATGAAATCAATCTTATCAATTAAGATTTCCAAGACTTCAATTATTTCAGCTGTTAATACAGTATTTTTCCCAATAGCTTTAATGCTATTTTCAAGTGAATCGAAACCGCCAGCTGTTTGCCAAATATCGTAATGAAGCATCAAACACATCGATTTTTCTAAGTCTGAAAGATGATCAAAACTGATATCGAAATTCCTTTTTGCACAAGAAAGAATAAATAAAAAATATGAATTAGAATTACAAGAAAGCCACTTCTTACTTATCGCTCGATGAATTTCCACTTCATTGTCTGCCGAATAATCTTTAATCTGTTCGGCCATCACACAGAGTCTTTTCCAATTGCCTCGTTTATAAATCAATTGCAATGGAATATGGTAAAACTGCATGAAGTTTTTTAATGTAAGCGGTAAGGTTGTCTGATGTTTATAATTGCGAATTTTATTTAGAAGTTGATTCTTATTTAATGAAGTTGCGTTATGTATATTTTTGAGAATAAAGTCCTTTGCTTTTTTCTCTAAAACAATTGAACAACCTAATGGAAGGTGTGGAAAATCGTCTTCTAATTCTTTTTGAATAGAGGTATTTGTTTTACCAACTAATGCCCTAAATTTTCCTTCATAATCATATTCTGGACGTGAATTTCCAACGAAGTCCAAAACCGTCAAACAATCTTTGTCTTCTGATAATCTTAATCCACGTCCAAGCTGTTGCAGAAAAACAGTTAAACTTTCGGTTGGCCTCAAAAATAGTACAGTGTCAATGTCCGGAATATCAATTCCTTCGTTAAAAATATCGACAACGAAAAGATAATTAATTGTTTTGTTTGTGAACTTGAGCCTTAATTCATCTCTTAAATCGTTCCGTGAACTTACCAGATAATCGGCTTTTAGTCCTGCTAGCAAAAATTTTTCGGTCATATACTGTGCATGTTCTTGTGTTACACAGAAACACAGTGCCCTAACTTCATATATATCACGTAAATATTTATTGAGATTGGAAATGATTTCGCCAACCCGTTTGTCGTTTTGAGTGTAAATTTTTGTGAGTTCACTTGGTAAATATTTGCCATTTCTCCATTCAACTTTCGATAAGTCAATGCTGTCTGTAATTCCAAAATATTGAAATGGACAAAGTAATTTTCTATTTAGTGCTTCGGGCAATCTAATTTCGGCAGCAATTGTATTACAAAAATCTTTCAGAATATCTTCGCCATCCATTCTTTCAGGCGTTGCGGTTAAGCCCAAAATAATTGTAGGCTTAAACCGATTAAGAATTGGTCTGTAGCTCGACGCGGTAATATGGTGAACTTCATCGATAACAATGAAATCATAAAAAGATTCAGTTAGATTTAGATTGTTGATCTTATTGTTAAGTGTTTGAATAGAGGCAAATACGCAGTCGTATTTTTCGGGTTCTAAGCCGTCAACCCACAATTCACCAAAATTATTATTGCGTAATATTCCTTGAAATGTGGCTTGAGCTTGTTGTAGGATTTCTTTTCGATGAGCAACAAACAAGAGTTTTGCGTTTGGCTTTTCTTTCATAAAGTTTTTAAAATCAAATGCAGAAATAACAGTTTTACCAGTCCCTGTTGCTGCTACAATTAAATTCCGAAAACGATTGTGAATTAATCTTTCAGTTTTTAACTTTTCTAAGATCTCCTCTTGAAAGGGAAATGGTTTTATATCAAAGAATATGGCTGGATTTATTTTATTGAAACCGCGCTCATTTTTCAATGCCGTTCTTAGCTTTTCCGTATGTTTTTTTCTATCAAATAATTCGAATTCTTTGTCTTCCCAATACGTTTCGAAAGTTTTCTGAAATTTATCAATGATGTGGCCAACTTCTTTAGTGGTAATTTTGACATTCCATTCCAGTCCATTTGTTAAAGCTGAACGTGAAATATTTGATGAGCCTATATAACCCGTATGAAAGCCAGTATTCCTATAAAATAAATAGGCTTTCGCATGAAGTCTTTCGTTATCGGTGTTATATGAAACCTTAACTTTGGTGTTTTTTAAACTCGATAAATATTCAACCGCTTTCAAATCGGTCGCACCCATATAGGATGTCGTTATTATATTGAGTTTTCCACCCCGCTCTGTAAATTCAAATAATTCTTTTTCAAAAATTCGGATACCTGTCCACTTAATAAATGATACAAGAAAATTGATTTTATCCGATGATAGAATTTCCTTTTTAATTTCACTCTCAAGTGAAATGCCTGAATTATTGCCGGTAAATAATTCGCTTTGCGACAATCGGGTATAAGGTGTAATTGATTTTAAATGCTTTTCAAAATCTGAAAAACTAGCATCTATTTTTGAAAATATTGCAGTTAAAATTTTAGCTTCGGTGGCTATTAAATCTTCCTCAAAATCTTCATTATTTAATTCATTTCGTAGAAGATTAATAATTTTATTTGAAAGTGCAATCTGTTTCTCAACGCTCTCATCACCAGTAATTAAATTAAGGGCAAATTTTATTATTTCTATTAAGTATCGAGAGAGAAATTGGGAAGCTTCGGCCTTATCAATTACACTTTTTTTTATATAAAAAACATTGCGATCTAGTTCTTTAATTTTTGCAGAAACTAACTTATTAATGAGTTGTTCATAAATTCCTTGTTGGGTCATTTTATTGATTTTTTGATTCTGCGTTAATGCGATGAAAATTAGCGTTTTTTAATTAAAACTTGATTTACACTTCTTCATCAAATAGACGACCTAATAAGGTTTGAACATCAGATTTCCGATATACTCTGTAGTTTGAAACAGGCTCTCGAACAGCATTTAAAATGCCTTCTTTGTCCCATCTTCGCAGAGTTTCTTTACTTTTACCAATAATTTTTGAAGCTTCTGCTAATGTTAAATAGTCTTTCATATAACCAAATTATCAAACCTTACACAATGGTTTCAAATGTAGAAAAAATTTCAAAATTTTATATTTGTAATTGAATTTTTATTATTTAATCAAGAAGTTCATTTGTGATTTGAATTCAGCAAATAATTGATACTTTAATTAGAAAATAACATGGTTGGTGCCTTCGACAGGCTCAGGCACCGACGTTAAGCTCAACCCACAGAAAAAAATGATATGACACAAGGATATATGTACATATTATTATGCGCTGACAACAGTTACTACACTGGGAGTACAAAGGATTTAGAGTTGCGACTAAAACAACATCAAGCAGGTGAGGGAGCAAATCATAAACACAAACGATTGCACAATGTCTTCGGCATCGTCGCTGTTGCCTATATTTTTCGAAGCATAGTTGCACAGTGGTGAGTAAAAACAATGAAATATATGTTCGATTTTTATCTGCATATAAACCTTTGTTTACTAAATTGTTATTTGAGAAAGATTTTTCATGGATACCCGGTTTGTAATGTGTCGCAATCAAAACCTGCGGTAAAAGTATTAAAAAATAATTATCTATCGTTATTAATTATGTTAGCCTTTTATCTCAACCTCAACCTCAACCTTAGTCTCAAACTTAAGCCCTACCATTCAATATTCTCATCAATAAATTGAATCAATCCTTCGGCCAATACTTGTTGTTCTTCCACGCTGGGATGTCCTCCGGTGTTTTTATAGGGCATAAAGTAGGTGAATATTTTTGCATCGTTCAATCTGCTTACTGCCTCTTCAACATAGCCCAGCCAGGGTGAGCCTTCTTGTGTTGCATCCATTCCGCCCATGGTGCATATAATTTGTGCAGTTGGATATTTTTCACGTAAGCTGGATACGAAATTTTTGTATGCTTCAATAATGAACTCTTCTGAAGGCTTTTCGGTACCAAAATACTTTTTAAACGAGTCGTGTTCGGGCATGTTTACTAGCCATGAATCGTTTTGCAGTAAATGTACCACCACAACATTGGGAGTAAATTGACTAAAATCCCACTTACTGCTTTCATCGAGGGGAATCAGTTGATCGAATATGTCGGGCATGATGTAGGGGAACCAGCTAATAGTAATTCCGATACCGCTTTTTGAAGTACAATGATACTCTGCATTGTAATGTCGGGCAGTAATTGCCGCATAACTCAGGTAATTATTGGTGTAAATACTGTCTGATCGGTCTTTGCCTTCGTAATCTTCAACAGCATAACCGCAGGTAATGGAGTTTCCGTAGAATTCTATTTTCTTTGAGCTTACTGGGTCGGGAGCCAAAAGTTTTGCACCCTTGTTTAAGCTGAAACCATAAAAAACGGTTTGTCCCTGATCGTATTCGGTACGTTTGAATAACTGTATTGAATGTTTTCCTGCTGGTAGATTCTCGGCCAGGGCGTATAGTTTTTTCTCGTTAGTGGTACGCAGCATTATTACGCTGTCGGCATCAATAATCACGTTATAATAATTGTTGCCGTTTTCATCGTCCATAAGGGCTTTAACTTGGGTGCCTTCAAAATTAATTGCAGCCGATGTGCCCGACCAGTAAAACGATGATGCTGAATCGCTGTGGGTAATTCGCCCCATGTAATGAATACTTTCCGAGTTTGAAGCAATAAAAACCTCACTTTGGCTGCATGCGCAGTTGAGGATAATAAGCAGTAAGGCGATGATAAATTGAGTCGATGATTTCATTGATCTTCTTTTATTCGTTAATATATGGTATTAAACATTTATTTCTCTGTGTGTCTTCAACAAATATAATGTTTTGGCAATGTTGTGTAAAAATACTATACCTTAGCTATTGATGGAAATATTTTCACTTATAATTTTAAATTGAATTTCATTCACTCACGTTATTTCATCTTGTATATTTTAAAAAGAATAAATGCAACCGATTGTAATTTTTTGTTTTTTTTTCATTTTATCAAAAAAATACTGTAATATTGTGATTGTGATCTAATAGAAACTGGTCATGAAGAAAATATTGTAAAGTGTTAACATTAAAATATTAAATTTAATATAGTGCTTAATGCTTTATCTTTATTGATTCTACAAAACTGATATGTATTTTTAAAAATGAAGATATGATAAAAAGTATAGTCTATTTTAATCACTCGCAATCGGTTGCAGTTAAATAAAAATTGGGCTCTAGTGCTTTGTAATTAATGTTCTTGTGCTTTTTGTTTAATGTGGTCTGAAGCTTATTTACAAATATTTCACCTCAGAACACTTTATCTTTTTACTCGAAACGATAAAAAATGATGTAATATCGTATGTAAACTATAACTTAATGCTTACACCATAAATAATCAAAAGTTGTAATTTTTAATTTTAATTGTATTTAACCTATAAATTTATGAAAAAAGAAACCAATGCTTGGGAAAAATTTATTTCCCAAACTACTAATCTGAGAAAAGTCTTGCAGGCTTTCGTATTGGTATCGGTTCTAATGGCAGGTTCTTATGCTCCTGCAATGGCAGCCGATATTGACGAAGCTTTACAGGGCAAAAGTATTTCTGGTACTATTTCTGATGCAAGTGGATCTACGTTACCAGGCGTAACAATTGTCGAAAAAGGTACCACAAATGGTTCTATTACCGATATCGATGGTAATTATTCTATTGTCGTTAAATCCGATGATGCAATTTTGGTTTTTTCATTTGTTGGAATGGAAAGCCAGGAAATTGTAGTTGCAGGTAAATCGCGTATTAATGTGGTATTAAAACCTGAAATGTCTGATATCGGCGAAGTGGTTGTTGTTGGATATGGTACTCAACGCAAAGAATCTGTAACTGGTTCGGTAGCTTCTATTGATGGCGATTTGATGCGTGCCATACCCTCTTCTAATATCACACAAGCGTTACAAGGACGTTTGCCAGGTGTAGACATGTCACAAACATCAACAAAACCAGGTGCCGAAATGCAAATTCGTATTCGTGGTACTCGTTCATTGAGTGCCGATAACGACCCTTTGGTGGTGCTTGATGGTATTCCCTTTGCCGGTAGCATTGGCGATATTAATCCTAACGATATCAAAAGCATTGATATTTTAAAGGATGCCTCGGCAACTGCTATTTATGGTTCGAGGGGTGCCAACGGAGTAATATTGTTAACAACTAATAAAGGTCTTAGAGGACAAAAAGCAAAAGTAAGCTATAATGGTTATTACGGTTTAAAAAATGCAATCAAAATCCCTATGATGAATGCGAAGGAATTTATTGATATTCGCGCAGCTAATGGAAAATACGCCAATGGTGTTGATGAATCTAATGATATAGATACCGATTGGCAAGATTTGTTTTATAGAACTGCTAAAGTAACAAACCACGATGTGGGTGTTTCGGGTGGTACTGACCAAGGAACTTATAACTTTGGTGTTGGATATTATCAAGACCAAGCCGTAATTCCTACACAGCAATACAGCCGTATTTCAATGCGTGCCGCTATTGATCAGGAGATAGGTAAATACATCAAACTCGGTTTAACAAGTAATAATAACTACAATATTACTGAAGGATCTCAAGTGGGAATGTACGGAATCTTAAGCCTTTCACCTATCGTAAATCCTTATATGGAAGATGGTTCATGGAAACGCACAGTAAAAATGCCTTTAGATGAAAGTTGGATTCATCCAAGAGATGTTGTAGAAGGATTACAGGATAGATGGTTAGATGAAAAAAAGGCATATGGAACATATAATAACCTCTATGGTGAAGTTAAAATTCCGGGCGTAGAAGGTCTAAAATATCGTGCAAACATTGGTTTGAATCTCCGTATGGGCAATAATGGTTCATTTACAGGTGAAGGAATTAATAGTACTAATTTATCAAACCCATCATCAGCTAGTGTTGAGAACTCGATGAAAACCAGTTGGGTAATTGAAAACCTATTAAGCTACGATAGAACTTTTAACCGTAAGCATACGGTAAACGTAGTAGGGTTGTACTCAGCAGAACAAACTTCCTTTAATAAATCGATGATTGAAGCTAAAAACATTCCTGAAGAAGGCTTCCAATTTTATAATTTAGGACATGCTGCAGGCGATATTACCGTTGCTCCCAATAACCAAGATTATTGGGTGAGTGGTTTAGAATCATGGATGGGACGTGCTATGTATTCATACGACAGTCGTTATATGGTAACGATGACTGTTCGCTCCGACGGTTCTTCGAGGCTTGCTAAAGGTTATAAATGGCATACTTATCCTGCGGTTTCAGCTGGATGGAATATCGGGAACGAATCGTTTCTTGAAAATGTTGACCTAATTAATGCTTTAAAAGTGCGTGTAGGTTATGGACAAACATCGAACCAGGCCGTTGCACCTTATGCTACACTTGGAAGGTTAACAACTATACCTTACAACTTTGGTGACGATATCTATTCTACAGGAGCTTATGTAACCAATCTTCCAAATCCAAATTTAGGATGGGAGTACTCTGAAACAATGAACTATGGATTAGACTTTTCTATTTTGAATAGTCGTTTGTCGGGAACATTTGAGTACTATGTAACGGATACAAAAGATATTTTGCTTAATCTTAGTCTTCCAACTACTTCAGGCGTAAGTGGCTTCACCGGAAATATTGGTGAAACCCAAAACAAAGGGATGGAATTCTCGTTGAATGCCGTGATAATTGATAACCCAAATGGATTTGTATGGGAAGCTGGTATCAATTTGTATGCTAACCAAAACAAACTGGTAGCACTTGCCTCTGGACAAGATAGAGACGAAGCTAATGGTTGGTTTGTTGGACACTCTATTAACTCAATATACGACTATGAGAAAATAGGAATATGGCAAGTTGATGAAGAGGAAGAAATGAAACTGCTTCAGTCGGGTAGTGATGTAGGTATGATTAAAGTGAAATACGACGGTGGTTACAACGAAGATGGCACACCCGTTAGAAAAATCGGACCCGACGATCGACAAATTTTGAGTCTTGATCCTAAATTCCAAGGTGGCTTTAACACCCATTTATCATATAAAGGTTTTGACCTTAGTGCTGTTGGAGCTTTTCAATCAGGTGGTATGCTTATTAGTACACTCTATTCATCAGCTGGTTATCTGAATATGATGTCAGGTCGTAGAAATAACGTAAAAGTTGACTACTGGACACCAGAAAATCCCGATGCCAAATATCCAAGTCCTTCTGGTCCAATATCTAATGATAATCCAAAGTATGGTGGCAGTTTGGGATACTTCAATGCATCTTTTCTTAAGATTCGTACCATTTCACTTGGTTATAACTTAGATAGAAAATGGACAGAAAATATCGGAATCGAAAAATTACGTGTTTACTGCACTATTCAGAACCCGTTAGTGTTGTTTTCGCCCTACCATACTGAATCAGGAATGGATCCAGAAACAAACTCTTATGGTAACGAGAATTCAGCTGTAAGTAGTTATAACAAGCGAATACTTACAGTTGGTGCTAATACACCATCTACACGTAACTTGTTGTTTGGTATTAATCTAACTTTCTAATAATAAAGAAAATGAAACATATAAAAATAAAATTTATAATAGGAGCAGCCCTATTGCTGTTCCTGGCCGGGTGTTCCGATATATTGGAAGAACAGCCACGCAGTATTTACACACCTGAATATTTCAAGACCGAAAAAGGTGTGAATGGCGGATTAACTGCATTATACGCAAGTCAGCGTAGGTTTTATCCCAATGGTTATTATTACAATACCTGTTTCAATGGTACCGACGAAGCTACCTATGGACAGAGTGCTGACGAAAACTTTAAGATTCATGACCATTCGGGACAAGGAGATCTTACTTCATCGAATAGTGCGGCCAGTGGATTGTGGAATAACGCATTCCCAAATATAAATACCGCAAGTGGCATCATTGAAAATGCTGCCGAAGTAGGTATTTCAGATGCCCTGATTGCTGAAGCTAGGTTTTTCCGGGCCTTTGACTACTTCTTGCTTGTTCAAACCTACGGAGGTGTACCTTTAGATTTAGGAGCTGGTGAGCTAAAATTTAACTCTTCCACCGCTAGGGTTTCTGTTCGGAATACAGTGCCCGAGGTTTACACAAAAGGAATATTTCCCGACTTATTGCAAGCGATAGAAGATTTGCCTGAAACAAGCCGTCAAACCGGAACTGTAACTAAAACCGTTGCACGTCTTTTCCTGTCAAAAGCATACTTGACCTACGGATGGTGGCTCGAAAACCCAAATAATATTCCTACCTATCCAGAAGCGCCTCGTACCGATCCCGATTCACATGATGCCCAATGGTATTTTCAACAAGCCTACAACGTGGCAACAACTGCTATTGATAATCCTGGTCCTTACGCCCTACAACCAACTTACTACGATGTAAATTTAGGTTCAAACGATCGCAACTCTGAAATTTTATTTTATGCAGATTATACTGAGACCAATGAGTTTTATAACGGACAAAGCCTAGATTATTCGGGTGGTGGTGACTTCGATAACTTCGCAGTTTGGATGATGACATGGAATTATACCGAAATATCAAGCAATGGTATTCCTTCTGTTATACGTGAAGCCTCACAACACTTGGGACGTCCATGGACTCGTATGGCGCCAACTATTGGTGCAATTACAAATACCTTTGCCGATAAAACGAACGATTCACGCTACGATGGTACCTTTGTAACTGTTTATCGTGGTAATTGGGATAAAGATCCTGCCAATACTAATAGATCTTTGATTAATGCAAACGGTATGGAGGTTTTCCCTGGCGATGCTATAATTACTTTCTTGGACGAAGAACCAGCTACACCTGTTACATACGAAAAAGGCCCTGGTCCCAGTGGCGTTGGTGGAGGTGAATTACCCGGAAGGTCTGATTTTGTAATCAATCCTAGAGGTATAAGTAGAAAAGCATTTCCTGGACTTTGGAAACTTGGTACTTACCGTACCGATAATAGTGGTGGATATGGTTCGCCAAATGGTGGTATTACCCGTCCATTTAATATTGCCAAATTTTCGGAATTCTATTTTATAGCTGCTGAAGCTGCTGTGAAAGGTGCAACTACCACTAGTGGTAAAAGTGCCAGAGAATTGGTTAATGTTATCCGTGCACGTGCCGGAAAATGGCGTTTTGACAATAATGGAAATAAAGTTAAAGAGGTAGATAATAGTGCCGCTATGATAGCTGCAACGCCATCAACAATTGATATCGATTATATTCTGATGGAACGTTCGCGTGAATTTTTTGCCGAAGGTTATCGTTGGACTGATTTAGTTCGTACTCAAAAATGGGCTGAATATGGTGCTACTTACGAAATTTGTGGAAATAATGCCGGAGACCATACGCCTAAAGTGTACAACCGCCAAATCGAACCTTATCTCTATCTACGACCAATTCCTCAAGGCCAACTCGATGGTATGGAAATGACCGAAGAAGAGATTGCTGCTTATCAAAACCCTGGATATTAGATTCCAATAAATATTCAAATTGGTTGCTCAAACATTGGGCAACCAATTTTTTTTGTTGATACATCATATAATGCAAAGGTGTTTCAAAACATATCGCCTTGCCACTTCTTCTTACATTTGTTTACTCAAAAAATGCAACACTAAACGAAGTGAGGCATTTTTTAAATATACTTATGGCTTGTGAGTTTTCATAATTAATTTCCAAAAAGATTTCACTGGTCGTAGTTTATTTGTATCTTCAACTTGTTTGATTTATAATGCTTTGTAATGCCTGTTTTGAGTTTCTATAGGCTTGTTTTTTTAATATAATTTTTAAATTCATGTCGCTATAAAAATTCTGTTAAATGGAAATTAAATCATATTATGAGTGACTCATTCCGTATTGTTGCTATTGTAAAATTCAAGTTTGAATTCAAACGTAAAATATATATATAATGAAAATTAATCAGCTTATTATCACTAAATTATCAATAGCAATTATGCTTGTTGGTATTTTCTTGTTTTCGGTTTCGTGTTCAAAAACCGAATCTGGGAAAGCTTACCTTTTAGGTAATGAGTCAACCGATTTTATTCGGTTTAACAACGAAAAAAACGCCTTTGCCATTGCTCAAAATGGCGAAATTGCAACCTTAGTCGTTGGTAGTAATGATTTTATAGGTGTTAAAAAAACGCTTGAGTATTTTAAAACCGACTTAAAAAATGTAACCGGTCTCGAAGCAATTATTATTTACGATAGTATTCCATCGGCTAAAAACATTGTTTTAGTAGGCACCCTTGGGAAAAGTGCACTTATAGATCAACTTGTTGTCGAAAACAAAATTAATGTCGACGATATTAATGGAAAGTGGGAAAACTCGTTAATTCAGGTGGTGAAAAACCCTTTTGTTGGTGTCGAAAATGCATTGGTGATTGTTGGTAGCGACAAACGGGGAACCATGTTTGGTGTTTTCGATATTTCACGAAAAATGGGCGTTTCGCCCTGGTATTGGTGGGCTGATGTTCCTGTTGTAAAAAACGATAATATTTATGTGAAAAACGGTCGCTATAATTTGGGTGAACCAAAAGTAAAGTATCGTGGAATTTTCCTCAACGACGAAGAGCCTGCTTTAGGCCACTGGGCTGTTGAAAAATATGGTGGTTTCAATCACGAGTTTTACGAAAAAGTATTTGAACTGATGCTTCGGCTTAAATCAAACTATATATGGCCGGCCATGTGGTGGGCGAGTTTTAATGCCGACGATCCCCTAAATGCTCAAATGGCCGACGATATGGGCATAGTATTGGGAACATCGCACCACGAGCCCATGGACCGAGCCCATGCCGAATGGAAGGCAAAGGAAGTGAAAGGTGCTTGGGATTATGAAACTAATGCTGTTGAATTGCGTGAGTTTTGGCGCGAAGGCATTGAGCGTATTGGCGAGCGCGAGGTAATTGTAAACATGGCCATGCGTGGCGATGGTGACGTTGAAATGAGCGACGAGGCCAATACTGTTCTGTTGGAGAAAATTGTCAACGATCAGCGCCAAATAATTGAAGAAGTGACCGGTAAACCTGCTGAAAAAACCCCTCAAATGTGGGCGCTTTATAAGGAGGTACAAGAATACTACGATGAAGGAATGCGCGTACCCGATGATGTAACTTTAATGCTTTGTGACGATAATTGGGGCAACTTGAGGAAATTACCCAACCCCGATGATCCTAAGCGCAGTGGTGGCTATGGCATTTATTACCATTTCGATTTTGTGGGCGGCCCGCGTAGTTACAAGTGGCTAAATGTTAGTCCCCTGCCTCGGGTTTGGGAACAAATGAATTTAGCTTATCGCCATGGAGTCGATCGTTTGTGGCTGGTTAATGTTGGCGACTTAAAACCCATGGAATTGCCCATTTCATTTTTCCTCGATTTTGCTTGGGATCCCGACCGCATTACTGTAAACGAAATAGATAATTACACAACGCTTTGGGCAGCTGAACAATTTGGTGAAAAATATGCCAATGATGCAGCCGAAATCCTCGATTTATATACAAAATACAATGGCCGTCGTACCCCCGAAATGCTCTATTCTAATACTTTTAGTGTTGTCGATTTTAGGGAATTCGAAACGGTTACTGCCGATTATACCGCTTTAGCTAAAAAAGCCGAACTGATTTATAACAATATGAGTGCCGAATTGCAACCCGCATTTTATCAATTGGCCTATCAACCCGCAATGGCCTGTGCCAATTTGTACGAAATGTATTATGCCCACGCATTGAATTTAATGTATGCAAAGCAGGGGAGGGCAGCAACTACCGAAATGGCCCAAAAGGTTCAAAAACATTTTGATTTTGATGCCGAAATCACTGATTTTTATCATACTAAATTGGTCGATGGAAAATGGAACCACATGATGGCCCAGCCTCGTATTGGCTATTACTCGTGGCAACAACCTCCATATAGTATTATGCCCAAAGTAAGCGATGTTCAGCTTGATGAAAATGCGCTGATGGGGTTTGCTGTTGAAGGTAGCAAAAATGCTTGGCCGGGAGCTGAGAGCGAAGCCATGTTGCCTGCTTTTGATTCATATAATAACCAAAGCTTTTATATTGAGGTGTTTAATAAAGGACTCAAACCTTTCAATTTTAATTTGACTTCGACGTCCGATTGGATTAAATTTTCAAATAATAGTGGAGAAATTAATACCCAACAACGCATCGAAGTGAGCATTGATTGGGCAAAAGCTAAAGCCGGAGATAATAAAGCCGAAATTGTAATTGAATCGAGTAATAATGAAAGGCAAATTGTATTGGTTAAGGCCACAAAAATCGATAATGCAGTCAAGCCTAAAGGGCACCTCGAACGAAATGGCTATGTAAGTATCGATGCAACTAAATATACTGAAGCTATTAATGGCAAAGGCATCAGTTGGGATATTATTCCCGGAATGGGACGTACTGGATCGTCAATAACAACTTTTCCAGTAACTAAATCGGTCCAAATGCCCGAAGAGGGAACACCGGTTCTTAAATACGATTTTTTCTTACTTAATAAACCCGTAAATCAAAAGGTTAAAGTGAATGTTCTCATTTCACCTTTGTTGAATTTTAAAGGTGGCGAAGGACTTCAGTTTGCCGTTTCGGTTGACGATGGTGAACCAAAATTGGTTAACGTCCATAAAGGTACCGAAGTGGCCGATTGGAGATATCCCATGTGGTTTAATAGCGCAGTAGGGGAGAAAATTATGGTTCGTTCAGTTGAGTTGGAATTGCAACAAGAAGGTCAACACACATTAAAATTATGGATGGTTGATAATGGTGTGGTGTATCAGAAAATTGTAATTGAAGCTGAATCAGTGCCCTTCTCCTACTTAGGCCCTCCCGAAAGCTTGTACTTTAAATAGTTCGATTTGAAAATAATATAAAGAAAACGCGGAGCTTTTAACTCCGCGTTTTTTTATTTTTTTATTTTTCAGTGTATCTTATAATAGTTCGTTATGTTTTTATAACCATTTGATTATACGCAAATTGAAACACTTGCATCAGTTTATGCAACACACACAATGTCAGAGTGTAACTATTTTTCTCAATACTCAATACTCAAAATCTACCAATCTATTGTTTTAAAACTTGATATTCAATCCCAGTCCTAGTAATTCTTTGAACTGAACCTTAGCTTTGTTATCAACAGGATCAAGTATATCGGCATCGTAAATTAGTCGTGTGTCAATTTGTGCACTCAAATAGTCATTAATTTTCATGATAATGCCTACTTTCCAGTCAACGTCAACATTTTGAGGATTGTCGAGATAGTTTGAGAACAAACCCAACTCGGTCGAAAATCCAACATTTTTGGCAATATCGGTTTTTAATGCAGCCAAAACAGTGGCCCCCATTTCCATGCGTATTATCGCATCGGCCGATGCCAAACCGTAAAGCGTGGCATCAATTCCCTTATCGTTTACGATGGTCATTTTGCCCGATAAAGGTGATATTAACACCGAAAGCATATCGTTGGGTTTATAGTCCATACCAATGGCCAAGGTTAAGTTGGCGGGCGATAAAAAATTTGAAGTTTTGCTTGTGTTAGTTAAATCGCTGTAACCAGGTCCAAATTGCGATTTGAACGATAACGAAGCGCTGTAGAACCATTTTTCGGAGGCTTTAATGCCCAATTTCGACTGCAAATCGATAATGTCTTCGTTTTTTTGAACCGCCAAGCCTTCAACTTTAGAAAGACCGAAACCCAGGTCGATTTTGTTGTCGAACGAGGTGTTCGCTTTTTTATAGTTTGCAAAGAGTTGCAACTTGGTAACCCCCGACAAGTTGTTTTGTCCTCCTGCTGCCCAGTTTGTTAACGAAACCTGAGTGGCGTTAAATGAAAAGTTCCCTCCCTTTGCCCAATACGTCGTATCGGCTTTGTCCTGTGCTGAAGCAACTACTGTAATTACAGCCATTGCCAATAGTAAAAATAGTTTTTTCATTAATTATTGTTTTTAATGTGAATGTCCATTTGTGTATAAGGAATATTAATATCTTTTTGTTTAAATGCTTTGAAAACTTCTTCGTTGGTGGTAAAAAACACGCTCCAGTAATTGGCCGATTCAACCCAAACCCTTACCGTAAGGTTGACCGAACTTTCGGCCATGGCAGCCAATGCAATAAATGGGGCAGGGGTGTTTAAAACCAATTTATTCTTTTCTAAAATTGATAAAATAATATTTTTGGCATTGTCTAAATCGCTGTCGTATCCAATTCCAAAAGTAAAATCCACCCTTCGAAGTGATTCTTGTGAATAGTTGATAATCGATTCGGAATAAATTTTCCCATTGGGAACAATAATAATCCGGTTATCGGTTGTGTTCATTATGGTATTGAAAATTTGAATCTCCTTAACTTTTCCGGCATGGCCAATGACCTCGATAAAATCTCCAACTTTAAAAGGCTTGAAAATAAGTACCATTACACCTCCGGCAAAATTTTGTAATGTGCCCGAAAGCGCCATGCCAACAGCTAAACCTGCAGCACCCAAAATGGCTATAAAGGAGGTCATTTGAATACCAACCATCGACATGATAGTGATCGCCAGTAATATTTTCAATAAAGCTGAAATAAATGATTTCAAAAAACTACTTAGCGACGGATCGTTTATGCTTTTACTCAAGCCCTTATTGACTGCGCTCGCGATAAGTTTAATAACCCACAAGCCAATTAAAAGTACAACAATTGCCCCCAGTAATTTTAAACCAAATTGGCTGATATAAACTTTTGCCAATTGTAAAAATTCATTAATGTTTTCCACTTTTTAGAATTTTTGAATGGTAGTTAAAAGTTAATAATCATTAATAATTAGCATGGGCAAAATTAAAAACTTTAATGAATAAGCGATATTTAAGAAGCTATTAAAGTTCGTTATTGTACAATTATATTACAATAGAGAAGTGATTACCTTTTTTTTGCTTTACTTTGTTGTGAAGAGTTAGGGGAGATTAATCGCAAATGATAGGGGGATTATAAATTAACCAAATACAAATGCCTGATCAACTTGAGCCTATACAAGCTTGAAAAATAAATAAATCTATAATAAAAAAAGCTTTCAAGTTTAATCCCGAAAGCTTTTTAGTCTAGGTGTGAATATTTAAAGGAGAATTTTAACATATATTTATTGTTAATAACAAAAGTAAGTTATTAAACAGTTTGGTTGTTTTTTGTTTCCTTTACGTATGCTAATCCTGCAGCAAGCATAAATATTCCGAATCCAATGAGTAAGTAAATCATAATTTTCCTCCATTTCTTAATTGATAACAATACAAATATAAGACAAAAACATCCTTTAATCCTAAAAAAGACTTAAATGTTTTACGAATGGGTTAATTTTGTTGACCAACGCTTGTTTTTTGTTGATGAATGAAAACTATTTGATTCACTTTAGGCAGGAATTAATACTAAAATTCATGAATTAATGAAAATTATCTTC
>DATERL010000069.1:0-27127 GCA_035271585.1 Prolixibacteraceae bacterium
GGGTAAATGCAATAGACCAATCGGACGTTGCGAAAACTGACAATGAGAAAGTTGAAAAAGAAGAGGCTCCCGAATGTGAGATGACCAAAACAGGCCGCACAAAAACCATAAGCGGTTATAAGTGTAGCGAATTTCGTTGCGAAATCGATTCCGAAATTGAAGTAGCTTGGATTACCAAAGATTTTTCGGCCAGCAAAAACAATATATTTGGTCAAACACCATGGGGTTCAGCATTTTCGAAATCGATGCTCGATGGTATGATTATGCAGTACAAAACCACTTCAAAGCTGGACAAATCGTCGTCAATAATGACCGTTAAAAGTATCGACTCCAATAAAAAGAACTCGTTTTCGACAACGGGTTATGAAATATCAAGTCTTTCATTTTCGGTGGAATAACGATATTACAAATCAAAAAGAGGGCGTAATAAACAGTTTTGTTTACTATGCCCTCTTCTATTCAGTTCAATCCAATTTATTCTTCAAAAATTAGCATCTTCTCTATCTCGTCACCCTGACGAATAGCATCAATCACTTCTAGCCCTTCGTAAACTTTACCAAAGCAAGTATGATTGCGATCGAGATGCGCTGTATTTTCGCGACTGTGGCATACAAAAAACTGCGATCCACCGGTATTGCGCCCGGCATGTGCCATCGACAAAACACCACGATCGTGGTATTGGTTATTGCCATCGACCTCACATTTAATTTTGTAACCCGGACCTCCAGCTCCTGTGCCGTTGGGGCAACCACCTTGAATCACAAAATTAGGAATTACACGGTGAAAAGTAAGCCCATCGTAAAAACCTTCTTTGGCCAGCTTCACAAAATTAGCGACTGTTCCCGGAGCATCCTCCTCGTAAAATTTCACTTTCATAACACCTTTTTCGGTGTGTATTTCTGCTGTTATCATCTGAATCGTTTTAATGAATTAAATTATTTCAACTGAAGCAAATAAGCTTTAAAGTCGGCAAATTCTTTCGACTGACTAATGCTTTGCTTTTCACCTTTCATAAACTCGGCCAACTTGGCGGGCAGTGGCACATTTCCTTTTCCTACAACGGCCTCAACCGTTTCGGTAAACTTGGCCGGATGCGCCGTTTCGAAAAACACACCCAACTGACCGGGCGACAAGTATTCGACCAAAGCTTCGTAAGCGCAAGCTCCGTGCGGATCGAGCAAATAGCCACATTCGTTGTAAACCTGCTTCATTACCCTACGAATTTCATCGTCGGAATAGCGGTACCCAACAATATCGGCCGAGATGGCCGCATGGTTGTTATTATACAAATCGAGAACGCGCACAAAGTTGCTCGGATCGCCAACATCCATGGCATTGGCAATGGTTTGAACGCTTGCCCGTGGTTCGTATTTTCCGCTTTTCAAATAATTGTAAACTATATCGTTATTGTTATTGGCCGCTATGAACTTAGCAATTGGCAAACCCATGCGCTTGGCAAAAAGACCAGCGGTAAGGTTGCCAAAATTACCACTGGGCACAGAAATTACCAACTCTTTACCTAGCTCGTTTAATTTTAATTGTAAGCGTGCATAAGCATTAAAATAGTAAAAGGCCTGTGGTAAAAAGCGGGCAACATTTATCGAGTTGGCCGATGTAAGGGTCAATTGATTTTTCACCTCGTTATCGAGAAAAGCAGCTTTTACCAGTCGTTGGCAATCGTCGAAAGTCCCATCAATTTCGATGGCCGTAATATTTTGTCCCAAAGTGGTAAACTGCGATTCCTGTATATCGCTCACCTTCCCTTTTGGATAAAGCACATGTACGTGAATGCCCTCAACGCCAAGGAAACCGTTGGCTACCGCACTGCCGGTATCGCCACTGGTGGCCACCAAAACATGCACCGTTTTTTCCGATTTTTCGAGAAAATACGCAAGTAAACGGGACATAAAACGAGCACCTACATCTTTAAACGCCAAGGTTGGCCCATGAAAAAGTTCCAATGAATAAATATTACCCTGTACCGGCACTACCGGACAATCGAAATTAATGGCATCGTAAACCAGTTTTTTCAGGCTTGATTTTTCAACATCGTCGCCAAAAAACTTATTGGCCACTTCGAAGGCTATTTCCTGAAAGCTTAAATTGCTGATATTTTTAAAAAAAGCATCATCAAACTGTTCTATTCTCTCGGGCATAAAAAGGCCGTTATCGTCGGCCAAACCCTTGGTAACTGCCGTTTTCAAATCGACATCGGAAGTAGATTTCCGGGTACTGTAATACTTCATACTAATTAAACCGTTATTTATAAAGGGACAAATTTAATGATTATTCGCTAGCCTCTAAATGAAAAATGGCCTTGAAATTAAAAAATAGAGGAAAACTTAAAAAAGATGCTTAGGATAAGTGGGGCATTCTTATTGAATTTTTAAATGCAATTCGTAAATGCAAATCAAAATTCATTTTGAACCCCATCTCTTTAAACTATAACAGTAGGAATAAAATTAAACAGGCACTTTGCAACCAAGTGTTACCACTGCTTGTAAAGTGCCTGTTTTTGGGCAACTTAATACTTAATCCATTTGTCGAAATTCGGTTTTTCCGAAACAAACCGAAAAAAGTGTTACCAAAGACTTTTATACGTTATGTTCCGGGGTTGATTTGTTCCATAGGCAACGCCCACATCGCGATAAGCCTTTATTCGATCGCGCTCAAGACCAATCTCCTTTTGAAGTTTGAAATCCCACTCACGGCCATCAACCTCTCTTACCCGCTTGGCCATCTCGCTAGTAAAAGCCGAAACCTCATTAAAGCAGGAAGCATCGGGATCGATGGTAATCAGGATAGAAGCAGCATCGTTGGCCGCAGCGTAATTGAGTCCAGCACTCCAAATAGTCTTGGCTGCCGACATTTTGGCTTTGCATTCCCAGTCAATCTTATTCTGAAAAATAGGTCCCACAGCATCCATCGCTTTATTGAAACAGTCGGCACAAACATCGGGTATTTCCATTAACATGTAAATTGCCTCATCAAATTGATTCTGCTTCTCTAATGTTTGCGCCTCTTTGATGATAAAATCGCACTTTGAATTGTAATACGCAATAATTTTGCGCTTCCCCTCATCCATAAAACGTTCGATTTCCTTGTTTGAAGGACTCAGATTTTTTAAGGCAGCCGAGTAAGCTTTGGTTTCGTTGTTGCCTACCCCTTTAACCGACACGTTGGTGCTGGCAAATACCTTTCCCTCAATTCCGTCGCCAATATACAAAGTAACATCATTAACCATGGCTACCATGGGAGGAGCGGTTGAAGTGACCTCTTTAGATTGCAATACTACATTGGCGCTAATGATAAACCGGGGCATAAATTCGCTTGCTCCCATTCCATAGCGGGTGGCAATTTGTCCCAATTTATTTTCAAGATTGATTTTCGTTCCAGCAGGAAGGCTCTCATCGAGATCGGGAACGTATATGTTCAGCGCAATACGCCCCATGTCGTTTAACTTTTCAATATCGTTTTGGGCAATTGTTTGTGTTGAAACCAGCAAAGCCAAAACGATAACAATCAATATTTTTATATTTCTCATAACTTTTGCATTAATTTTTTATTTTTCACCAACAACAAGAGTTACTCCACCCAAACCTTTTGTCATCACTTTGCTTTCGATACTGTATTTCGATTTGAGGAACTTTCTCAGCTCCTGTGCCCAGGCGCGAGCATCCATTGCGGTTCCTTTTGCATTATAAAGAGGTATCCGCACCTGCTCGAAAAACATCATGCTTTCGGTAGCATCGCTTGTGCTAAAACGGTGCTCTACGGTGTTGTCGCTCACCCAATTTTCAATAATCTCGCCCAATTCGTCGCCATCAAACTCTGTTTCGAGGTCATCATCGTAGCTATCCCAAAGCTTCACCCTGAGGGCAATTTCGCGGCCATTGGCAAAAAGGTCGTCGAAGTGCTTTTGCAACTGTGCATTAAAATTATCGAGATGGGTCAATACTGCCTCTTCGAGCAATACCGGAAGTTCGGTACTGAACGATTGTGGACCGGTACCTGATGCACCTGCAACTTGCTTATCGGTATAAGCATCGAGTCCCTGCAGGTTAAAAGTGATCGACTTTTTTGGGCCAGTATTATTTATAACCCAAGTTAATTGGATCCAGATATCGGCTTTGGCCGTTTTCCTTAGTTTATCAATCGGCGTTTCCACTGCGTCGGCACCACTTTTACTGGTCATCATGGCATCCTCGGCCGATTCGTTTGCCAGCGATTTGAGTGACGACTCGAGATTTTTTAACGGAAAATCGCGTTCGGCCATCAATTCATTAATTTTACTTATCACCATTAATAAATCGGTATTCTCTTGAAAAGCCATCTTATAATCGGGAAACTTTTGCGAATACCCTTGGTTATCGAAGCTCATCATGTAGCCATTCTTATTGCACCAAACATCGCTTGGAACCACCATAAGAGTTGGCTTTTTTGCCTGACTGAAGGCCAACAATCCTGGCAAAAAAAGCAAGATTGCGATTATTAATTTTATGCAGTTATTCTTCATCCTATTTTATTTTAATATTCCATCTTCCTTCATTTTCTGAATCAATCCAGGTCGGTCGACCCGTGCAATTACACTTCGGGTAACCTGAGTACCCGACTTTTGTTTATCGCGAAGTATTTTGTGTTCAATTCGCTCATCTTTCAATGAAATAAAATCCAGAAAAGGACCACCATCCTTGAAGAATTGATTGAAATAAATCTCGTTTTTTTCGCGTACGTTCACCTCACCAAGTACAGGCCGCAAATGGCAATCCTGCTGTCCGGCAGTAATGCCATTAAAAAGCACATCGCTTACGGCAACCTTTTTAGCCTGCGCAACGGCATCGAACCTGTTACGACCTGTCCCCCAAGCCTTAACGGTTTGAGATCCATCCATTTCAACACCCAAACACTCAGTTTTTTGTGCGTGGTAAGTAGCAAGTCTCTTGTTTTTCTGTGCATAACCCGTAAGGAAAGTAAAGAACAGAGCAACAGTTATAACTCCTTTAAAAACAATATTGATTTTCATAAGTAGATAATTTGTGTTTTAATTTTCCTTTAGAACTCACACCGATAAGTTGGGGTGAGTTCCAAAGTTAGTTTTCTTTAAAATCCAGAGCCCAATTTTTTCAAAACTCCTGCAGACTCCAATTCCTGACGTAGAGCTGAATGCATTACGGAAACATTAATAGCAACCTTATAGGTTTTTTTATCAATTTTAATTCGCTCCTGTACACCTTCTCCCGAAATGGAAACAAAGTTCAAATACCTGCCGGCTGGAGAAAAAAACTGATCAAAGTAGGCGGCATGGGCCTCTTCAACGCCCGGATCGGTTATCAATGGCCGCTTCATACAACCTTGGCCAGCAGTAATACCTTTAAAAATCACTGCATGAACAGCGTTTCTTTTTGCCTGTATTACAGCATCCTCGGGTTTTTTCCCGTAGCCCCATATTTTCATCAATTGGGTACCCTGCGCTCCTGTACCAAGGCATTCGACTTCATAATTTTGGTCGATGTACCCTGCAATTTTTTTCTCTTTACGGGTTTGTGCATTCGATGAAAAGCTAAACCCGATGAAAAAAATAATAGAAAAAATAATTAGTGAATTTTTCATACGTAAATAATTTGGTTTTAATTGTCGTATAAAACACCCCTCTATAAATCGAGGTTTGCTTCATATTCTAAATAATATGAATAGTATTAAAAAAGAATTTTTAATCCAAGAAACATGTTCAATCCTTTTCGGTCTTCAAAATAATAGGTCCACCCTTCTTCCTGATCAACCGATTCAGCATCTCCAACAGTAAGTGAAGCCTTTCCGAAGGGCATATTCAAATTAACTCCGGAAACCAGCTGTACATTATGAAGCACATTCATACCTAAGCGACCTCCCAGCAAGAAAAACTGTCCAGACAAATCAATTTGGTCTTCAGCTTCCTTATTACCCGTAAGCTCGGTGCTTTCACCTCCATATCCCACTTTCCAGGAAGCCTCAAAAACCTTAAATAAATGGTATTCTTTCAAAATACCAATTGAAAACCGGGTAAAACTATGGCTATCTCTTTCATATCCGTAATAAGAATAGTTATAAGCTTGTTTATCAAAACCCAAATCAGCATAGACCTGAAGACCCGGAAAACCTATAAATCTCGAAACCCGGTAGGCAGCCATAAAATCGACACCACCAATGCCACCCGAAACTTTGTTAATAGAAAGAGAAAGACCAAAATCGTTTTTCTCCTGGATATACATTCCATAATGGTCAATCTCTCCCGAAGCCACCTGATAAAATACTGATGGTGTGGTTTTGCCCTCGGTAACCCGCTTGTTATTAGAAACTTTTTTCACCCTAATAACACTACGGCGCTTTTCAGAAGTCGATTTATTTCTGTTCATCACCGTTTCGTAAACAAAGAATCGTTGATCGACATAAAGACCTTCCTTTGAACCAATTGTGGCGGCAGGAGGATCACTGGCAATAAGATGCTTTTTAACAGTAAAATCACTACTAATCCCTGCCAGCTTTTCAATTATCCCTTCAACAAACTGAGCATTAATATGATCAATTTTTTCACCATCGCTCATTTTATCGAGCCCGATGGTAAGCGACTGGCTTTTGTCAATCCTAAACGATTTAACATACTTGACCTTGAAAGTGGTATTGTTGAATTGGTCGATCTTCTGTTTTTTAACAACCTCGCTATCATCGTCGTTTATCCAGAGATTGTTGTAAAAATTGCTTCCGGTTTCCTCGTCCCATATCAATTGATAAAGATACGCTCTGGCCGAACCACTGTAATGCACTTTGCCGTTACTGTCTTTTTGCGGCTCAATATCGGAATGATTGATCATCAACAGGTAATTTTTTTGTATCAGTTTTTCACCCATATCTTCCAACGCAGCATTTTTTCTCTGGCTGGCAACAGAAGTTAGGTAATCATCATCAGTCGCATTATAAAGTCCCCTCTCTTTTATCAAATCCATACTGAATTGGCCATCCGATTTACGTGCAAACCACTTTTCGACCATTTGTCGAGTGAGATTGGCTTGATAAATTGCTGAAATCAATTTCACCGAATCGGACATTACATAGGAAGAATTCGATAAATCGAAACTAATCACCTTCGAAGGGATAGCGTTATCGTCGTACCGATCGGGAATCTTAATCCCTTTTAAGTAATTATTTTTAGCAGAATTTCTGATGGCCGTAGTCATGTGTTCATCAGGTGTGGGGTCATCTACATATACCACGGTTAGCGCGATACGATCGTATGAAAAATTTGATTTGCTTTGTTGAGCCGGCAAAATTCCACACACAAAGAACAACAGAAAGGTTAGGGTAAAGGTGGTTTTTTTCATTATTATGAATTATTAATTTTTTTGCATAAGGTTTTAGGTTATCATCGGTAAAAACATATTCAATATTATAACTTTTTAATGAAATATTCAAGCCTTCAATAATCAATATTGTTTGTAATTTATTGATAATTTTTGTCCTTATCAAATTCCCGCATACATTTAGTGGTTTAAAAGTAGGATTACTAATAGTTTAACTATTAAAATGGTTGTATTTTTTGGCCGATTTCCAAGAGTTATATAAATCCACTTACTCAAAAAAAAGTCAGATACAAGCGGCTACGATACATACAGCTCAACTAAAAAAACTCATTAAATAAGTTTTTTTAGTTGTTTTCAGACAATAAACTCACAATTATTTAAAAGAAAATTTCCGTTTTAATTTTGTCGGACGACAGCCCACGTTCTTTCAAAATTTCGGTAACATCGTTCACCATAGCCGAGTTGCCGCATAAATAATAAAGAGCATCGGTGTTAACACCGTTTTCTACAATAAAATTGGTAACTCTTCCCCTATAACCAATGCCATTTTCACGCGACGAGCAAAGCTGGTAGCAACGCGGATCGTAATCGGTTTTATGGTAAGCTTCACTTTTATACCGCACACCATGTAGAATAGTATAATTGAGCGTTGGGTTGGAAAGAATTATGCTTCGGAATGGCGAAATACCGGTTCCGGTGGCCACAAAAACAACCGGCTGTTTCTGTTCAAGCACTTCGTTTTTCAAAATAAAAAAGCCAAAAGGGCCACTTATTTCAACTTTGGTACCCACTTTAAGGTATTTTAGCTGGTGTGACATTTCGCCCGGATCGACTTCTTTGATCAGTAGCTCGATAAAATTATCGGTTTCGGAACTATAAATGGAATATTCGCGGGCTTTGGGCTCGCCAGGCACACTCAATGCCAAATACTGACCTGCTTTAAATTCGAACCCGTTACGTTCAACACGCACCACATAAGCCGAATCGCTTACATTACTTACCGCTATTACGTTTGATTGTATGGTGTTAATGTTTTTCTGCATTTTTATATTTTATATGGTTTTCATCCAACCGAAAGGGACCTTGGGCTTGCATGTTTAAATTTTCTCAATTCGGTTAATGATGACTATAACAGTGAAAAAGAGAAAGGGTTTATAAAAAACACAAGGTTGTTCGATAAAACAAACGGGCAAATAATTGATTGATTTCGTTGAAGACTAATAGCATAAATTAAACTGCTAATGTCATAAATCAACTAAAAGGGGTTCATAAAAATGACAAGAATGAACCTAAAAAATAGCTCAAAATCACTTAAATCAACTTGATGCAATCGGGTTCGATTACAATTAGTTTCTTTTTGTAAAGGGCACCAATAGCTTGTTTGAACGATTTTTTACTCATACCAAGCTGGGCCTTAATTTGTTCAGGATCCGACTTATCGGATAAATGCAGAATACCTTCGTTTTTCTTTAAAAAATCCAAAATCAGGTCCGAAACCGGATCAATGCGTTGGTAACCTTGTTTTTCGAGACTAAGGTCAATTTTACCGTCGGGGCGTATATTTTTCACATAGCCTTTTACTATATCACCAATTTTAACTGGCTTAAACATTTCATTATGAAACAGTACACCCAAATAGTTAAAATTAATGATGGCTTTATATCCCAAATCGGTACTGGCAGCAATCAGTAAATCGACCTCATCGCCAACAACATTTTCAAAATCGGACTTGCTTATAAATTTATTATATTTTGATGAGGCAAGAATGCGTCCGCTTTTTGGATCGACGTAAACCCTCACCACGTATTTTTGTCCTTTAACCATTTTTTCGGCTTGTTCGGCAAAAGGCACAAAAAGATCTTTGGGCAAGCCCCAATCAAGAAAAGCGCCAAAGCTATTCACATCAATTGCTTCGAGCAGGCCAAACTCATCGACCATTACTTTGGGGAAATCGGTGGTGGCTAGAATGCGGTCTTCCGAATCGAACGAAACAAATACCTCCACCTCATCTTCTTCTTTCAAATCGGTGGCAACATACCTGCGAGGAAGTAATATTTCGCCATAAGGGCCACCATCTAAATAAGCACCTTGTTCGGTGAATTTCACCACTTCGAGCGTGCATTTTTTGCCAATTCTAACCATGTAATATTATTTTTAAGCCCACAAAGGTAATGAAAGATGTGTATGATTTTTGCAATGAAGCACAAAAGCTTGAAATTAGAAATTTGCTCAACAAAGCTTTTCAAACATAAGCCCATTAAGGTTCAGGTAATCTTCAACCGAATCGGATTCAGAAAAACAAAGCATAAAACCACCACCGCCCGATCCACATAATTTAAAGGCAAAATTGCGGTTTTCAAGTCCCGCAAAAAAATGTTTCCTAAATATTTCAGGAATCATAGGGGTAAAATAATCGATCTGATAATGTGAAACAGCCAATACGTCGTCAAAAATTATTTGCCCGCTTTGGCTTACCGAGTCCGCTATTTTTTGGTTCACATTAAAAAAGTCAGCTTTTGCATAGCGACTAAATTCGGGCTTTTGCATTTGTACTTTAAACCACTCTACCAAGTTCATGGTTTTTGATTTTACACCAGTATCGACCAAATAGACTGAAAGCCCTGTCTGATTTAACGACCAAGTGGGCAACAATTTTGCCTGGTTTAGTCCATGGAACAAAGTTGTTTGCTGAAAAAAAGATACGGCAGGATCAATTCCCGAACTCGAGCCATGAAAATGACTTTCGATTATGGCCAAACGTTTTTTCACCATCAATAAATCGCAACTGTTATCGGTTCTGTATTTGGAATAAACAGCAGCCACCAAAGCCCCCGAGCTGCCTAATCCATAACTACTTGGAATATCAGAATCGAACCATAGCCCATTTTTCAAATCGACTTCGAACCGCGATAAATCGAGAAAAGAATAATCACTTTCGTTTTTCTTTAAAAAATGAAAAAAATACTGAATGGATTCATGTGATTGTACTGCTTTTTCATCACCAAGTATTTGATTAGAAAGCCTCAACCTGCCTCCATATTTTGAATACGGAATGGCCAGCCCACTTCCCCCGGCCACAATACCATATTCGCCAAACAAAAGAATTTTAGCTGGGAAAAAATCGTGATTTTGACTGACCAATAATTGCATAACAGCATCATTTTTAAAAATTTCAAAAATCAAACCAAGCGTTTTGGCCCATCACCAATTTCATCGTCAATCCATTGTCCATTTTCGCAAAACTCGAGTAAATGTGTTTCAATAAAACGCAGTACCTTTTCACGTTCTTCAATTGGATAAAGCAAATGGATATTGGGTCCAGCATCGATAGTAAAACAAAGTTTTGTTTGTGTTTCGTTCCTAAATTGGCGAACAGCTTCAATTATTTGCAATGAACCCGGCTTTAACAGCATCCCGTCGGGCGACGAGGTCACCAATAGCGCATGCAGGGACAAGGCCTCATTTTCAATCACACAAGCCAGCGAATCGAAATCGCCCACCTGCATGGCTACCAACAAAGATTGCATGTTCATGGCGGCCTGCCGGTAACGTGATGTTGCATAAGGATGTACTTTCATTAAATGATGCCCAAGCGAGCTGGATACTTTTTTGGGGTTTGCACTCACCACCAAAATAGCATCGCCCATTTTCAAAAGCGATTCGTGAACTTGAAAAGGTAAACACGATGCATATTGATCAGACGAATGTTCCAAGTCGTCAATTATTCCCCAAGTAGCCCATTGACCATAAACTGAACGTGAAGCACTTCCCGACCCCAATCGTGCAATGTGCGATGCCCTTTCAAAAAAAGCGGTTTCGCTAAGTTTATTTCCGCTTACCTCTTCCTCCATCGACACCAAACACAGGGCCAATGCGCTCATCGATGAAGCGGAGGAAGCAATTCCGGTTGAATGTGGAAAGTTATTACTACTTAAAAATCGAAAAGCATAATCGCTCATGAAGGGCATTTCGGACTTTAAACGCTCCATATAGTTGATAACCTTCTCTTCGAAAACCTGATTCCGTTCCCCCTCGAAAAAGTACTGAACTTCCATATCGTCGGGCAAATACCTGAATTGCAACTCGGTAGTTGTAGACGCATTTTTAAGCGTCATGCTCAACGAAGCATTCAGTGGCAATTGAACACCATGTTTGCCCCAGTATTTAATGAGTGCTATGTTCGATGGGCTGCGCCATTTAATTGTGTTATTTATCATTGATCATTATATTATAGGCTGTTGGCTATTCGCCATAAACTATCAAACTTTACAACAGTATGAAAGCCCTTTTGGTTGAAGTAATTTTGAACATATTCGAAAGATTTTTCGCTGGCCACCAATATAAAGTCGCCACCCCATGCACCCAACGATTTTATGGCTCCGTTGAACTCGGCAAAAAGGGCTTGTTTTACTTTGGTTACACCAACTACCGACGAAATGATATTTTCGTGCAGTTCCATCAATTTCATAAATCGGGTTAAATTGTCACATGGAGCCATTTCCGAAGTAATTTTATTGATTTCACTTATTTCCGAAAAATAATTTTCACTTTGGTCGAAACGTCCAATTTCTTCACGACTGTTTTGCTTTTGATTGAGCCACACCAAAGTAAGCTGATTAAAAAATGGAGGGTTAAATTCTATTCTTTCAATATTTGGTTTTTTATCAATTAATTGATAAAACAAAGGAGAGTTTGAACGTGCGCAGGCAATGTCGTAGCCCGAACCGTGAAAAGCCATTTTATTGAGTTGGTAGGGATTGCAAGCAGCCCACCAAGCAATGTTCGAAACAAGCGTACTGCTAGAACCCAAACCCCAATCAAGATCAAATTCGATATTAGCCTTAACTTTAAGACCCTTCGATTGGTTCAAAAAAGAAGGGTTTAGGCTTTTTGCAAATCGTAATATTTCAATTAATTTTTTGGCCTTATCGGGTTTATTGGTTTCAATTAATATTAAACTCGAAAACAAAATTTTCGCATCAAACCAAGCTTCACCTTTTACTGTCGAAATCCATTCAATGTAGCCCGAATCGGTTTCCTGAACACACAAATCCTGCCCCAGATTCAAGGGAAGAGCCAAAGCCTTTGCGCCCTTTAACACTAAGTATTCGGCGGTAATAAGGAGCTTAGCATTTGAATAATATTTTAAGGGAAGCACCATTCTTCAATATTAATTATTGCTGTTTCAGGTAATGTTGAACCGCTGCATACGAAACCACTTTATTCGCGAAATAACTTACAGCAGCCGCTTTTTGTTTTTCGGAAGCGCCAAGCTGTGAAAGCATATTGGCCAGGTGCATTTTCATGTGTCCCTTTTGAATTCCCGATGTTACTAGCGAGCTTACTGCCGAAAAATTATTGGCCATTCCCAATGCCACAATAATTTCCATCAGCCTATTTGCCGAGGGGTTCCGGAGTAATTTAAGTGAAAAAGCAGCCAGTGGATGATTTTTGGTCAGTCCACCCACAGTTCCCACCGAGAGCGGAATAGTTATCGAATAGCTAAACATTTCGTTTTCAACTTTCACCTCTGATAAAGCGCTGTAGGCACCATTTCGTGCAGCATAAGCATGACCCGCTGCTTCAACTGCACGCCAATCGTTACCAGTAGCCAGCACCACGCCATCAATTCCGTTGTAAATACCTTTATTGTGGGTTACAGCCCTGGACACATCAATCTGTGCCATTTTCACAGCCAGTTCAAAACGGCGGGCAAAATCGGCCGGCGCATAAGTGCTACTCATTAGTGCAAGCTCTTCAACTGAGCAACTCACAGTGCATTTCACCAAACTTTCGGGAGTATAATTCGACAAAATAGCCATAAGCACTTCGAGTTTTCCTTTGTGTGAATGACTTTTCATAAAGGTGGTGAGTGTTTCGGCCATCGTTTCCAAACAAGTATTGATAAAGTTGGCGCCCATGGCATCGGCAGTTTCAAACGAAACATCAATCTGATAATACCCATCAATTTTATCGCTAAGGTCGAGCAATTCAATGGCTGTAATTCCACCACCACGACTTCTCATACCAGCGGTAATGGTTTCAGTATTCTTATAAAAAAGCAATTCAATTTCAGGGAAAAGGCTTTTAATAAAATCACCCAATCCACTCCAAGTAAAATGTACTTGTCCTTTCTTTTTAGTGGCCAGAACCTCAGTTTTGAATCCACCATGCTTTGCCCAAAAGCCGGCGGCACGAGCGGCAGCAGCTACCACCGAACTTTCTTCAACAACCATGGGCACAAGATAGAACTCATCATTTATCAGCACATTGGGCACCACACCAAAAGGCAAATAAAAGTTAGTAAGGTAATTCTCACTCAATTCACTCATCGTTTGTTGAATGTCGGGATTTCGATGAAGAAACGAATCGAGTTCAGTAAGCACATCGCTACTCATCCATTCTTTTAACACATTGAGTCGCTGATAACGACAGAGCTTGGAAAAACCATCGATATAGTTTCCTTTGGGCTCTATGTTTGTAGAATTTGGATTAAATATAGTTGGCCTAATTATTTTGTTTTTTTCTTTTCCCATTTATCAAACTCTTACTTCAACTCATACCTCGAAATCACCATTTTTAAAATTTCGGAAGTGCCTTCGCCAATTTGCAAGAGGCGCTGGTCGCGGTAAAAACGTTCCACATGATTTTCGCGCAACAAACCATAACCACCAAAAATCTGCACTGCTTCGTCGGCCACTTCTTTGGCAATTTGTGAGCAATAAAGCTTCGACATGGCCGCCAACTGGGCAAAGGGCAATCCAGCATCTTTTAAGCGGCAAGCTTTATAGAGTGTATTTCGGGCCAATTCAATTTTAGTTGCCATTTCGGCAAGCTTAAAATAAATACCTTGAAATTCGGCCAATGGTTTTCCAAACTGCTTGCGTTTTTTTGAGTACTCTAGGGCCATTTCGTAGGCACCCTGAGCCAGTCCCAACCCCATGGCAGCAATCGAAAGTCGCCCACCATCAAGGGTCGATAGCATAATTTTAAAGCCCTGTCCGCGCTCACCCAGTATATTTTCTTCGGGCACACAACAATTTTCGAAAGTCATGATGGCATTATCGGCCGAACGCCACATCAGCTTGTCTTTCATCGGAACAGTAATGTAGCCCGGGGTATTGCGAGGCGTAAGTATTGCAGTGAGTTCCTTTTTATCGCCATCGATACCGGTAATCGCCAGGTTAGTAATACCCGAAGCAATTTCGGATGCTGCATTGGTTATGAATATCTTAGAGCCATTAATCACCCATTGACCTTTTTCAAGTACAGCAGTGGTTTCAACCCCTTTGGCGTCAGAGCCGGCATTTTTTTCGGTAAGACCAAAAGCCCATAATTTTTCGCCGGTACACAAAGTCGGTATCCATTTTTTCTTTTGTGCTTCGGTTCCAAAATTATAAATGGGTGTTATGCCTAACGAGTTATGTGCTGCAATGGTTGCTGCAGGAGAACTATCAACCCGAGCCACCTCTTCGATGGCGATAATGTACGAAAGGTAATCGAGGCCTTGTCCGCCTAACTCTTTGGGCATGGTTATCCCAAAAAGTCCAACATCGCCCATTTTCTTAGTCAATTCAACTGAAAACTCTTCATTTTTATCCAGTTCAATGGCCACGGGTTTTATCTCACTTTCGGCAAATTGTCGCACTTTCATGCGATATGCTATGTATTTTTCATCCAACAATTCATCCATAATTAAATATTCTCTAAGTATATCAATGGCATTTTATCGGTGACCTGCTCGCCAACCTTAACATTTATTTTTTTAATCGTGGCATTGCAGGTTGCCAACACCCTATTTTCCGATTTCATCGATTCAATAATCATTAACACATCACCCTTATTAATGGTTTGTTCTACTTTTACAGGAATTTCAACAACACGCCCAAAAAGGTGAGATTCAACCACTTCGTTATTTCCATTTTGGAAAACTATTTCGGTTGAAAAATCTTCAGGATAAGCATCGAGATGATGACCATTGGTGAGCTGAAAAGCCACTCCATCAATATTTAAAAGTATGCTAGCCCCATTGATATTAAAAAACGACACCCATTTTACCTGGCCATTTTGCTCAAGTTCAATTTGATTTTCTTGCAGGCTACTGTTTTTCACTAAAAAAGAATACCGGTATTCCTTAAAATCGAATTCAACCTTATTTTTTTCTATATGAAAATGAATATTAAAAGATTCCTCATCAATAATAATTTCAATGAACAAAAACGCTCTCCAGTAGCCGGTTTTTTGCCAAAAAGCTACATTATTAACTGGTTTTGAAAACCAATTCCATAAAGCAGCAGCCAATAAGTATTCTTTTTTTACCGATTGTGTCTCATGATTCATTTCGGCAATTAACTTTTCGAGGCCGGTATGGCAAAAACGAGTATTAAACTTATTGCCTATATATTCAACTGAACCCAGCAGTGTTTTAATGTAATGAAGGTTAGTTTTTGAGCCAAAAAATGAAGTTTGTGACAAAGCAGCGGTAAGATTCAAACGTGCTATTTCGCGGTTTTCTCCCCATGCAATCACTTTGCACAACAAAGGGTCGAACAGAGATGCAGCCCCTTTGGTACCAATGCCCGACTCGACCCGAATATTTTCACCCCACGGTAAATTAAAATGAAGCAAAGGCTTTCCCGATGGCAAAAACTCATTGTGCGGGTCTTCGGAATACAAGCGCACCTCAATAGCATGACCTTTGATTTTCACATCGGTTTGCAAAAATGAAAGCGGGTTTCCGGCTGCAATGCTCAACTGCTCCCTTACAATGTCGATACCCGTTACAGCTTCGGTTACGGGATGCTCCACTTGTATGCGAGGGTTCATTTCGATAAAATAGAAATTCTCAAACGAATCGACCAAAAACTCAACGGTTCCGGCATTTTGATAAGCCACTTCGCGACAAATTGCAAGAGCAGCTTCGTGTAATTTTTCTCTTAATTGTTTCGATATAGAAATTGCTGGAGCCTCTTCAACTATTTTTTGATGATTACGCTGTAATGTACAATCTCGTTCAAAAAGGTGCACCACATTTCCATAAGCATCGCCCAAAATCTGCACTTCGATGTGTCGTGCGTCTTCTAAGTAGTTTTCGACATATATTTCGTCATTTCCAAAATAGTTCAATGCTGCCCGGGCAGCCAGCTTTGCTTTCTCTTGCAATTCATCAGCATTATAAACCACTTGCATTCCCTTACCTCCACCACCGTTTGAAGCTTTTACCAACAGTGGGAAAGTGAAAGTGGCATGGATATTGATAACTTCCGATGGTTTCACTACAAGACTTTCGAGCACTTTAACCCCGACTTTTTTAGCAATGTTTTTGGCAGTCACCTTATTGCCCATTTGCTGCAACACTTGTACCGATGGTCCAATAAAAACCAGTCCAGCAAGTTCACAAGCTTTTGCGAAATCGGGATTCTCCGATAAAAACCCATACCCTGGATGAACAGCTTCGGCACCACTTTCGATGGCCAAACGCACAATTTTTTCAATGTTTAGGTAAGTATTCTTCAATTCGCCATCACCCAAGGAGTATGCCTCATCGGCCTGCAAAACATGTGGAGCATCTTTTTCTTCAACCGAAAAGAACACTACCGTTTTAATTTGCAAGGCTTTTGCTGTCCGGATAATACGCAATGCAATTTCACCCCGATTGGCGATGGCAATTTTTCTGAATTTTCTGTTCATAAACAATAAATTACCAGTTGGGCTTTCTTTTTTCGAGAAAAGCCGCAAATCCTTCACGGGCCTCAGAACTTACTCTCACATCAGCTAATAATTGGGGTATTTGTTTTGTAATTTCATGTGCTATTTCGGGACTTGTAAGGCTATTAATTAAACGTTTAGATCCTACAATCGACATTGGACCGCCTTTTAAAATACGATCAACGGTTTGCTTTAAAAAAAACTCAAGTTCATCGCGTGTTTTAAAACTTTTATTGAGCAAACCCATTTGAGCAGCCTCAATACCGTTAAATTCACGGGCGGTAAATACCAACTCCTTATAAACCGATTGCGACAAACGCTGCAACATGTATGGCGAAATAGTCGCAGCCACAAGTCCCAGTCTCGTTTCACTTAACGAAAACCTGGTATTATTTAAACCGTACGACAAATCGCAAGCTGCAACCAAGCCATTGCCTCCTCCAAACACATTACCATGAGCAATTGCAATGGTAACTTTCGACGAATTTTTAAGTACTGCAAAAAACTCACTCAGCAATTCGGCTTCTTCAAGGTTTTCCTTTTCCGATAAGTTGGCCGATTTTTTCATCCAAACCAAATCGGCTCCAGCACAAAACGACGAACCCTCGCCCCTCACAATAATAACACGAACAGCGTCATCATTTTCAATCTGTCTGAAGAAACGAATCAACTTGCGCATCATCGAAGGATTAAGCGCATTGTGCACCTTGGGACGGTTTAAGCTAAGTTCACAAAAATTACCCGAAGGAGACTTTTTGATTTCCAAGATATTGTTTTTGTCGTTCATTTATTTTATTTATTATGCCCCATCGGGACTTTCTTGTTATTTATATTTTATAGCTATTGGCTGTTGAATGTTGGCTATTGAATGATAGATAGCAACATACCTTACATTCTATACACCCCCGTTTTTATGGGTTCAAACTTTTTATTGAGCGAAATAGAAATTGCCATGGCCAAAACTTTTCGGGTATCAACGGGGTCAATTATTCCATCGTCCCACAAACGGGAAGTGCTGTAAAAAACTGAACTTTCATCTTCAAATTGTTGAATCAGGCTTTCTCCATCGGCTTTACTTTTTATGGACTGCAATACCCCTGCGGCCTGCTCTCCACCCATTACGCCAATCTTGGCATTTGGCCACATAAAAAGAAAACTAGGGTCAAAGGCACGTCCGGCCATGGCATAATTACCAGCCCCATACGAACCGCCAAATACAAGGGTAATTTTTGGTACCGTAGCCGTTGCAACAGCATGAATCAATTTGGCTCCAGCACGGGCAATACCCTCATGTTCGTATTTTTTACCCACAATAAACCCACTTATGTTTTGTAAAAAAACAATTGGGATGCGCCTAAAGTTGCACAACTCGATAAAATGAGCAGCCTTAAGTGATGCTTCGCTTGTTAAAAAACCGTTGTTGGCAATCACACCAATAGGAAATCCCTCAATATGAGCATAACCAGTCACTACTGTTATTCCGTAAAGTTCTTTGAACTCATTAAAACGACTTGCATCAACAATACGAGCAATTACTTCACGCGAATCGATCGGCTTTTTCAAATCGAGAGGTGCAATGCCATATAGTTCGGACGCGGGATAGAGAGGTTCCTGTGCTTCAATAACATCGAGCTTTTGTTGCTCTGCAAGTTGAAATGTGGAAATAATATCGCGGCATTTACGCAATGCTTCTACTTCGTTTGGAGCCAAATGATCGGCAAGACCCGAAATAGTTGTATGCACAATACCGCCCCCCAGTTCTTCGGCTGTAACATTTTCGCCAGTGGCCGCTTTAACCAATGGTGGGCCTCCAATAAAAATAGTACCCTGATTTTTAACAATGATGGTTTCGTCGTTCATGGCCGGAATGTATGCACCTCCAGCGGTACAAGAACCTAAAACAACCGATATTTGAGGAATACCGTTGGCCGACATCACAGCCTGATTGTGAAAAATACGACCAAAATTAAACCGATCGGCAAAAACATTGGCTTGCTCTGGCAGGTAAATCCCGCCCGAATCGACCAAATAAACACAAGGCAAATTATTTTGCAATGCAATTTCCTGAGCGCGAATATGCTTTTTAATCGTTTCTTTAACATAAGTTCCGCCTTTCACTGTAGCATCATTGGCCACAATCATCACTTGGCGACCATGAACCACTCCAACACCAGTAACAATTCCAGCTGACGGAAATTCATCGTTGTATTGACCATTGGCGGCCAATGGTGAAAGTTCAAGAAATGGTGTTTTGGCATCAAGCAGTAAATCGATGCGCTTACGTGCCGTAAATTTACCCCGTTGGTTGTGTTTAATGCTTGATGAAGAGTTTTCGCGACTTAATATTTTTTCGCTAAACGTCGTATAATCGCTCATTAACAAACTGAAATCCTGCTCTTTATTGGCATATTCAGCAGAGGAGCTATCGATGTATGTCTTAATTTGTTTCAATTCTGAATTCAATTATATAAACAAAACTGACAATAAAAGACTTTAAGGGGTGATTTTGTTCACCACAAATAAGAGAAGATTTAAATTGAATTATGAAATGCTTATTTAAAAGAATCAATTCATATTTTTCTGAAAATAAATGGCAAGTTCAGCAATGGGTTCTTTTACAATTTTTTTAATATTGAGTTGCTGCTCGGCGCAAATTTTACTTAGTATATTGGTGTACGAAAAAGCAATGGATCCACAAAAATACAAATCGGAAGTATACACATTGGGGTACAAAAGGATATTCTTCTTCAAAAAATCATTGAACTGCTCACAAACAATATTGTAACAATATTCATTATCGATATTTTCCTCAATAAAAGGAGCAAAACTGGCCAAAAAACGGTTGGGCATTGGCGTTTGATAAACTCTTTCGATAACCTGCCTAATGGTCAGTTTATATTTCTGGGCAAAACGTTGGCTCATATCTTGGGGCATCTGCTTTTTCAAATAATCGACCAAAAGCTGTTTCCCAAACGAGACACCACCCCCCTCGTCGCCCAACACATATCCAAGCGATGGAATTTGAACCTCAACACTATGGCCATTCCAAAGGCACGAATTTGATCCAGTTCCCAACAAACCAATAATCCCAGGTCGATTTCCAGCCAACGACAAGCAAGCTGCAATCAAATCGGAATCGACAAATATCTGCGAATTCAGAAAAACAGAACTTATTGAATTATGAACCTTTTCAATAGCACTGGGAGTTGAACAACCGGCTCCAAAAAAATAAATTTTCTGAATATCGTGTTGATCACAAAGGGTTGAAACTGGAAGAATTATACTTTCAATTTCAGCATTCGTCAAAATCAAGGGATTTATTCCCGGAGTGCTTATTAAATTAGAAACACTATGCTTATCGACTAAGCACCAATGGGTTTTGGTTGAACCACTTTCGGCAATTAAATACATTCGAATTAATTAAAAAAAACATTACTCGATGCGCTGTAGCACTTCAACATCACCCATCTCTTCGAGGGTAATATCCTTATTACCAACCGTCAATCCATGAAAACTACGTTGCGAAATGGATAATAATTCGCCTGAAATTTTTCCGAACTGACCAACTACAGTAAACTGCATTATATAGAATTTCCCTTGGGGAATCTCGGCCGATTTCTTTACTTTTTTGGCTAGTTTATCAAAAAACGTTTTGTCTTTTTCATTTTCGTTTTCGCCTTCACATTGGTTTATATCGTCCGAAACACTAAATACCGGGATATAGGCATTTGCGATTTTTGATTCTTTATTGATGACCATTTTCAAGTATCCGTCGGCACGTTGCCAGCAGTATGCTTTTTTATTTTTATTATAAGCAATAACAATGTCAGTGTCGAACTTCTGACGTGTTTTGTTATCCACCTCGCGAACAGTATTGGCAGGAATTTCAATGGCAATATAATAGTTTCCGGGATCGAGATTCGAGAACTCAAACTCACCACTAAAACCTATTTTCGAAAAGGCAATAATTTCCTGCGACGAAGCATTTTCAATATAAATTTTGGCTCCTTGTAATGGCTCATCAGATGAACCAAAAAGCTTAAATTGTAACAGAACTAGCAACAGAATAGTTTTCATAATATCTCGGTTTTAATGTTTAAGATTAAACGTAATTCTATGTATTAAGTTCACTATAAAACAATTTTATGTTTGTAGATGTAAACATACAAAAAAAGTCACCATTTTTGGCAACTTTTATTTTGTGTTATCTTTAAAACCCTGACTACCTAAGGGTTGCACCAACTTCACGCTCGAACAAAGCAATGAAACGGTTCATGGTTTGATCAATCACCTTGTCGTTCAATGTTTTTTCATCGTCGCGCAAAATAAAACTTAAAGCGTACGATTTCTTTCCATCAGGCAACTTATTGCCTTTGTAAACATCGAAAATATCGACCGATTTGAGCAATTTGCGTTCAGCTTTCATGGCAATTTGTTTCAATTGTGTGAAAGAAACCGACTCATCGACCAAGAGGGCCAAGTCGCGCCTAACCACAGGAAATTTCGACAGTTCAACGTAGGAGAACTTATTATTGCCCAATTGGTTGAGCACAAAATCCCAGTTAAAATTTGCCCAAAACACATCATTATCAATATCGAATTGGTTGAGCAATTTTGAATCCACAAAACCAACTTCAACAATGGTTTTGCCATCGCCACGCTGATAAACCAAACCTTCGTCAACAATATCGGATTTAAACGACTCAACACGCAGTTTTTCAATATTAAAACCGAGTTTATTCAATATGTTTTCGGTGTAAGCTTTTAACAAGAAAAACGAAGTTTGAACCTCGGGTGTTGTCCAGTTATCGTCCTCTTTATTGCCAGTAACGAACAACGATAATTTGTATTCTTCTTCGTATTTATCGAGGGTATTGTCCGACGCTTTTTCACTGCGCTTAAAATAGGTATTTCCAAATTCGAATAATTTCAAATCGTCATTATTGAATTTCGAATTGCGGCTAATTGACTCTAAACCAGCAAAAAGCAAGCTCTGGCGCATGGCATTCAAATCATGGCTCAAGGGGTTCATAATCATTACGGTTTCGTCGGCTTTAAAAGCTTTCAAACCTTCGAAATACGCCGATTTTGTAAGCGAATTGGACCAAATTTCATTAAACCCGTTAGCCACCAAATAATCGCTTATCAGGTTTTTAACCTTTAATGAGTTGGGGTTTGGAGAATATTGTATGGTTGAATTAACATGATTGGTAGGTAAAATTGCATTGTAACCATAAATACGCAATAATTCTTCAATCACATCGGCTTCGCGCTTTACGTCAACACGATATGGCGGCACTTTCACCTTCATAATTTCAGTTGTGGTTTCAACAACTTCAATCTCGAGCGATGTCAATATATTTTGAATGGTTTCAACCGGAATTTCGATACCGATCATCCTTTTAATGTTGGCTAATTTTACTTCAACATCGAAATATTGAGCGGGTTGCGGGTAAATATCAACAATATTTGACGAAATATTCCCGCCGGCCACTTCTTTGATAAGCAAAGCTGCACGTTTGAGCGCATAAATTACCCCATTGGGATCGGTTCCGCGTTCGAAACGAAAACTGGCATCGGTATTCAAACCAAAACGACGGGCAGTTTTACGAATGTAAACCGGATCGAACCAAGCACTTTCAAGGAAAATAGCTTTGGTACTTTCTTTCACGCCCGAATTGGCTCCACCAAAAACACCACCAATACACATGGGCTGGCTATTGCCGTTGCAAATCATCAAGTCGTCGGCATGTAATTCGCGCTCTACCACGTCGAGCGTAGTAAATTTAGTGCCTTGCTCAAGCGTTTTTACAATTATTTTGTTTCCTTTTACTTGGGAAGCATCGAAAGCATGGAGTGGCTGACCACATTCAAACATCACAAAATTGGTAACATCAACCACATTATTGATGGGATTGAGACCAATGGAGCGCAAACGGTTTTTTAGCCAGTCGGGCGATTCTTTAATTTCGATACCCGATATGGTAAGTCCCGCATAACGGCGACAAGCGGCTGGAGTGCCAATTTCTACGCCAATTTCGAGATCGTGGTTATCGGTTTTGAAAGCCTCAACCGATGGGCGTTTATAGGTTTTTGTTTCGGTTTTATTAATAAAAGCAGCCAAATCGCGCGCTGCACCAATGTGCGAAGCGCCATCGATACGGTTTGGGGTAAGATCAATTTCGATTTGGAAATCGCTTTGAACGTTGAAAAACTGAGCAGCAGGTGTTCCCACCACAGCATTTTGGTCGAGCACCATAATCCCGTCGTGACTGACACCCAGTCCAATTTCGTCTTCGGCACAAATCATTCCTTCGGAAGCTTCGCCCCTAATTTTCGATTTCTTGATTTTAAATTCCTTGTCGCCATCGTACAACGTAGTACCTACTGTTGCAACCACCACTTTTTGTCCGGCAGCTACATTAGGTGCGCCACATACAATAGGGAGCAGTTCGCCCGTTCCCACATCGACCGTTGTTTTACTCAAGTGATCGGAATCGGGGTGTGGTTCGCAAGTAACCACTTTACCGATAAGCAAGCCTTTTAAGCCACCTTTCACCGTTTCAATCTCTTCAATACCGCCTACTTCGAGACCGGTTTGGGTAAGTATTTCACCAACCTCATCGGGCGTTAAATCAATATCGATGTACTCTTTTAACCAAGAATATGAAATGTTCATTTTTCTTTAATGTTAGGAATTTAAAATAAGCGAAACAAAAGTAGCAAAATAGAAAATTGAGCCAAACCTAATCGGGAAATATATCGACGAATGAAACAAAAGGTTAACCTATTTTGCATCGAAATAAAAAATGCCTTGTATTATTTATGGTTTATCATAAAGCAATAGATCGTTGGATTATTAGATTATTGGATATTCGGATTAAGAAAAACGGAATAAATTGATTGCAAACAACATGACGATCTCTAAGCGCAAGCTATAATAAACTGGCTATCAGGTGTGAGCAGAACACACAAAACTGTTCACAAATCAAAACGCAACCTTTTTAAGAATAACGACATCCTTTGAGAGAATTTATTGTTTAACACTTAAAAAAGCACAAATGAAAAATCTCACATTATTATTGATTGCACTGATGGCTTTTATTTCTTGTAACAAGGAAGATGATTCCATTAAAGCGGAGACTTGTGTAAAAAGCGAAGAAAATTATAGTAACGACAATGGAACTACATTGAATTTGACAACACAAAAATGGTACTTGGAAGAAAACAGCATTGGTGGAATAGATGTGGGCGTTAATATTACAGGAACAATTGTAGGCGATAGTGCATCTCTTAGGACTTATGGCGATGGTTTAATTGGCGATTGTGAAATCAAATTAAACAAAAAGAAAGAATTCGATCAAAAAATTGGAATCTTTTTCACTTCATCGCCATTATCAGATGAGTACATTACAACAACCACATTGATTATGGTATTCAATGGACAAGACACATTGCAAACAAAAATTAACAGTTGCTCGTTGAAGAACATACAATAAAAATTATTTGCCCAACCAAGCGCAAAGACTAACTACTAGATAGTTATATGCAAAACCCAGTGCTGTTGCATCAGCACTGTTAGCTTGCAAAAGCTATTCAACATTGTACGTCAAAACTTAAACGAATAGCTGACCGATGGAATAATAGGAAACAAACTTTTTTGATAAATTAAAACTTAAAGGTTAATCCTACCCGGCTGTTACAATATTTTCCAAGACCATATTCTCCATTAACTCCCCAATGTTCGCCTAGGTAAATCGATAATCCAGAATAAATTCCATAGTCAATATTATGGCCTCTTTTTGGAATAGTAAAATCGGCATCTTTATTTGAATATATGTAAAAGCCCCCCAATTTTCCCGACAGATAAAAATCGATCCTGAATTTTTCGGACTTAACAAAAAAAGGAAATAAATGAACATTGGTGTTCACCCCATACAAAAGCACAGGTACATTGCTAGCTATAGGATAAAACGGCTCCCCAAATTGGACAGTATCCCCTGAAAGTGAATTCACCTGAGCATATCCCGAATAAAGACCAACTTCCATAAAATTTAGTACGCCGTAATTTGCCTCTGCCTGAAATACATTTGTTCGATCACTCTCCCAAGGTGCTTTCATTCCTAAATTGGGATAAAAGCAGTAGTTGGTTTTTATATTCCAGCGATCCTTTATGGAATATTTCTCTTGTGCATTACACTTTGCCCCTGTTAGTAGAAGTAACAACAGGCAAATTGCTGCCAGCTTCACGAAGGTTTGTTTAGTTGTATTCATAGAATAAAAGATTTTTTAATTTCGCTCCAAATTTTCTTTTCGTTTGTGATTCAGCGCGCTTACGTTCACCAAAATACACCTTGTATGAAACCGATGGTACAATTGGAAAATAACTGGTTTGATACTGTTTTAGGGGAGTGTAATCCGCTGAATTGTATCGTACAAATCCATTTTCGTTATAGCCATAATAGTTCGAACCCGAGTTATGTCGGCTATAAGCATTGTAAACCGAGAATGTCCAAACGGCTTTATTGCCCCAATGCGTTTGTGTAGTGTAAGTAAAACCAATATCTAAGCGATGATAATTTTTCATTCGCGAACTGTTTCTTTCGCCGTAAATGAATTCTTCGGTATAACCAACTCCTGTAGCAATAACACTAGCTATTTGGCGTCCAACAACCGGAGTATAAGGCAATCCTGTTTGATAAACCCAAGTTAGTGCTAAATCCCATTTTTCGTTAAGCTTTCGATTAAGGTTAAATGTAAACGAATGAGGTCGGTCGTATTCGTACACATATTCTTTTCCACCATAAATTGTTTCGAATTGGCGTGTTGTATGCGAATAGGTATAGCCTGCAAATCCGGTACATTTGCCTTTTACCTTTTGTATGCTTAGTTCAATGCCTTGTGAATATCCTTGTCCGCCAATTTCAATTTTGTTTTGCCAATGTTTGTCGCCCAATAAGCCTGAATATCCTTCTTTATAGGTGGCAAGCTGGCTTAATTCTTTGTAAAACACATTGGCCTCGGTATTCAGCATTCCATCAAAGAAGTCGGCTTTCCACCCAAACGAAATCTGATTTGAACCAGATGGAGGAATTTTTTTGCCAGCAGGAATCCACACTTCATTATTGAAAATATTACCTGCAGTGAATAGCAAATGTGAATATTGATTTACCCGTTGCAGGCTTAAATTTAGGGTATGATGTACGTTAATTGAATAATTCAGATCAACTCGTGGTTCCAGTGCCCAATGGCTATAATCGCCCAAATGATAGTTTACCAAACGTAAACCAATATCGCTATTGAATCGGTTTAAAATTGAAATTCGATTTGAACAATAAATGGCCATCTGATAGGGACGCATTATTTCGTAATCATCCTGAGCTTCCTTTGTTGAAATTACGGTACGTGTTGGAACAAATTGATTGGATGTTGCTTTTAGCCCAACATCAAGCGACCAGTTGCTAAGCAACTTATATTTCCAGTCCGATTGAAACGATAAATCGGCTACGGTAGAATAGTTCGCACTTTTAAAGTTAGTTGTAATACTGTCATCGGTTGCAGTATATTTTGAAGAATTCAACAAACGGTAACGTGTATATGAAACGGTGTTTTCAACCATAATACGCGGACTTAATAAACTGTTCCATCGCCCCGAAACCATCCAGTTTCCCCAACGATATTTTGTATTAAAACGTTCTTTGGTTCTTTTATAATTTCTGTTCCATGTGTGAATATAATCGTCGCCCTGATAAAAATTAAGATAGAAGTTGTTTTTAGCATTGGGATGAAATGAGAATTTACCATTAAAATCATGAAAGCCATAATATATGGCATTGTCATCGTCGGCAAATTCAGCAATAGCTAAAAACAAGGGTTCGGTTAATGTTTTTCGTCCGGTAAAAATAAAACTTGCTTTCTTATTCAGCAATGGACCTTCAATACTAAACTACTTTAGCCCCCAATAAGTTCGGAGCGTTATTCTAGATTTCAAACAATACCTTTGAGAAATGAAATACAAGAGATGGAGCTTATCGGAGAAGTTAGAAATACTAGCATCCTCAGAAGAAATTGGAGTTGTTGAAACC
>DATERL010000070.1:0-5658 GCA_035271585.1 Prolixibacteraceae bacterium
GTCACTTGTCCATAGATCATTCGACGTTAAACTGGGGTAATAGTTAGCATCAATGGCAATAATCGCATTATTATAATTCGCTAAAAATTGTTTCAAATTACCAATATTTGTATCGTTCGTTACATTAACGTAATTATGGGAAGTACCCGAACGGTACAGGGGAGCCTGCCGCCAGGCTGTTTCTGAAGGCCAACTTGTATGATCACTCATACTGTAGGGCATTTTATTCCAGGTACAGCAGCCAACTCCGTAAAGCAAATCCATGGCATCGGAATAATAAGCACCTCCATCAACACCATCATTTATTTGATGATAAATAAAATCGGGACTGAATATTTTATCTTGATAGGCAGCAGAAGGATAACCTGTCCAACCATTTTCCCATGCGCAGGCCGATAAATCCCAATCGTGTTCCATAGCTTCCTGAAATGTTTTGTTATAATAACCCGCAGCCCAAGCAACACATGAGCCTTCACTACCCTGATGCCCTATTGGAGGAAACCATTTTGTAGCAGAATTATCGTGACTAATAGGTATATCTTCACTATCAAATAACATGTTGTCAACCATAATGGCCTCCGTTTTCATTCGTGCCAATTGTTCGGGTTTAGGCGGAATTAAACCGGTTCCAAATCCATTAATCTTCACATTATAATTAACGCCTTCCTCATACGCCCCCATTTTTGATTTTAATTCAAGAAACTCATCATCGCTTAATACGCGTTTTGTGATTTTCATTTTTTGATTCGAAGAATCATCAATTGCGAAAGCGATTCCATTACTAATAAGTAAAATAATTAGTAAAAATAATAATTTCTTAGTCCTCATTTTTTGTGATTTTATATAATAACTCCCCCTTGTTTAATTCGCTTTAAGGCCTATTCCATTTGCACTAGCTTAAAAACTTATTTTGCACGTTTACAGCAGCTTGCATCAAAATCCTAAATAATAATTCTCTCTCAATGTTGATTAACACATGAAAAAAAATCGCACAATTATTTTGTTTGTTTCTGAGAATGGAGGAGGGGTAGTAAATCAAAATTTCACGATTAATCAAACAAAACCGACTACAACAAAATAAAAAACACAATAAAAATACACATTTAAAACCTGAATAAATCTCAAAAAATAAAAAAAACTACCCTACCAAATCACAATTTTCTGACCGAACTGTTTTTGCTTATTAATGGCTTTCACAAAGTAGATTCCCCTATGGACATTGGGTAATTCAACAAAATGCTTTTCATCGCTAATGCTTACATCGTAAACCTTCTGCGCCATAGCGTTATACATAAAAAAACGAGTAACTCCTTCGAAGTTGTTCAGCAATAGGATGAACTGTCCATTGCTTGGGTTCGGATAAACCAACATGAGAAAAACACGTTTTTTACCTCTCCAACAATAAGGCTAATAACTCATTATACTGAATGAAAGGAAAAATTATTCATTTTATAGGCAGTTAACCATTAATAATAAGCCCCAATTACTATTTTTGCCATAAGCAACAAAAGCGAAAAACTGTATATTTAATCACAAACAAAAGTTTCCTAGTAATGAATCATATCTATCCTGTTTTTGAACAAATTATTTCGCGCGAAATCAAAGAGGAAAAGCTCCACCAAAAAGCGAAGGTGATCTGGTTTACCGGCCTTTCGGGCTCGGGAAAAACGACCCTGGCTTCAACTTTAGAAAAAGAATTGTTCAAAATGGGCTTCCTCACCCAAGTACTCGATGGCGATAATATCCGCATGGGAATTAACAGTAACCTTGGTTTTTCGCCATCGGACAGGCGAGAGAACATTCGGCGTATTGCCGAAATCGCTAAGTTATTTATCAATTGTGGAGTAATTACACTTTGCGCATTTGTGAGCCCCACCGAGCGCATACGAAGCATTGTGAGCGACATAGTTGGTGCTGACGATTTTTACGAAATTTACCTGAGTACCCCGCTCGAAACCTGCGAAGAGCGTGACACAAAAGGGCTTTATGCTAAAGCCCGCAAAGGCGAAATTCTCGATTTTACCGGAATTAGTGCTCCATTCGAAACCCCTGCCAATTCAGACCTAATTATCGACACCACCACTCAAACCATTGAACAATCGTTAGCTGTGCTGCTCGAAAAAATATTACCAATGATTAAAGCGTAACACTGATTTTTAATACAATGTTGTCTGGTAAAAACTAGAAATTGCGACATGGTCAACCGGCGATTCGCAAACACAAGCGTTTCTTGAGTTTTCTTAAGAGCTTAATAGGCGGTGAAACAATCTGTTTTATTATTTTATCGAACAACAATGGTTACTATTATCATCCACACCAAATCTAACCCTACCCTTTTTTTGTATTCAATAAAAAACTAAATTGCTTGCTTCTTCAAAACATGTATCGATGAATGCAGCTTTAGCACTATTACCGGTAATTCTATTTCTACTTTTCCTTTTTGCACTCGACAGTTTCAAGCTGGTGGTCAAAAAAACACTGTTGCTTTGTATCACCTGGGGCATAATTAGCGCTTTGTTTGCTTATTTTGTCAATACTGGAATCGTACAACTCTTCAACCTTTCGTTCGAAACCTTATCACTCTACTTCTCGCCCGCCATCGAAGAATTACTCAAAATAGCAGGCATCATTTTCCTTTTAAAAAAGAAACGAATTGGTTTTATGATTGATGCCGTAGTTTATGGGTTTGCTGCAGGAGCAGGGTTTGCACTAACCGAAAACCTATTTTACCTCTACACCACAAACGATCCCAACCTGTTAATTTGGATTATTCGCGGCTTGGGCACTTCGGTAATGCATGGTGGATGTACTGCTCTTTTTGCACTTATCCTTATTGGTGCTAAAAGCCGCGAAGCATCACTGATTTTATATTTTATTCCGGCCACTATGGCTGCTTATCTAATTCACGCCCTATTCAATCACTTCTACCTCAGCCCTATAATACAAACTGCGGGTATAGTGATTGTACTCCCGCTATTGTTTATTTCCATTTTTAATTACAACGAAAAACAATTGCAAAACTGGCTCGAGATTGAGTTTGCCAGCGAAATTGAGTTGCTAAAAATGATCAACAAAGGGCAGTTTATTACTACTCGCTCGGGCATTTATTTGGCATCGCTCAAAAGCAAATTTTCGCCCGAAGTGCTGGTCGATATGTATTGTTTTATCAGCCTATACCTCGATTTATCGGTAAAAGCAAAACGGAACATGATGCTCAAAGAATGTGGACTTGATCCTATTAAGGAAAACGATATCGACGATAAACTCACAGAATTGTTTCAGTTGAAAAAGCAAATAGGAAAAACAGGAATACTTACCCTTTCACCATTAATACGTATGAATTACCGCGATTTGTGGAAATTAAAATCGCTGGAATAAATAATATTCAATAAAAAAAACCAACTTTTAAAATCAGGGATCATACTTAATACAAATTGATCCTTTGAACGACACAAATTGAAGTCAATGGAGGAGGACAAGAGAATTGTTGCAAAAATAATTGCCGGTGATATTAATCAATACGAGTTATTGGTGAAAAAATATCAGCAAGCAGTTTATAGGATAATATTGAAAATTACCGGCGATACCGAAAATGCAAAAGAAGTTACACAAGTGGTTTTTGTAAAAGCTTACGAATCGATAAAGCAATACAAGCCCGACTATAAATTTTTTAGCTGGATTTACCGAATTGCCATCAACAGCGCACTGATGTACGTGAAACAAAACAAAATTTTCACGCCCATTGAACAGCTCAAAGAAATGGCATCGGACTCAGAGCCTGATTCGAAAAGGGATCAAAGCAAATTATTGAACGAGGCATTGCAACAATTGCCCGAAAAGTACTTATCGGTTATTGTTTTGAAATATTACGCAGGAAACACGTACCCCGAAATTGCTGAGATTAAAGGCATTGACGAAAAACGTGTAAAATCGAGGTTATTCGATGGGCGCAAAATATTAAAAGACATATTGGTATCGAAGGGCATTTTTTTGGATTAACATCAAAATCGAATCACATGAAAAACAAAAACAAACTACTGATTCAAAACAAAATCGACGGCAAGCTAACACCGGCCAACGAGAAAGATTTCGACAGTTTAATTAATCGTTCGTCAAAAGCAAGGCGTTTTTTCAAAGCACAATTAGCAATGCACAACGCAGTACTTACCGATGCTGGCTCGCAAGCCGAAATTGATATTAGTAAACAGGTAATGGCACAAATTGGCAACAGTGGCAAACTACCAAAAAATAAGTCCACTAAGAGATCGAAAATCAAAACATTTAGTTCAAGCATGCTAAAATATGCCGCCGTTCTTGTTTTTGGCATCATAATAGGTAGCACATCAATTTATATTGCTTATAACCAAAACGAAATGGCTAACCTACGGCAATTGGCAGGCACATTAGTGGGTACAAAGCAACAAAAAACAATATTCTCTGATTCAAAAACCACCATCCATATTCAAAATAACTTTTACACCAATCGACATAAAGCGACTATTGACATCAAAACAGACGATTTGATTAATTGCTTTATTAGTGATCGCTTACAGCAACTTGAGCCAAAAAACATTGTGGCTCAACACAACGAATTCAACTTTTTGAAAACCGAAACCGAAGAAAACGCACTGCAATATGCTTGCAAAGGCACTACTACCTTCGAGATAAACACGTTAAACAACAACTCAATTCATTTGGTTTTCATGCGCGACAATGAAATCATAATGCAGGTAAACTTGGATTAATTATTTTGGTATCAACATCCAACTTTATCATCTATTAACAATACTTAAAACAAACAAAAGATTTTTTTGAATTATTACAGTTTTCGTAACGCATATATTTAATACTTGTACGATATTGAACACTTAAATAAAAAACAAGATGAAACGAACAAGAGGAATTTACACAGCAGCAACAGCAATAGCCGCATTGGTTATTGGATTTGCAATTGGCATCTCGGTTGAGTACCCCATAGTAAACAAAAAAGATGTGAGCGGAACCATAGGTAAAGTAAACAATTACCGTAACGTAAATCTTAGTGATGAAGACATTCAACTACGAGCCGATTTGTTAAGCGATAAAGATCGCCAAAAAGCTTATGCCGATTTTTATTCGTTCCATTACGGCACAGCGGCCGAATTAACCACCGCACTTGAAGTGGCCATAAAAGCATCCGAAAACTTGTCCGATTTCAAAAACGTGAATTCGACAATAATAAACAACTTAAAACAATATCAGAAAAGCATAGGGCAATCACGTGCCGATCTGCTATTGGCTTTAAACGCCTTGCAAAGTGCCGATATAATTGAACCAGCCGACTTTGGGGCTATACTGAACAATGCCAACATGGCCATTGCCCAAATGGATTATAACGACGAAACAATTGTTAATTTTATTGATGAAGCCGGAATTTACCTCTCGGGAAAAACAGGCACCGAAATTGCCCTGCTGAGCAAAGCTTACAACCACCTACTTATATTACAGGCTACCAAAGCAATTGTTTGCAACAACAAGCCAAAAATAAAATACCTCGATGGTAAAGAACTCTTCGCCTCGTCGGAACAGCCAAATTTAATGAGTCGCGAAGATATAAATATGATCATTTTTACTGATCAAGAAAACCTTAAATTGGTAAATAGCGGCGAACAGCTAAAT
>DATERL010000071.1:0-18033 GCA_035271585.1 Prolixibacteraceae bacterium
AGAGCCTGATTCCGCTTACTTGACTTTTCAAATATCGAGTTTAATAAAATAGAATACGAAAAACACTAAAAATAAATAGCCTGAAAAATGTCCATTAAAGCAAAATGTCTAATAAATAGCCTGAAAAATGTCCATTACGCCATTTATGGGATGTTGGAATGATGGGAAAACGAAAAAACCTGCTGATTCGGATTTATATTCAGAATCTTCCATACTATCTTCTCAACGGTAAAAAAAATATTTGCCAAAAGGTGTTTTCGCAGATTAAAATAATCTACTTAAGGAAAGGCGAAGATGATACATTCGCTCTATTTCAAGTACATTATTAACAACCTAGGGGTCTGGATTGCAAATCCAGACCAGCGGGAGGAAACCAGACCAGCGGAGATAAATCTTGTGTTTTTAGTGGTATTAAAATGGATATCCAATGGCCACATTCAATATTAAATTGTTGTTTCGCCATGCAGCGTTGCCAAAATCAATTTGATTGGTCACCCAATGGTTATTCTCCTCAATCCAGGGTTTGCGCAATGGTATGGCTAAATCGAATCGAAGAATGAAGAAAGATACATCCAATCGCAAACCGAAGCCTGTTCCCACGGCTACTTGATCGGCAAATCCAGAAAAAGAGAATGGAGTTCCTGCCGTGGTTGAATTTGATTTTAACAGCCATACATTTCCAGCATCTACAAATAAAGCACCCTTTAAAAATTTGTAAAAGGTAAAACGGTATTCTGCATTCATTTCTAACTTAACATCGCCACCCATTTGCAAAAAGCCCTTGCGATTAGTGTCTTGAAAATAGTTGCCCGGCCCCAACGAATTGATTTGAAATGCGCGTATACTACTTGGCCCACCGCTGAAAAACTGCTTGGTATAAGGCAATACCGAAGAATTTCCATAGGGTTGACCAACGCCTGTAAATATGCGCAAGGCTAACTTGTTTTTGCTTGGAAGGTTATAATAGAATCGACTGTCGATACTCATTTTTACAAATTGCGAATAAACCGAGCCGGCCACCTTTGCCTGATTATCGGCTGAGCCCGATTGACCGCCAATAGCACTTGCCAGCCATAATACATTACCAGCAGTTTCGGTGTTAAAATGAACATACGATTGGAACTTTTTACCGATTACGATTTGCTCATTGTAAGTAAACGAATAGCTGGCTCCAGCAATAAATTGCTCTTCGTAACTCTTTTTCAAAAAAGGATTAGCGTCTAATAAATCGGTAAATTCTTTTGATTGATTTCTGATCGATGAATAACTTATATCAATCGGATTCAGTTCGTTCCCTTGCTTGCTGTTTCCTTTCCATTTATAGCCATAAACAAATTTGAAAGTACGCATGTCGAAATAATTAACCTTTTTCAAATAGTTATAGGAGAGCAAAAAACTGGTTTTAGGAATATATATGCTATTCAATTCTTTAAGTTTAAAAGGAACAATAAAGTGCGGAAACGTTAACTCCAACTGAGGGTTATAAGAATAGGAGTACAAATTTTTATCTTTTCCTCCAAACTGTGCTTCGTACGATCCGGCCATGTTTAATTTAAGCAACTCTCCACCCTTAAAGGTATTCCTGTTCAGGATACTTAAATTCATTCTCGGTCCGGAGTAATTATTTGATTTCGACACCACGTCCATCTCGGCCCTAAAGGTGTATTTGGTTAGTGGAGTTATCAAAATGCCTACATCCAATAAATCAGTATCAGGGTTTTCGGTTTCGGAGAAATTTATCTGTACCAATTTAAAATTGCCCATCGACATTAAACGGTTCAGCGTTTTGGTGTAGTTTAAGCGGGAAAAAACTTCTCCTTTTCGTAAGAAAACCGATCGTGAAATCACTTTTGGCCTCATCTTCATCCTTTCCTTATTACCCATAAAGACGATATTTTCAAAAAGTACCGAGTCGTTTAACATTTGCGAATGCCGCTCATTCAATGTAAAGTTTTGGTCAACAACAACATTGTTGATTCGATATACTTTTAAAGCATTTGGCGGAATGCTGTCTTTTAAGGTAAGTTTTAAAGTCATGCTGTGATCTGCGCTTGAAGTATCGGCTTTAAACAGCAAGTAATCGGGACTAAAGTAGAAGTAGCCTTTGTTTTTTAGGAAAGCATCAATTCGTATTCGTTCATTTTTTATTTGCTCGAGATTATATTTATCACCCGCTTTTATTAATGATTTTTCTTTACTGGCACTAATCACCTTACTTATACTATCTTCGGAAATAGCGTTTATCAGTTCTTTAATGGTAAAAGGTTGATGAATATGACTGGTGTAAATTACTTTGCCGGTACGCTTTCTTTCGACAACCTCAGGTTCGGTATAACTGTTAAAAACGCCAATATTGAAAAGCTTAGCATCGATGATTGCCGCTGTAGCACCTGGCTTCACACTGCTCATAAGTACAGGGGCTTCGCCCTTTTTCTTCAGCCATTTGTTTAATTTGGTAGCTGGATTTTCGCCAACACCAATATACAGCATTAGTCGCGGACGCATGCCAAAATAGGAGGTATTGGGTTGTGGACGAAGTGCCTTTTCGGCCGTTTTTTTAATGGCACGATCGGCTGTGTTTTCTGCTGATTCGGTTTTTATTTTGGCACCAACATAAAGCTTCTCGCCAGCAGGCAAATGCCTTGTTCCGCTGCATGCTGCTAAAAGGAGGCAGCCTATAATCGGAATTATTTTTTTACAGTTAATCATAAATATTAAAGTAATAGTATTATGTTGTATTCTAACGATGAATTGCCTACCCATTTATGGGGAGGTTGATAGAATAAAACTCTTATTGGCTTTAGCCCAATTGGTTAAATAATTTTGCTAAAGCTTTATTTGTTAAACTTACTTCGTTCACCTCATAAATATGGCGGCAATTTAAATTTCATCAAAATATTGTTCAAAAAACTTACAAAAACGACATTAAAGTGCTTAAAATAAAATACTAACAAATATCTATCTTTGTTGTTAAAACAACATTCTGGCCATAAATCGCACTTCTATTGAGTATCCTTCTTTTTGCGCCTTATTCCGAAAAATCGTCGCCAATGGTTAAAATCTTTTACGTATACCAAACCAACTCCGGTTTCAACCAATTGACCTTCAATGGCTCCTTCGTATTGATTATGACGGAATCCTTTCATCCTAAGACTACCTTCTTTATTCAATTTATATTCCACAGTAACATCGCTAGTTATATCGCTGGCCGAATTTTGTTTCGCCTTATCACCTTCAACATCAACAGTTCCACCAAGCTCTATGGACATGCGTTCGTTAAAAAGTTGTTTCTTTAAGCCAATTTCAACCTGTGTTCGGCCTTGGGCTTTACCAGTTTGGTAATCGTCGTACGATTGGATATCGAAATTGAGGTCGACCCCAGGAACGATCTTCGAACTTAATTGATTTAATTGAGCTGACAGCAGTTTACCCACTGTTGAACGAACCAAAGTTGAGGTGCCTCCCATTTCGGCTTGAAAGGGATTCTCTTGAACAAACCTCCCCAAAACCAATAAGGAAAAAACTTGCTTATTCAAGGTCGAAGGATCTTCGTTTAACAGGCTTAGTTTTTGATTTACCGATCCGCCAAGAATTCCTTTTTGCTCGGGGGGCAATTGTATTTCGAAGCTAATTTCGGGTTGCAAAATTTTCCCTTGTAATTTAAGTAATACAATAAACGGGTAGCGCTGTTTATACTGCCCCTGATCCAATTCACTCATTCCATACAACTGGTTTGCCACAAGGTCGTATGGCGAAGCCCGAACCAAATATTCTGCAGTTATTGAGATGTTGGCATCAAGCGGATCGCCGTTCCATATAATTGTACTTCCAGAATTGATAACGAACTGTTTTTTAATGATCGATTCCAACGAAACCAGATAAGCGCCATCATTTAAATTATAGGCTCCGGTTAGGCTCATGTTGCCGCCTTTATCCATAGTAAAACTCAAAGTAGCTTCACCTTTAACCACTAACGAGTCGGAGGATGTTGGATCCATTAACAGGCAAAGTTTTACCTCTTTGTCAATTTCGATAATAGCAGCAACATCAAATCCGGCTAAATTTGATTTATTCGTTGTATTTGAATAACCGCGATATAAAATAGAATTCAGATTAACCTTGGTCTCAAATTCTACCACATCTTCCCCCTTATCTGTGGTCAAGTGCTCTTCGGGAACGATGAAAGTGAAATTTGATCCTTTTTTCATTTTTAATTGGGCTTTTATAACTGGCAATGTTATTGGCCCCGAAACATTAATTTTACTATCGACTATCAATTGTCCGAAGAACTCTTTACTGTCTTTTTTTGCAGTATTGAGAAGTAAAAAATCATTGGCTGTTACTGTAAATGCAAAATTAAAGTCACTAAATTTATTCATTTTAACCGCTCCATTAATAATGGCCGTGTTCTTTTTAGTATCTAAAAACGTGAAATTATTGAAGTAAAGTCCATCGGTTTTTAGTTGAATTGTTTCATGCTTTAATTCGATGCGGTTATTCAACAAAGCCGGTTTAATGAAGGCGTTAGTAAACACAAGTTGTCCGGTAATATCAGGTGAATCGGTACTTCCATTCACCAAAAAATCGCCAGTGAGCATTCCCGATGCTTCGGAGATTTGCCCCATCGAAAAGGCTTCAACCGTCTTCATCGAAAGCGATTCAATGGCCGCTTTTATATTGATAGATTTGGCACCTCCGTTGGGGATGAAATAGCCATTGGCTTGGAGCTTATTGTCGACACCCGACAAATTTAGATCAATGTTAAATTGATCGTTTTTTGCATTTTCAACCTGAAGCGTTAAAGCGCCAATGGGGATTGCTCGAATGGAAAGATCCTGAACCGAAACATCTGCGATCATACCATAACTGTCATTCACCCGCTTCATCAATATGTTTCCATCTGTTGTTCCACTTACTAGCGCAGTATCTTTAGCAATTACACCTAACAAATCGTTGAGTTTAAAATTACGAAGAACGATGCTCAGGTCGTCATTGAATTTATTGTTCACCGATTCGATTTTTAACTGGCTTTCGGCATTATTCAGGAATAAGTTGTGAATCAAAAATCCATCTTTACTTAATTCGATGTAATTATCGGCCATAATGTCCCAGCGTTTATTCATGAGGTAAAAATTGGCTGGGTCGATCATGAGTTTGTAATTGGCTTCTTGTTTGGATATTTTCGATTTGATCAACAACTTTTTGTATTGTTTGTTGTCAATCGATGAAATGGAATTGGTAATGGTATTATCGGCCACTTTACCCTCAATAATAAGATTATCCAAGCCAATTTGGGCATTAGCAATATTTGCACCCGAAATTTTAAAATTCAAGGCTGTGTTATCTGAATAAGCATTCAGTACAACATCATTCATTTCGGTGGTTCCATAAACTATTCTTTTGATCGTAGCATTTAGTTTAAGGTCGTTTTTTTCACTGTCGAAACTACCTGTAATAATTTCTGGAATGAATTCATTTAAGCCAGGTAATAATACTTTCGAAAGTAGCGGATGATTATGCAGTTGCATCTCAAAACTGAATGTCGCTTTTTTGCTTGTGCTTAATTGTGGTAATGAGTCGAAAACAGGAAAATAGTTATTTATAAATTGATTAAGAACAGCGGGAAGTGCAGCAGGCGAAACAGTTCCCAAGTATTTCATGTCTATTAATGGGCTGCTGATATTGAATTCGCTTTGATTGAGTCCGTTTACCGAAGCAATATTAAACGAATCGAGTTGATAGGTTTTGTTGTCGCTAACAACGGTAATGTTGTTAACTGTAGCTGTGCCATTCAAATTATCTAGGCCACTTCCTTTAAAATCGGCATCTGCAACAAAAGCCATGCGCACATCACTATCGACAAAATGAAGCTTTTGAAGATCAATTCCTTCCATATTTAGGCGGAATTTGTATTGTTCTTGACCCTGATTTAAGTTGACCAAACCATCGAAGTCGAAAACGGCATTTTCATCGTTCAGCTTTATGCTGCCTTCGAATTGTTTGCCAGCAATAGTGCCGTTCAATGTAAGGTTTTGATAGTTGTATTGATTGAGATAGATTTGGCTTGCTTCGGCTTTTATCTGCGCTGTAATTGTCTCCAAATCTAAACCCTTGCCAACCGCTTCGGCAGTTAACGATACTGGGCCATAAAAAAGTGTGTCGTTAAGTAATTGCCCCAAATCCAACTTTGATAGACTTACTTTTGCACTGAAGTTTTCTGCTGAATCGACCACTGCCGTTAGATTTACTCCGCCAAAACTACTGTGCATAGTGGCTGTTGTTTCAAACGATTTCATCATTCCATTAAAAGCCAGTTGTAAACGAATATCGTTGGGGAGTTCAATGGTTTCAGGAATTGACGGACCTGCCATCATCACCATATCCTTTTTGATGGAATGTATTTTAAGATCGGGAAAATTGAATGTTGCTGTTTCGATATCGGGCAAACCCTTGATGTTGAAATCGGTTTCGAGCAAGGTGCTTTCTCCGGTTTTTATTGTTAGTTGTTTGCCTGTGAGGTTGTTCAGTGGGCCATTTATTTCTCCCTTGATGGTGGTGGAGTTGGTTTTGTTTTTAAAGAATGGTTGAGCAATTAAGCTGGGGCTAAAATAAAGCACGTCGTGACTTTTAAAGGTCACATTGCGCATGTTCAAATCCAGATTTGTGAATTGAAGGCCTGTAGTAAATTCATCTAACGAAGTGTATTGAATCTTAAAATCGGCATCGAAACTTGAAAATGGAGTGGTGAGTTTTAAGTTTTTAGTGGCAATAGCGTGCTCATCCATGCTGAAATCGGTTGCCAGATTATTAATTATAAAGCTATTTTGATTGATGGCACTTAATTTTTTAACTGAAATTTTTGTCAAATCCAAAGCGTAATAGAAGTCGCTTGCTTTTAAATTCATTTGAGTGAAATCGAGATTCTCAGCATCGAACTCATTTTTTAATGCCGGCTTATTACCCACTTTATAGTTAAACGCGCTGTTTTCGAATAATAAGTTATCTACAGTAATTTGCCAATTATTTCCTGTTAAGGAATCGGAATTTACACGCAGACTGTCGGCAGCTAAAATATCGATAAAATTATGAAAGCGAATTTTGCTTTCCGAGAGGAAGATGTCATTTAGTTTTATAAGCTCTGCATCCAGTTCAATGTCAGCATCTTTCAGTTTGCAACGCTGGAGGTCAGCATGAACAGATATTTTACCAACCGAATCGATGTAGCTGACAATTGAATTGTTGATATTGAGTGTTTTGGCTGATATTGTGGGCAATACGTTATCTGGATTTTTTGCTGACAAGTTTGTAGTTTCAACTTGCCCAATTTGGGCGTTCATGCCTTCTATTAATACTTTATCAAACACAAAATTCAATTTGCCCAAATCAAGCACATCAACGCTTAAGTTTGAATTCTCAATTGATACAAACACATTCATCCCTGCATAAAAATCGTTGTATTTAAACCTAAAGTTTCGAAGGTTTAATTTATCGAGATTGAAAACCCACTTTGATGACGAAAGGGTATCGATTGGTGCTTGGATGCTTGTATCGGCAAAAGCAGTTGTGAGAAATTCGTAGTTGAATTCGGGATTTGTTTTGGTACTGCAAAAGTTTAGTACTGCATCGTTTAAGGAGAACGAATTGACGGTAATTTTATTCGAGATTAAGTCGATCAATGCAATATTCACAACCACTTTTCGGGCATAAAGTAAGGTGTCGCTGTGTGTGTCTTCGAGGTAAAGTCCTTCGATAACAACCGATTTTGGAAACGAAATGCTGAGTTTTTTCAGCTCAACTTTGGTGTGGGTTTTATTACTGATAAATGAGGTGGCGTATTGTACAATTTTTGTTTGGATAGTTGGAACTTGAACGAGTGCAACAATAGTGAGTATTAGCAGAATCAAACTCAGCGCAAGCCAAATAATTATTCGTATTAATTTCCGCATCACTGATTTTGTTTTGTTCATTTTGGTTCCTATTATACAAACTTTCACAATAGTCAACAAAATATATCTAAAATTGATGTGATATTGTCTTTTTTAGAACAAATTATTAAATATTATTTTTTTTAACCGGATTACTCTTATTTTTTTTATGATCCTGATTCAAGGAGCAATCGTGCTCAAACTGCTCAATTACCTTAGGATTATCAGTTTGTGCTTTTCCGAATTTGTTGAGGGGCTTATCCTGTTTTTGAATTTCTTCCTTGGTTCTCTCTTCGCTATATCCCCCTGGGAATACAAATTCGAAATCCTTTTTATTAGACAAATCGCCAGTTGCACTTTCCTTTTTAATTGGAAACATAACCATCGCTTTTTTTATTTTTGTAAGTCCAGACATAATCTTCGAGAATAATTTATTTTTCTTCATTCTATTTTGTGTCAACTGTTGTGGTCTTTGTTGGAATGATTAAAAGGGGGATTGTTGAATGATGTAAAACTTTTTCGGCAACACTTCCCATAACGATATTTTCTAACCAACGTTTGCTGTGTGTGCCGGTTACAATTATATCGACATTAAGCTCTTTTGCAGCAGCTAAAATCGATTCGGCAATGTCGCCCTCCTTAATCACTGTTTGAATAGTTTTATTGCCAAGGTGGAGCTTTGTTTTATCTAAAAAGTATTGAGCCGCCTTTTGGAGACCATCTGAATTATTTAATTGTAACTGGCTGGTTTCCATGTATCCTGCTAACCCCATTATTGGGGAATATTCGATTGAGGTATAGAAAGTAGGATCGGTAATAACATGCAATAAGAAGACCTCAGCCGCCATTGATTTGGCCATTAAAAACCCCACCTCAGCTACTTTTTGTGCTGTAGGATCGTAATCCAGTGCAATCAATATTTTTGTCATTGCTTATTTTTTTTGAGTGAATACAATATTTAACTTAAATGGGATAAAAGAGAAGTTAATTCTAAAAAATTTCAGTAGTCAATACAATCTCTCCCATCGGATTTTGAACTTCAGCATCCTCTTCGGCAGTTATCATAACTTGAACGGGCTTAAACGACGATACCGTTTTGAGAACCACGCTAAGATTGTTTGAAGTAATTAAACCTCCAATATTTTTAAGACTGTCTTGTTCTGTTACAATCCATGCAACATAGGTATACGCTCTGGGTTTCAGCCTGTATACATCTGCTAAATTTGATACGTTAATTTGAATTTGATAGTTCAAGTTTTTATCCGTTTTTATTTTAACGTAACCTTCAGCTGCCGGAACAACAGATGATGGATTAAATGGTATTCGGGGGGTACACGAAGATAAGAAAAGAATGAGTATGAGTGTAGTTGTGCCTATAAGAACACTTTTCAACGTTGAAGTTATTTTTTTTGCTTTCATTTTGTTGTTTAATTATGAATGAGTTTTTACAATACAAAGTAGGCGTTTTATAATCCCAAAAACGTTACATTCTTTAAAGTAAGAATTACATTATTCACACCTATATCATTATTTGAAGTTGTTAACGATGTGATTTATAAATTATAGCCTTTCAATAAGAGTAATCAAATCCAGTTTAGATATTCCAAGCTTGTATTCCAGCTTTTCAATCATTTCCTTTTCCTTACCTTCATAAAGAAATAAATCATCATCGGTGATGAATGGATATTTTTGTTTGATTTTTTCTTTCTTCTCGCTCCAGTATCCGCTTGCTATATTTTCCATGAATTTATTTTTTATCTTATATAATCGTTAGCTCAAAATTATTTCTCCAACCCATATTCTTTCATTATTGCTGAAGCAAAATTTATAACAACAACTGTTTTAACAAAGCTGTTTAAATTGTTCCATTCCCCAATTTTTGGAGCAGGCTATGCTCGTTTGGTTGAATGAAAGATTTTGATGAAATATAATTCAAAGTTGAGTATTCTGGAATGAATTATTGTTACATACTTTTTAGAAAGTGTTGCATAATTCACACTACTCGTATTCATGTTTCACAAAATTCACCTGACCTTTCATATAAAAAACGCTAAAAAAGTGCTTAACATCCTCACTGAAAGTAAATAAAGACCTTATTAATGCCGTAAGTGAATACAATGCTCTTTTATCTAAATGAATGAGCTAATAGAAAGTTTAAATTCGACTCATAGAAAAATGGAGTTTTCTTGTGGAAATGAAATGCTTGATGATTATTTACATAAACAAGTAAATCAAGACATTAAAAGAAAATTGACCGCCTGTCTTGTACTGAACGACCCAAAAATGGATTTATTAAAGGTTTATTACACTTTAGCTAAAAATAGTTTATCCCTGCCGAATTTCATATGAAATTACCTAATTCGTATAAATATATACCCACCACTTTATTTGGACGATTAGCTATCGACACTAGATTTCAAAAACTGGGAGTTGGAAAACTATTACTAATTGATGCCCTGAAACGAAGTTCCGAGACTTCTAAAAGTATTGGTTCATTTGCAGTTGTAGTTGACACAATTAACGAAAGTGCCGAACGATTATATGATAAATATGGTTTTATTAAATTTTCTGACAGCGAGAAAATGTTTTTGCCAATGAATACGATAAAAACATTATTTGAATTAAAGTACTGTGGCTAGTACACGGTGTAAAGCATTGGAATTTAAGTTGTTGTTTGAGTATTCTGCCGTGCGCCAAGTTCAGTGTAACTGGACATCCGTCAACTGACGGACGTAATCCCCAACTATTTCGACCTGCTAACCGTTGGGTGTGATAAAAGCCTTATTAATCTTATTTTACCAGACAACAATGATTCGATTTTAATAAAAATGTTTTCTCATTATCCCACAACCATACTCTTTGATGTTTTTCGTGTAAATAAATCTTATTTTGGGCTTGTTTTATTAAAACTTTCTATATCCGATCCATGTACCAGTTCAAGGTTTTTTCCAACTTTTTGCGATCCATTATTGAGGCGATTATCTTTTGCAACCTGATGAAAGCTGTTTCGCTTTTTACCACATAATCGACTGCTTTGTGGTGCATACAGTCGATGGCAACATCAATTTTATCTTGACTTGAAAGCATTACCACAGGAATATCTGAATTGATAGTTAGAATTTTATCGAGGACTTCGATTCCGTTCATGGCTTCCTGATCAATGCCATTGAGAAAATAATCTAAAACTATTATATCGGGGTTGTGCGATAAATTGGCCAAACAAAGTTCACCCGTTAAATAAGTTTCTATTTCAAAATCGGCATGTTGAAGAAATTCTATTTCGAGTAATTTCAGGAATAGGGCATCGTCGTCAACCAAAAAGAGCTTTGTTTTAGTGTCTTTATTCATTTAGTGTTTTTTTAATTGCATTGTATTCCAATTCTAATTCTACACATGCTTGTTTGCAAACGGTTTCGATCTGGAAAACTAATTCGGGTATCTCCTCAGCTTTCAGCTGTTTGCTTGCATATTCCTGTACCTGTTTCGCCATATTTTCAAAATCGTGGTCAATTCCCATAATGTTGAATGATGGTATTATTTTATGTGCAGATGCATACAATAAGTTCCAATCATTATCTAAAAGGCTTTTTTTCATGTCCTTGATTAATGGAGGTGTCTGTTCCAAATAAAGTGAAATCATCTGCATCATCAATCCAGGATCTGATTTTGTACGGTGCATTAAATAATCGAGGTCGATACATTTAAGTTTTTTGTTTCTGCTTATTTCTATTTGTTTATCCTCGTCAAATTGCTGCGATTTTTTATATAAGCCAACAATTTTTCCGTATAATAATTTTTCGTCAACGGGTTTAGCAATGTAATCGTTCATACCTGCTGCCTTACATTTTGCAAGGTCAACAGTGGTAACATCGGCAGTTAAGGCAATAATCGGAACTTCAGAATTCATTACATTTCTGATGTGCTCAGTAGCTTTAAAGCCATTCATTTCGGGCATTTGCAGATCCATTAGAATGATATCGTAGGTTCTGGTTTTAAGCATTTCGATGGCAATTCTTCCGTTTGCCGCTAATTCGCAAGTAAATCCAAAATCCTCTAAAACAGTTTTCATTAACAATTGGTTAAGCGCAATGTCTTCAACAACCAATATTTTGAGGCCTCTTACGTCCAAATCCAATTCTATAAATTCAGCTTCATATTCAGCATCGGCACTTGTTTTTTCAAAACTTAAGCGGAAACTGAAAGTGGAGCCCTCATATATTTTACTTTCAACTTGAATAGAACCGCCCTGTGGCTCAATAAGTTGCTTCACAATGGCGAGTCCTAAACCGGTTCCGCCATATAACCTCGAAGTACCACTATATGCTTGCTGGAAGTTTTCAAAAATCTGTTCCAACTTATCTTCTGCAATTCCAATTCCAGTGTCCGAAACGGCAAACTCAATGTTTACTTTTTCCTCATCCTCTTCAATTAAACGAACACTAACCGTAATGCTCCCTTGAGAAGTGAATTTAACGGCATTGCTCAGCAGGTTGAGGATAATTTGATGTAATCGAACCGGGTCGCCAATGAGAACATCCGGAATTCGTGAATCGTACTCTTTAATGAGTGCTAAGTTTTTTTCCTGAATTTTTGGTTCAAACAGATGGAGCATGGCCGCTATTGACATGGCCATTTTGAAAGGTGTTTGTTCAAATACCATTTTTCCGGCATCTACTTTTGCCAAATCGAGTATGTCGTTAATAAGTACAATTAATGAATCGCCACTCAACTTTATTGCTGTAAGGTATTCCTTTTGTTTAGGAGTTAAATCGGTTTTAAGCAACACTTTAGTGAACCCAATAATAGCGTTCATTGGCGTTCGGATCTCGTGGCTCATGTTGGATAAAAATTGCTGTTTTGCTTTAACTGCATTTTCAGCCCTGAGTGTTGCACTCTCTGCTTTGATTTTTGCGTCTTCGGCAATACTGGTGGCAAATTCAGCAAATACTTTTGCCTCAGTTAATTCAGTTTCAATTCTTTTCTGTTCAGTTATATCCCGGGCAACTATTACTGCACCTATAACCTTTCCTTCCTCATCTTTGTAACATGATCCATTGCATAAAACATCGGTGTATTTACCATCCTTAATGGTAAGCGGATAGTCGGTAATAAAACCTAATTCAAATATTTTTTGATATGCTTTTTTTGCTTTTTCTGGTTCAGTAAAATAATAAAAGAAGTCGGAGCCTGTAATTTTTTCTCTTTTCTTTTCTAATGCGTTGAGTGTAGCCTCATTTACATCTAATATTTTTCCTATGGAATTAATTGCAAATAGGGGGTCTAAACTTGCTTCAATAATGCTTCGGGCATATTGTGATGCTATTTTTAAAGAATTGCTTATGGCCTCAAGTTCAACGTTTGCAATTTCCAGTTTTTGTTTCTCCCTGGCTTGGAAAATGAGTTCTTTGTCTGCTATTTTTAATTCGATTACCCTTTTCCCTTTCTCTTCATTTTGAAAGGCCAGTTCTTTGTTGGCGATGACCAATTCTGCAGCGCGTTTTTCTTTTATATTGTTTTGAAAAGCAAGTTCCTTATTAGCGATGACTAATTCTGCCGCGCGTTTTTCTTTTATATCGTTTTGAAAAGCAAGTTCTTTGTTTGCGATGACCAATTCGGCGGCTCGTTTTTCTTTTTCCTCGTTTTGAAAAGCAAGTTCTTTATTGGCAACAACCAATTCAGCGGCTCGTTTTTCTTTTTTATCGTTTTGAAAAGCAAGTTCCTTATTGGCAATGACCAACTCTGCGGCTCGTTTTTCTTTTTCCTCGTTTTGAAAAGCAAGTTCTTTGTTGGCAACAACCAATTCAGCGGCTCGTTTTTCTTTTTCCTCGTTTTGAAAGGCCAGTTCTTTGTTGGCAATGAACAATTCTGTTGCCCATTTTTGAACTGAAACATCTCTGGCAACAACAACTGCACCAAGCACATTTCCTTGGTCATCGTTGTAAACCGAACCGTTAAACAGCACATCGGTTAGCTTGCCCTCTTTATGGCGAAATATAAGCGGAGAATTGGTGATCGACCCGTTTGCAAATACCTCCTTGTATACTTCGCGTGCTTTTTGAGGTTCGGTAAAATATTTGGAAAAGTCGGTTCCCGTCAGCTTTTCGCTAGCAATTCCGGTTATATTGGCCAGAGCCTCGTTCAAATGGGTGATTTTCCCTTTGGTGTTAATAGTAATCAAGGGGTCAACACTGACTTCTATTAAACTTGTTGCGTTCACGCTATTTTTAGCCATAATTTTATTCTCCAATTTCTTCAATTGGACTCCTCCTTTTTTCTTTCAATTGTTTAAAATACGATGGTGAAAAACCTGTTATCTTTTTAAACTGATTGGATAAATGCGCTACGCTGCTGTAGTTTAGTTTATAAGCAATTTCAGTAAGGTTTAATTCATCATACATTATCAATTCTTTTACCTTTTCAATTTTATTAATAATGATGTATTGCTGAATAGTGGTGCCTTTTACCTCTGAAAAGATATTGGAAAGATAGGTGTAATCCATGTTGAGCTTTTGGCTGATGTAATCTGAGTGATTGATTTTTATTGAATCGTTCAAATTATGGATCATTTCAATAATCACACTTTTAATTTTTTCAATTAGTATGGCTCGTTTGTTATCCATCAACTCGAGACCAGAAGGGAGTAAAGCCAATTTTAATTGCATGTATCGCTCTGCTGTAAGGTCTTCCATGATTTCAATTTCACCTAAATCGACAAAAATGAAGTGAAGTCCAAGTTTTTTCAACTCTTCTTTCACCACCATTTTACATCGGTTACTGATCATGTATTTGATATATAATTTCAAGGTGTTTTGGTGCTTTTATTTGTTTTTTCGAAGTTACGTAATTAAATGGCTTGAGTTCGTATAACTTTGTGTTATTTACAGGTGCTTGTTATTTACTAAATACACTTATTCATATATCATGTTATAAAGGTCTTTCAAGTCGGGCGATAGAATTACTTCTGTTCTTCGGTTGCTAGCACGTCCTTCGGTTGTTTCGTTTGTTTGTACCGGATGATAAAAGCTTTTACCTGAAGCGGTGATCCTATTGGAATCAAATCCAAAATCGTCAGATAAAATACGCACAATGGAGGTTGCCCTTGCGGTACTGAGATCCCAATTGTCTTTAAATAGATTTGTACTGATGGCTTGATTATCGGTGTGCCCTTCAATTAAAACCATTACATTGGGAGTGTTGTTAAGTACTTGAGCAAGAGATTTTAGCGCTTCTTTTCCTTTGGGGTCAATTGATGCGCTGCCTGATTTGAAAAGTAACTTTTCTTCAAGCGAAACATAAACGTTTCCATCTTTAATATATACGAATAACTCATCGGCACTATAATTTACCAAAGCATTGGCTATTGAGTTTTTAAGCTTGAACATTACCTCATTTTGTGACTGTATTTTGTCTTGAAAGTTTTTTAAGCGTTTTGCCTGATCGGCAATGGTTGTTTTCGATTCGGCTGAAAGTGCATCAAAATCGTTCTGTGCCAATACATAATCACTTTGCAATGATGCTCCTTTAGACTTGAGGTTTTTAACATCCGAATTACAATTATTCAGTTGTTCAGTTGTCAGATTCAAATCACTTTGAGAAATTAAAAACTCTTTCTGAAATTTGTTGGCTTTAGCTTCAGCAGCATGAAACTTTTTGCTTGATACGCACGAGGTGAATGTCAATGCAAAAATGAATAAAATGATTGCGAAAAATTGTAGCGTTGTTTTCATGTTAATAGTTTTAAAACTTGTGTTTAATTGAAAAGTTTTGGCCTTCATTATTGCTGAAAATATCGGGTTCCCAGCATTATATAACAGGCTTATGTCAAGCTGTTTTAATAGTAGTTCTCAAAGATAAAACCTTAAGTATTTTAAGGTGTTACACAAAATCTGAATTAATTTACATTATTCACACTTTTGGCTTTTTCCCCAAGGTATTAACCAACCCTTAGATGCCTTTTTTCTTTTTCTTGATTATAATGGGATTTATTTTTAATAATGATTTGAACTTTAGCTCTGGTGGCATGGTATCGCCTAATAAAAAGCCCCAAGGTTTCAATGGTTCAATGTGATCGAAAATGAGCTTAATAATGGCTGTAAGAGGTATGGATAAAAACATGCCGGCAATGCCCCATAAAGAACCAAATGCAATGACTACAAAAATTGAAACCAATACGTTGATTTTAACTTTTGAAGCAACAACTTTGGGTACAATAAAATTGTTGTCGATAGCCTGGACGATAATATACAAGCCCAGCACAAAAAAGATTGACCACTGCGATGATTTGGTTGCAAAGGCAACAAACATAGGCATCATGGCTGCCAATATTGCACCTAAATAAGGTATCAAATTTAAAAGTGCTCCTAAAATTGCCAGCACCAAGGCGTATTGAATGCCTAAAAATAATAAGCCAATAGTGTATAAGGTGGCAATAATTGCTACTTGAATTGATAAACCAACCAGGTAACTTTGAATCAAGGTTTTTACTTGTGAAATGATCTTATTTACTTCAGGTAAATTGTCTTTACCAAACAATCGGCGGATAAATTCAATCAATAAAGGTTGATAAAATAACAATAGAAATACATAAACCGGAATTAGAAACAAAGCACCCAGAAGGCTTCCAAGATTAATTATTGTTCTCCCTATTTTTTCACCACTATTGTTAATCACGTTGCCCTTAAGTTTATCAATCCATTCGTTTATTTTTTCAGGACTTAAATCAAAAGAGCTGGTTGCCCATTCATTGGATTCGTTGAAAATTAGTGTGCCTTTTTCAATAAATTGAGGCTACGAATCGCTTAAGCTAATGAACTGCGAATATAAAAATGTACCAAAACCCGCAATAACTATCAACGATAGCAATAAGGTAATGGAAATGGCCACTATTCGGTGTATTTTAAAGCGAGTAATTAAATTGACAAAAGGGTGCAGTATAATAGCAATTAAGACTGCAAAAATGATTGGGAGAATAATTCCCTTTCCAATGTGCAACATGAATATAAATGCTACTAATCCGACAATGAATATTGGGATTTTTAAAGATAAGGGGAATTTCATTCGTATAATTTCATTTAAAGTGACTGATTACCTGTTGGATCAGAAATATGAACAATGAACTTCGTAAAGTGCCCTCATGCAACTAACTCCATTAAATCTCGTTGATCTCCGATTTGCTTGGTTTATTGAACGATACATAATGATTAATGCAATTCAGCGAGGTTATTCTTTACTTTTTTCTGGAAGCTTGCCATAAAAAAACTCCACCAACTCCCATAACTGCGATGCCAATTAGAGGCGACCAATTTAATTGATGTGGTTTTTCGGTAGTTATTTCCATTTTACCTATATCAACTATTTTTTCTTTAGTGAAAAATTTGAATGTGGTAAAAATGGTTAACAGCAAACCAATAATAATAAGTGCTAGACCTGTTGTTTTCATTTGTATAGATTTTAAAAGTGAGTATTAAGTGATTTATTATTTATAATTGACTATTTGTTATTTAGTCTACGCATTGATTGATTAGTACTTACATTAGTGTTTAATGCTGCAATGAATTATTTCTATTAATTAATAATCAGCAATGGGGAATAAAAATTTGGGAGAGAAATATCTCTGCGTTTTATTATAAAAAGCTCAAGCCTACATAAATCTGGAATGCTGAATTTCGTGCATCCGGAAAACGATAGCTTTGCGAGTTAAATGTTGTTTTATTGCCTATGCTTCTTATCCCGTAGTCGTAACGAAGTCCGACACTCAATTTGTCGAAATCACCGCCTATGCCACATGATAAACCGTAGTCGAACGATTTAAAATTGTCTTTATTCAACGCTTGTTCGAAATTATAGGAACCACCTTTGTTTTTAATCTGAACATTCGAAAGTGATGCCAAGTAGATGCCTCCTTGGAGGTTAATGTTTTTGGTGATGTTAACAACAGCAAGCAGTGGCACTTCCATATAGTTTAGTGATATTTTGGCTGTGCCGTTTACAAAACTATTGTATTCCAATTTTCCACCTTTCATGGTGTAAATAATTTCAGGTTGAAACGAGACAAAATCGTTTATCGCTAAGCGCAAATAAATACCTCCATTTATTCCCAGCTTTATAC
>DATERL010000072.1:0-7892 GCA_035271585.1 Prolixibacteraceae bacterium
AACAACCGATTTAGCAGAAAGAAAGCCATCGGACTGATTGGTAACACTAAAGCTTGTTGGTTTTTCTGAACATGCAGCAAACAACAGGGCAATAAAAACTATTGGTAAAAAATTAATTCTCATAATTGATGAAGTTTTAAGTTAGATATCGTTTTCGCCTTTAACGTATCCAAAGTTAGCAAGAATTCCACCATCTACATATAAAATATGTCCGTTTACAAAATCACTTGCTTTCGATGCCAGAAAAAGTGCAGCGTTACCCACATCTTCGGGCTCGCCCCAACGTCCGGCAGGCGTACGGGTCATTACTAAATCGTTAAAAGGATGACCATCCAAACGAATTGCTTCTGTTTGTGATGTGGCAATATAACCGGGGCCAATTCCGTTAATCTGAACATTATATTTTGCCCATTCGCAGGTCATGTTCTCGGTAAGAAGTTTCAAGCCACCTTTGGCTGCCGCGTAAGCCGAAACACTATTCCGACCGTAAACACTCATCATTGAACACATGTTAATAATTTTACCATTTCGGCGTTCAATCATACCCGGTGCTATTCTTTTTGCCACAATAAGTGGAGCGACCAAATCGACATCCAACACCTGAACAAAATCTTTAATCGGCATATCGAGTATGGGGATGCGCTTGATTATACCGGCGTTATTCACCAAAATATCAATTGGACCCACTTGGGCTTCAATTTTAGAAATCCCTTTATCTACTTCCTCTTCGCTGGTCACATCAAAAAGTAAGGTAAAAACAGTTACACCTTCTTTTGCATATTCTACTTTACAAGCATCAAGCTTTTCTTGATGCAAACCGTTAACACAAACTTTAGCACCTGCTTTTCCGAGCATTTTGCCAATGGCCATTCCAATGCCATGTGTTCCACCGGTTACAAGAGCTACTTTCCCAGTGAGATCGTATAATTTTTTTATATCGTTATTCATTATTTTAAGTTTTTATGGTTTAATCGTTTGTTGTATTTTTATAAATATTTTATACATAACACCCTATTAATCAACTCAATGTCTCGTTAAGCAATTGAATGTTAACGTTCTACTTTTCGTCTCAATACTAATATCTAATAATCTAACAATCTATAAATGGTTTGAAATCGATTCTTATTTCAATTCATCGGGTTGACGAACATCCATGTCGGTATAATCGAGATTTTCGCCTGCCATACCCCAAATGAAAATGTAATTTGAAGTTCCGGCGGCACTGTGAATGCTCCACGAAGGCGACAACACAGCCTGTTCGTTTTTCATCCAAATATGACGGGTTTCGTCGGGTTGCCCCATAAAATGACAAACAGCCTGCCCCTTAGGTACTTGAAAATAAAAATAGGCTTCCATGCGACGGCTATGGGTATGAACCGGCATAGTGTTCCAAACGCTACCAGGTTTCAACTCGGTCATTCCCATTTGTAACTGACAAGTATCAACCACAGTATTAATTAACAACTGATTAATTTGTCGTTCGTTTGAATTTTCAAGTCCGCCTAATTTCAACACGTTAGCATCGGCCAAAGTGATTCGTTTGCTAGGGTATGTTTTGTGTGCTGGGGCCGAATTAATGTAAAAGTGAGCAGGATTTTTCGAATCGACCGATTCAAACACTACATCTTTTGTTCCACGTCCCAGGTAAAGTGCGTCTTTAAAACCCAGTTCGTAAACAGCATCGGCTGTTTTTACTTTACCGGCACCGCCAACATTAATGATTCCCATTTCGCGGCGTTCGAGAAAAAAACTGGCTTTGAGCTCGTCGAAGGTATCGAGTGGCAAAGCTTTGGAAACAGGCACTGCACCGCCAACAATGTAACGATCGTAATGCGAATAGGTTAAAGCAACTTGGTCGGAAACCATTACTTTTTCAATCAAAAATTCTTGTCGAATTCGCTGTGTGTCGTAGTTTTTGAAATCGGCAGGATGAACTGCGTAACGACTTTCTGTTTTAACTGTCATAGTATCTATTTTTTAATTCGTAATGTCGATTCTCTAATAATCAATTTTGGTTTGTAGCTCATGGAGCTGGTAAATGGCTTACCTTCTTTACTTTCGAGCCGCTCGATAAGCATACGTGCAGCGCTCTGCCCCATTTCTTCGCTAAATTGCTCAAGGGTGGTCATGGCAGGTTCAACAAATTCGGTAAATGGCTCGTTGGCAAAACCGGCAACACACACTTGCTCAGGTATTTTCACACCTTTATGCTTTAAGGTAAGCAAAACTCCCAAAGCAGAATAATCGCTGGCCGAAAAAAAGGCATCGGGCAGATTCTGTTTTTCGTACAACTCCAGTGCAATCGATTGGCCTTTATCTTTGGTTAAACAATCGTCAATGACCATTTCGGGCGTAACTTGCAAGCCAGCTTCATTCATGGCATTCAAATACCCGAGGTAGCGATTGTTATAAACATTGATGTGGCGGGGACCGGCCAAGTGAACAATTTTTCGGCATCCCTGATCAATCAAGTGCCGAGTTAATTCGTAAGCACCCGAAAGGTTATCGTTCATTACCAAATCAGTTTCAAGTCCTTCCAATACACGATCGAAAAACACCAAGGGAATTCCCTCATTTATAGCTGCTTCAAAATGCAAAGTTGTTTTGGTACCCGAGGCCACCGATACGATCACCCCATCAACCCGGTTATTGATAAGGGTCTGAAGACTTTGCTTTTCAATTTCAAAATCCTCATTAGTTTGACAAATCATTAAACTGTAACCTGCTGGGTTGATAATGGCTTCCATACCGGCTATGGCATGCGAAAAAAACTGTCGGTTCACACGCGGAATAATTACCCCTATGAGTTTTCCCTTACCACGCCGTAAATTTGATGCCAACTGATTGGGGCGGTAATTCATTTCGAGGGCAGTTTGTTGCACCAAATCGCGCGTTTTCTTACTGATTCGTGCGTAATTGTTTAACGCTCTCGAAACGGTCGAAGCCGACATGTTTAGTTGTGCAGCAATATCATGTATGGTTGTTTTTTTTGTTTCCACAGCACAAAAATAGCAAATTTTGTGCAATCGATTGTTCAAAGTGTGGAAAATATTATTTTAGCGAATTTGTTTCTTATTAAAATAGTTCAATTACAGACAATTACAACAAATAAACTGATTAAGTAATAGCAATGAAATAGTGTTGAAATAATTATTCACCCTGTATAGGTAATATTAGTGCTAACTCTTAGCTCTGCTGATCTTCGATTCGCCTTTAGCTGGCTGGGCTTTTACTTTTTTGTTCACACAATTAATTTTAAAAAGGTGTTCATGATTTACGCTTCGCTCCAATTCATAATAAAGAAGTAAACAAGAAATCGAAACTCCCAAACACCAATATAAGATACTAATCTAATTCGAAATAAACTTGTACCGAATATTCCAACTTAATGGCTTCAAAATTAATTTCAGGCATAGGTTCGCTATCTTCCATTTTAGCAGAACTGGCTCGCATAAGCATATTGGGCTGACGAACAGGATAGTAGTAGTTTTCGTTTTCATGAATATAAAGCGCCCTACCCGCCTTTTGTCCAATGGCTTCGGCCAAACTTTGGGCTTTCTCTTTGGCTGCAACAATGGCTTTTACTTTAACTTCGCGGCGGAATTTTTCTATTTCGCTATGATCGACCTTTTCAATACCCATGTTTGAAATGCCCAATTTCTCGAGCTGCTGAAAAACCTTTCCAGCAGTGCTAGCATCCTTAACTTTAAGCTGGTATTTTTTCGATTTAAAAATATCGCTTTGCTTTAACCAGTAACTTTTAAAATTACTGGCCATATCGTTGACCATCAAATCTTTTTCAACATTAATACCTATTGCAATAAGTGCTTTAAACATGTTTCGTTCGAGAACCTCAACAGTCGATTTTCCTTTAGTGTCGGCTTCATTAATAATAATCGACAAATAAATTTCGTTGGGAATGACTTCAATTTCAGCCTTTCCGGTGACTTCGATATAATTTTGATCGATAAAATTTTTATTGCTTTGCCCGTACATCATTATTGTAATGAGTAAAAACGGAAGTAATATTAGCTTTTTCATGTTTAAATATTTATTTAACTGTTTTTATTTTAATAACTTCACAATCAATACCTGGCGAACAGAACTCGCTTACCGCAAGCTCTTTATAACTAAGAGCGACCCTGTCACCCGACTTCAATAATTTATTTTTCTCCAAACTAACAATCAAAGTATCTCCATTATCAAGGTGTATTTGCTCAGCGCAATAAATTAATCCACCACTGAGCCAAATGTACCCGTTTCCTTGTTTAATAACATCTTTGCCATCATCTTTATTGCAACACAAAGCAAATAATACAAACAATCCAAGCAAAGTTTTTTTATCATCATTTGAGATGATTTATTCCTATTTTAATGGATTTAAAAACATCATTTTATGATAACTTGAATGTTTTAATTGAAATAAACACTGATATAACCAACATTGCAAAGTACTTCGAGGGACGATTTGGTATTGTGTCAATAATATGAATTTTCAACTTTTACAGTATTTATTTTTTCACACATCTAATGCTATAGTCATTATTTTTAAAATCCCCATAGGAATGGACTGATAGTATAAGTTGATGAGTTATAGTTAAGCCGAATGTTTTTTACTTCGTTCCACCCAAGTCCTTCGGAAGTGCTCCACCAATGGCCGGATTCACTATTATCAAAAAAACATAAAACAGCACAATCCGCTCCTGTTAGTGCAGAAAAGCCACTTGTGTTGAATATTAAGCGCAACAAGTTTTGAAGTGTAATATCTAACTTGAGCAATTCATTAATAAATGTATCAATGCTGACATTGATATAAAGATGAACAATTTAAACTAGTTTTCTTTCTGAAGCATTTTCTCGAATTTCTCGTTAATATCAATGAACTCACCTCGCTCAAGTTGCGGGAGCAATTCGTCGCGGATATATTGGAAATCGGGATTTTGCTCTAAAACGAAAAGATAGGTCGCTTTAGCCTTATCGCGATAACCCAGTTTAGTATATACCTGCCCCAACCAGGCACCACTATTAAAAAACACCCAATTGCATTGTGGCGATTTCGAAAGTATAATAAACGCTCTTTCGTAGTACAACATCGCTTTTACTTTATCGCCACCAAAAAGCGATGGCCTAAAATAATACGAATTGGCTTGTTCTATTAATGGTAAGGGTTCATTTTGTCTCAAATTATTGGCTTTTTCAACCTCGCGTTGGTGCGAAAAACTGTAAAAAGGAGCTTTCCATGGCGCCAATGCAATTTTAAAACCATACAATGCCGCCTTAAAAGCATGATAATTAGCTGTATTTGGATAACGAGCCATTTTCTTTTCAAGGTGCGCTTCAAACTTTGACATTATTATCGCAGCTTCTTTCTTTTTATCCTGCGAAAACAAATAACCAGTTAAAGCGTATTCGGCATGAAGCAATACATCGTCTTCGGCCTTGTCAAGATTACGTTTTTGTAGGCTATCGACCATAACTTCCCAACTGGCCATATCGCCCTTCATTAAAAACGAAGTAAAACGGCAACGACTATCGTTTGAGTTTGAAAAAGAAATGAATGGTAATAAATACAGTGCTATAAAAAAAAGAACTTTTTTAATCATAAATCATAAACTGTTATGGGTGCCATCGCAAAACGGTGGGGTTTTGGTTTGCTTGCACTGGCATAAATAATACGTTTTTTCATCGCTTACATCAAAAGCAAGAGGCGACAAACCTGTACCTTTATGCGATCCGTCGCAAAATGGCTGGTTCTCACTGTGTCCACAAGCACACCAGAAGTATTTTCCGGGTTTTAAGTTAAGGACTGCTGGTTTTTTTGCTGCAATTTTTGGAGTTGTCATATTAAAATTATTTAAGTAAATGTTATCGTCTTTTAAACAGTGCGCAATGGGTTTTGTTTTTCTTTGAACACTTTATTTCTTATTATCAGTTTTATGTATTTCCCTGCTTGAATAAAAACGTTCAAGAATAGATCCATCATTAACTTCTTTCGATAAGGACTCGATGGTATCTTGCGGAACATTGTAAATATCGAGCAAAATTAAACCATCGAGGCAATTATTAAAATTGGGATCAACGTTGAATGCTAAAATCTGGGCATTCAGGCTCAAATATTTTTTTAATAAAACCGGTATGCCTTTATTTACTTTATCAATATCGCCAATTATACGGTCAAATTTATTCAAATCGTTGCCTGCATTATCGAGCAACAAGTTTATATTTTCATTATCGCTTATGAACATATACGATTTTTTGGGGCGAATGTATTTCGCCATCTCACTGTTAAAATAATTTGCAGTAATAAACTTAATAATACTGTCTTTCGATACCGCCGCATAATTATTGCTAATACTTACTGGACCAATCAAATATCGATATTGCTGATTTTTCAATAAAAAGTAGAGTATTCCTTTCCACAACAGAAATAATGGCAAAGGTTTTCGTTGGTAATCGGGTACAACAAATGAACGGCCCAACTCTAGCGACTGATTTAAAGTCTCTTTCATCTGGTTTTTAATTCGGAACAAACTTGAAATATAAAAACCATGAATATCGTACAACTGAACAATTTCGTTTCCTAAACCAATACGATAAGCACCTACAACACATTGATTATAATCGTCCCAAATAAATAACTGATGGTAATATAGATCATATTCATCAATATCAATTGAAAGGTTTGTCCCCTCGCCCACCTGCCTAAAAGTAAATTCACGCAAGCGCCCAATTTCGTTCAGGAAATTGGGAATTAAACGTGTTGGAGCACAATACACTGTGTAATTTTTAATCGAAAAAAGCTTGTAATCGGGTTTTACAAGTTCTAGTTCCTGAATAAGAAGATTATTATCAACGGCTGCAATAATTTCTTCGGGATTCACCTTTCTTTTTAGCGGTAATAATTTAAAATACTTTCTGACTTCAATTTTCTTATCGGCACCCAAGCTGTAGGTTTTAGCCCTCAAGAACCGGCCTAATTGATGAATATCGGTAAACTGTGCAATTTCACTTTTGCGAATAGGGGCGCCGATTCTGATTGAAACCTCCTTCTTTTTCTTTGAGAAAAATTCTGAAGGCAACTTGGTCATTTTAAACATGGGATTAATCATTCCCAGCAAATAAAAAAGACGCGAGTTAGAACCGCCAAAATACACCGGAAGCACATGCACCTCAGCCTTTTTAATAAGCTTAATTACCGGGTATTGCCACACCTTATCTACAATATTATAGTAATGGTTGTAACCCGAAACCTCCCCTGCCGGAAAAATCCCCAAAACACCCCCATTATTGATTTGTTTTAAAACCAATTCTAATTCGCTCATGACCAATTCTTCTTTTTCGAAAGAATTTGCCGCTAAAAAATATTCATTTAATGGATCAATTTTTTTCAAAAAATCGTTGGCTAAAATTTTAATATCAGGACGAACTTTTGAAATAATTTTAATCAGTAAAATCCCATCAAGACCTCCAAAAGGGTGATTCGAAACAATTATAAAAGAGCCATTTAAGGGTATTTTTTTCAATTGTTCTTCATTAAATTCGAACCTTAAATCAAGCGTTTGAAGTAATTTATCGATAAAAGCAATACCATCTTCTTTTGCTAACTCGGTATAAAGTTTGTTCACTTTACGCATCCGCATTAAATGCATTAAAAAACGAGCAAAAGCTTTTTCACCAAAATATTTCAAATTGGTTCGATCAGGAAACAAATGATCAGATTTTACTTTTTCCATAATAGCATAATTAACCCGATAAAGTTAATTTAGTTGTTTGATAAATAAAACAAACCCCTTCAAATATTGAATACAAATACCTGCTTCAAACGATCAATTTATTCGAACTTCCAACTTATTTATTTGAATTTGCAACAAATACAATCAAATATGTTATAT
>DATERL010000073.1:0-16849 GCA_035271585.1 Prolixibacteraceae bacterium
TAGTTCGCTTTTTTTAAAAAAGCATAAATGATTTTGTAGAAGCTGATTTCTCAATTATTTTTGAAAATTATCTTTTACTTGTATTACGATTAGGCAAAATCTGTGTGTTGGTTTTTGCAAAAAACAAAAGAAATTATGAGGAGAATATTAGTTTATACCTTTTTGCTGTTCAGCATGATGCTGTCGATAACAGTTAGCGGGCAACATAGTGTAATGCGTACACCCGGCAAATATTTAATGCCGATGGATAATGCATCTGCTTCTTTTCCTGGCTCGAATAAAAAAGAGGGTGATTTGTGGATTGTTTTTTCCGATCGGCCTCAAAACGCATTATATACCGATAAAAACTGCAAAACATCAAGTGGTAAGAAACTTGATTTTATGCAGCCTATGTATGTAATTGAGGAAAATGAAACCGCAATTCGGGTAGTTACACTTGATGATGCTGATTTAAGAGGAGCTTTAAAAAGCGGTTCAATTGCCAATGCAGCTTGGGTACTAAAAGATAATATGCTATTGTGGCGTACTTGTTTGAAAACACGCGATGTTAAATTACCTGAATTTAAAGATGGTATATTTAATAAAAAGGCAATGGTACTAAACATTATTTCTAGTAATCAAAAAGAAATAAGGGTGCCTGAGTTTTATGCACATCCAAGGTGTTCCCATTCCGATTCAATAAATTCAGCTTTAGTATATCAAATTAATTATGTTTACAAGGAAACCCCTACAGCTTATTTGTTAGCTGATGTGCCTGCAATTGCCGACATTAACCACGATTTAAATAAAGTTAAGGGATGGGTTTTGAAATCTCAAACTACGGCTTGGAATCACCGCTTAGCCTTCGAGGTTAACTGGGATAAAAATGCTGTCGACGAACGAAAAGCAAAAGGTAAAAAAGCAACTATTACGGCCGATAATAACTCCGGTTCATCAATTTTTCAAGAAAAGTCATCCTATTACAATAAACGTGATATTGGTGAAGTTGACCGTTTTCCCGTACTCGATGTGGTTAATGGTTCTACAAAAGTTGGTGTAATTGGCGATTTACGTTCCGAAAACGGAAAGACCCTTTCGAGTGAAGAGTTTGCTAATATTAAGCATGTTATCGATTCGATGTCGGGTGCTTTGCGCAACGTGAATATCATTTTTGTGGTTGATGCAACCAGCAGTATGATTCCCTATTCAAAGGCAATTCAAGATGCAATTACCCGTTCAATGCGGGAATTAATAAACAGTCAAAACCAATTTCGTTTTGGGCTGATGCTGTATCGTGATGTTTCGGAAGGTGATAAAAACCTATTAAATTCTACACGCGATTTGTCTTCGAATTACAATGGAATAAACAGCTTGCTGAGCAGGTTTATGGTACCAACATTTAACCGTTGTAATCCCGATCCCGAAGAGGCTGTGTTTTATGCGATGAAATCGGCCATTGAGCGTTTTGATCCTCCTGCGGGCGAGTCAAACTTTTTGGTACTCATTGGCGATGCCGGAAACCATAACCGAACCGTTTATAAAGATTGTAATGGTAATGAGCATAAGGATTACACTAATGTTCCCGAAGACGATCTTGTTAAACTTATGGTTAATAAAAACATAAACCTTTTTGCTTACCAGTTGCATCATCAGGTTTCGCTTGATTCAAAGCCTGCGTATGATGCATTCAGAACACAGATTGAAAGCATAATGACTAAGCTGGCTAAAAAGCGTTCGGTTGATGCCAGTAGCATTTCGGGGGGACAAGTTTTGACAAAAAATGGAGATGTTGTTGAGATTAAATCTGAAATGGGAATACCAGGTTATTTTAAAAAAGCCCCCGAAGGAGGAAGTATTCATCCAACTGTTTTTTTGAATGAACTTAGTAATGGTTTTCAAATGATTGATCAAAAGGTAAATGGTCAACTTGAAGCCATTTCAGAATATTTGAACGGGAAGGTTCGAACTGATCATGCCATGCAATTGGCTTCGTTTATTCAAAAATTGGAAGAACAAAAAATCTCGTCGGATAAACTGGATATTGTTTTTCAGAAAAATGGACAAGTATACAATGTTGGATATGCAAAACGTTTTGAACCCGGATTGAAAAATCCAATTTATCAAGACGTGTTGTTGATGTCGCACGAAGATTTATACTCGATTAAGCGATCGCTTGAACGCCTAATACCAACCGACCAATTATCGATATCATCAAATGAGTCGCGCTCGTATATTGTGTATGGATGGGGCGAAATATTGGTCGATATTTTAGGTTATTTCCCCGAATTAAACGAAGCAATAGACACCTTGAGTTTATACACGCTCTCGGCAATTCTTACAGGTTGGGGCGGTAAAGAAAAGTACAAGAATATTAAGTTGTTAGACGTTACCAAATCCGATGTTTTTCCCGATGTGATGTTGTATGAATACCTGATAGATTGGTGCATTACAAAAGGGCATATTCAAAGTATTTATGATGGACAAAACTTGTTGACTGAAAATTATTTTGAAGATCACATGTGGACAATTTTTTACGAATACCTAGTTCATCTATCAAACGGAAAAGTTGAAGAAGATCCCGACATGAAGAAGAAATTTGGAGATTATTTTAAAAAATATAACAGTGAATATAACAACTTCAAGGCATCTTTCCGCATTCCTATGGGATCTGGTTCTGGGCTAAAACATTACTGGGTCGATTCCAGAATTTTTCCACATCAAGTTCAGGTTAATGGTGAGGTTGATTTTATTGATTATTTATACGGAAAATATAAAAAATAGCATATAAAGCCAATGACGGACCAGCTTGTTAATGCGAAAGTTGATAGTGAAAAAATTCTTTTTCATATCGAAAAGTTATCGTGTGCTTATAAGAATAATAAAGTTGTACTCGAAGCTGAGAATATTATAATTCCAAAACGGAAAATAACTGTTCTGCTGGGACCTTCAGGATCAGGTAAAAGTACTTTGCTCGAAACTCTTGGACTAATGACCCAAACGGTTAATGGCGAAACATCGTCAATTAAATTCTATCCAACTGATGATGTAGAACACAATTTAGCCAATTTATGGGGCGAAAATCAAGAGCCTGAACGCTACAACATCAGGATGCTCTATTATAGTTTTATTTTTCAGAGCACCAACTTGATGCCTAATTTTTCGGCACTCGAGAATGTTGGTCTTACTGAACTTATTCAAAACAAGCCCGAGTCGGAAGCTTATTTTAATGCCATCGAGAGTTTGGTGAAAAACTTGAGTGTTACCAGTCTGGCTTACGATAAAAAACCATTTGAGTTTTCGGGAGGAGAACGTCAACGTTTGGCTTTTGCAAGAGCCATTAATCCCGAATTTACTGTGCTTTTTGGCGATGAACCTACCGGTAACCTCGACCATTTCAACTCGATAAAGTTAATGCACTTTATTCGCAACTTTATTACAACCCAACGCGAGAATGTAAGCGCCATTATTGTTTCGCATAACATCCCACTTACCCTCGATTTTGCCGACCGTATTATCGTTCTATCACAACGCGAAAGTGGATGCTCTACCATTGATCCCCACTTTGTTTTCGATCGTGAAGATTTGAAATGGTACGAATCGAAAGAAAAACAAGACCGTATTCAAGAAGAAATTGAGCTTTTACTTAATTCAGATACCGAAAGTTATGTGCGTATTTTAATGCACATGTCCGACAATAAAATTGATGAAGCTATTTTTGATGAAGTTAAAAATAAGTTAATAGCCCATCAGCAACATTTAAAAAAATCTTCAGTTGTAGAGGTCGATAAAGTAGCTTTTAGGGATTGGTTAATAGGCTATTTCGAAGAACTTGGAATTAATAATACTACAGTTAAGGAGCATATTCGTCAATTTTCGATTGGTGAAATCAAGAAGGCTGATATAAAAATTAACGATGTAATCAGAACTATTCAGGATTTAAAATTTAAAACAGCTGTTGAAGGGCAGCGCGACCATGGGAAAAAGAAACTTACAGGTATTGAAGAGCAGGAGTTGGGTGCAAACCGTTCTCCGGTAGGCACTGTTCTGGGTTTTATTCCGTGGCTAATTTTTTCGCTTGCGCCATTGTTCTCTTTTTTAGTGCATTTTGTAGTTAATAAAACGAAATATCTGTATGGTCTAACCTCCAAAAGAATAATTAAAAAAATTGAACTGGTCGATGAGGATACAAAACTTTATAAATCAACCTTCTTTTCGCTTAAAGCTGTTATCCATTCTATTTTTTACAAGTTGTGTGTTGCTTGGGATTGGATTAATATTAGGTATCGCTTGTTGTTGAAAATTAATTTAAAACAAAATTGGGTAAATATAAAACCAATTCCACACGATTTTAAACACCTGTTTTATCGAAACGAAACCAAGGAGCTTTTAGGAAAGAAAAATAAAAATTTCTGGCTAATTGTCATCATTTTATTTTTTACTTTTTTGGCCATTGGTTTTTCAAACGGCAGCTTAAAATACTTGCAAGAAAAAATGGAAGATCCTTTTGTGCGTTCTTTAAATGCTCCAGTATCGGCTACAAACCGAAATGCGATCCGAATTATTTCAATGTACAATTCCGACTCGTTAAAGCAAGTTTACAGTTACGATACCATTGTAGGATACAATAAATGGACATCGTACTTTTCTGGCGACCTGCCCGAAAGTTCACAACGTAGTATCGATGGCCGTTCAATTCCACATAACGACCCGCTGATTTCAACAATACTCGATTCTAAAATAAACCAAGCAATAGGTTCACCTTTTGTTAATCAAACCGACATTTCGGTAATTGTTACCCGTAGCATGCTTGAGCGTTTAGATTGCTCTGCTGATCCGGTTTTTATTTATCGCAAACAACCTGATGGACGCCTTATTCCCATACCTATTAGGGCTATTGTAGATAAGCTGCCTGGCGATAGGGTCGATTATATTACAACACAATATTATTATAATAACCAAAACGCACTTGGTAACAGCTTTCTTTTTAGCGATAATAAAAAAATGTACGCTAACGTAGTAGTTGATTCTACACATGTTGAGCAGTTTAAAGAAGCAAGCCAGGCTTTTTTTGACCGATATTGGGACGAAGGAGGGGAGCTTGAAGTAAGTTTAATTGATGTATATAAACACGAGTTCACTTACAAGTCTACTTATGTGTTACAGGTATCGTTTTACGAATCGGATTATATTGAAATTGAGCAAATTGATGAATTGTATCAGCAATTTAGAAATTCTGACGAAATGGCTGAATTTATCGATGATGCCAAAATCAAAGAACATCATTTCATGCAAAGTTATTTTCCGAACCAGGATAATAGCCGCAACCGGACAATCGACTACATCTCGGTTAATTTTAACGATTTGAGTAAGGTGGACGTTTTTGCAGAGAAATTTGCCGAGGATGCAGGAATCAAACTCGAGATGTCGAAGATTGAACAAATGAAAAACTATAACTTTGTGAGTAAATTAACCACAATCATGTCGATTATTCTGATTGGGTTCAGCGTGTTGATGATTAATATATTCTTGTCGAACATTTTAAGTACCCACCTGAATAAAATAAAAATGAATATTGGTACATTCAAAGCTTTTGGTATCGATATTAAACGTATTTACATGGGAATGATGTACATATACGTGTTGCTTCCCATGATTTTTGCCATTGTTATGGCCGCTATAGTAGGATACATTGGGGGAGTTTATTTTATTATCGATTTGATTTCACCCTTCGAAGTTGAACGTAACCTCTATTTCGACATGTTTAATAATTACACTTTGATATCGGTTGTAGTAATGGCTTTTGTGAATTACTATACTTTTAGCAAAATTATAAACCGAATTTTCAAACAAACTCCAGGCGACTTAATTTATGATCGAAACAATAAAGCTTAGTTGTTATGGATAAATCAATTTTCATTATAATTGTTGCTATTGTTGTTTTTGATTTTATTTTTGAACAGTTGCTCAATTATTTGAACACCACCCGTTGGACAAGTAAATTACCTGAAGAGTTAGGTGATATTTATAATAACGAGGAGTATACCAAATCTCAGGCTTATAAAAAGGCAAACCATAAGTTCGGAATGATTACTTCGACCTTTTCGTTTGTGCTCATACTTTTAATGCTCTTGCTTGGTGGTTTTGCATTGGTCGATAGTTGGGTAAGCCAGTACACCCAAAACAGTATCATTACAGCATTGTTGTTCTTTGCTATTATTGGTTTGGCTTCTGATCTGCTTTCAACTCCTTTCGATATCTACGATACATTTGTTATTGAGGAGCGTTTTGGCTTCAATAAAATAACACCAAAACTATTTGTATTCGATAAAATTAAAGGCTTGTTGTTATCCGCATTATTGGGTGCCGGTATTATTAGTCTGTTAATTTGGTTATTCAATATAATGGGCAATTACTTTTGGGTGATTGCCTGGGGAGCCGTAACGATAATATCGATTTTTTTCGCACTTTTTTATTCAAATCTAATCGTACCCCTTTTTAACAAACAAACTCCACTTGACGATGGTGAATTAAAACAATCGATTGAAGCTTTTGCGCATAAAGTTGGTTTCAAGTTAACCAACATTTATGTAATTGATGGTTCGAAACGATCAACCAAAGCCAATGCTTATTTTACAGGTTTGGGAGCCAAAAAACGAATTGTTTTATACGATACGCTAATTGCTGATTTGACGGTTAATGAGGTCGTTGCTGTACTTGCTCACGAAATTGGCCATTATAAAAAGCACCATGTTATTTGGGGTTTATTATTAGGAATTTTACAGACAGGTTTAATGCTTTTTCTGTTTTCGTTGTTTGTACAAAGCGAAAATTTATCCTTGGCTTTAGGCGTCCATGTGCCCAAATTTCATATTGGACTTATTGCCTTTGGTATTTTGTATAGCCCTTTATCGTTTTTAATAGGCATTATAATGAACGTGTTTTCACGCAAAAATGAATACCAGGCCGATGCTTTTGCAAATAGTTTTGATTTAGGTAATGAATTGGTTACGGCCCTTAAAAAACTTTCACTTAAGAGTTTGAGTAATCTTACACCTCATCCGTGGTATGTGTTTTTTCATTATTCTCATCCAACCTTATTACAACGAATTAAAAAAATTAAATATTTTATAGTGAACAAATTGTGATGTTGCTTGCTTTTAGTAAGAATTTGTTTGTTTTATTGAAATTTTTTAAAGAATATTACCTCATCATATTCAACACATGGAACAAAAATCAATACATATCAATTCTGAATTCTACAACAATAATTGTTGTATGTGTTGTTGTTGCTGTTGTCAGTAGCATTCTTTTCTATTTCAATTTTTCATCCTATTTTTTTATTATAACCAATAGCTTTTATTATGAGTAGAGTTAATGATATTTCACAATTAATTGGGAAAACACCCATTGTGAAGCTAAATCGACTGGCACAAGGTGTTGAAGCCGAAGTATATGTGAAGCTGGAAAGTATGAACCCCGGAGGTTCAGTTAAAGACAGGCTGGCCCTTGCCATGGTTAATGCCGGCGAACGTGATGGTTTAATTAATAGCGAAACAACCATCATTGAACCTACCAGTGGTAATACAGGAATTGGTTTGGCCATGATGTGCGCTGTTAGGGGATACAAACTGGTTTTGGTAATGCCCGAAAGTATGTCGTCGGAACGGAGAGCAATTCTTAAAGCCTATGGGGCGCAATTATACCTTACGCCTGCAAGTGGCGGAATGAAAGCTTCGATAGCTAAAGCCAAAGAACTGGCTGCTGAAATATCGAATTCGTTTATACCTATGCAATTCGAGAATGAAGCAAACGTTGATTTTCATCGTGAAACTACAGCACCCGAAATTTGGGCCGATACCGAAGGAAAAATAGATATATTTGTAGCTGGCGCGGGAACAGGTGGCACCATTACCGGTGTTGCCCAAGGACTTAAGAAATTAAACCCTCAGGTTAAGGCCATTGTTGTTGAACCTACCGATTCGCCTGTAATTTCAGGAGGACAACCTGGTCCACATAAAATTCAAGGAATAGGAGCGGGGTTCATTCCTAAAGTGTTGAATATGAGTGTGGTTGATGGGGTTTTTCTTGTGCCCAATGACAAGGCATTCGAGTTTGCGAGGAGGCTAACAATTGAAGAAGGTATTTTTTCTGGTATTTCATCAGGTGCCAATGTTTATGCAGCACTTGAAATTGCTAAACGTCCCGAAAATAAAGGAAAAACAATTGTAACAATTATTTGTGACACCGGCGAACGTTATTTAAGCACGCCATTATATTATAGCGATGACATCAAATAATAAAATTAACACTAGTGAGTTGTTGCAGGAAGCCATTAAAGGGCTATCGAACAAGGATTTGTACAGCAATGTATGTCACGAACATAAAGTTGGCGAGCCCATGCCTTCGAGTAAGGTTTTGGGAGAAATTGTCAATAAAGTGAGGGAGATTATATTTCCGGGCTATTTTGGAAATACTACACTAAATCCTCTGGCTATCAATTACTACATGGGGGTATATGTTGATGAGGTTTTTGCTCTTTTGAGTGAACAAATTTTGGCTGGAATGTGCTTTTCGTGTAGCGAAAAAGATAATCACCATGAAAAGGTCCAAGAGCATACCTTCGATGCACGTGAGAAAGCAGCACAATTTATTAGTTTTTTGCCCGAGTTAAGGCGCATTTTATCTACCGATGTTGAAGCGGCTTATAACGGCGATCCCGCAGCACAGGGGCGGGGCGAGGTGATATTTTGTTATCCGGCAATCAAAGCCATTTCGAGTCATCGCATTGCGCATAAATTACTCGAGTTGGGGGTGCCCTTAATTCCCCGTATTATTTCCGAATTGGCCCATTCCGAAACGGGTATTGATATACATCCCCGTGCTGTAATTGGTGAGTATTTTACCATCGATCATGGAACAGGTACTGTAGTTGGCGCTACTTGTATAATAGGCAACAATGTTAAATTATACCAAGGGGTTACCTTGGGCGCAAAAAGTTTTCCACTCGATGAAAATGGAAACCCTATTAAAGGAATTGCACGACATCCAATAATTGAAGATGATGTTATTATTTATGCACAGGCAACAATTTTAGGCCGCATTACAATTGGGAAAGGTTCGGTTATAGGGGGTAACGTTTGGGTAACTCACGATTTGCCGCCTTATTCTAAAGTTATTCAAATGAAAGCCCGAAGTGCTATTTTTAGTGATGGTGCAGGAATTTAAATGCTAAAAATATAGTATTTTAGTCTTTTAACATGAGTAATTATGTTTGTAGATTCAAAATATTTATGATATTTGGAGTCTTGTTTAGTGAATAAAAAAAAATTAATGAGTTCTGAGAATTATCAAATGTTGGCCAAAACCTTTTCGGGCTTAGAAGAGGTTTTAAAGGAAGAGTTAATAACAATTGGAGCCTCTGATGTTGAGGTTGTTATTAGGGGAGTGAGATTTACTGGTTCAAAAATGATTTTATACAAGGCTAACTTTTGTTGCCGAACCGCTACGCGGGTACTGCTTATTATTGGTGAGTACAAGGTCAAAAATACCAACGACTTGTATCAAAGTGTTTATAAAATTGATTGGAGCAGTATTTTTGATCTTTCGCAATCGTTTGCTATTAATAGTACGGTAAATTCCGAGGCTTTTAACAACTCAATGTTTGTGAGTTTGAAAGCCAAAGATGCTATTGTTGACCAGTTCAGGAGTAAATTTAATAAACGTCCTTCGGTGAATACCGAAAATCCTGATATTAGAATTAATGTGCATGCTTCGGCCGATGAACTCAGTGTCTCGCTCGATAGCTCTGGCGATTCGTTGCATAAACGTGGTTATCGCTTTGGCCAAAACGAAGCTTCGATGAACGAAGTTTTAGCGGCCGGCATTTTGAAAATTGTAGGCTGGAATGGCCAATGCGATTTTTATGATACCATGTGTGGATCGGGTACGCTGCCTATCGAAGCCGCGCTTATTGCCCGTAATATTCCGCCTGGCATTTTCCGCAAAGAATTTGCTTTCGAAAAATGGAAAGATTTTGATTCAGAATTGTTTGAGGAGGTTTATAACGATGATTACGAAAAACCTTTCGAACACAAAATATTTGCTTCCGATATTGCTGATATTAGTATTCGTGTTTCAGAAAAAAATGCCCAAAATGCAGGTGTTTTAAAAGATATTGAATTCGCTGCAGCCGATTTTGCTTCGTTTGTACCTACGACTAAAAATGGTATGTTGCTTATTAACCCGCCTTATGGCGAACGCATGCGCGACCGAATGATTGAGCCTTTGTATACCATGATTGGCGACCAACTTAAAAATAGTTTTGCCGGTTTTAAGGCTTGGGTGTTCAGTAGTTCCGAAGAGGGTTTTAAGAAAATTGGATTGCGTCCTTCGCAAAAAATACCGCTCTATAACGGACCGCTTGAATGTAGTTTGCGCTTGTTCGAGTTGTACGAAGGTTCTAGAAAAGAGAAAAATCAATTCGATCGCCCGCGCGATAATCAACGTAGTGACGATAGACGTAGCAATTTTGAAGACAGAAAACCCCGTGGTGAGTTTAAGCCCCGTGGCGAATACAAACCCCGAGATGGTTCCAAACCCCGTGGTGAGTTTAAGCCCCGTGGCGAATATAAACCTCGAGACGATTTCAAACCTCGTGGCGAATATAAACCTCGAGACGATTTTAAACCTAGAGGTGAATTTAAACCTCGTGACAATTTCAAGTCCCGTGAAAACAGTGAACGTCGGCCACCTAGAACTGAGAATCTTGGTAACAAAGAAATAAACGAACTTCAAAAAGGTGAAAACGCACAAGTTTTTACTCGCGATTGGGGTAGTTTTGTGCCACGTCATACCCTCGAGAACAAACCGTCCGATTATAATAAGGATAACGAAACAACCGATAAACGTCCTAAACGAACCAGAATCAAGAAGAAAGATTAGTATTATTTTTGATGAAAACTTACTAAAATGGAGCAACACAACATACCTGTTTCAGTTGATGTAATTCGAAAACGTTTCCCGTTTTTTGAGCCTGCTTTAATCGAGGAAATTTCGAAAGAAGGTGAGTGGATCACTTTTGAAGAGGGTGATGAAATGATGTCGGAGGGCAAATATATACGCAGCTTCCCAATAGTATTGGAAGGACTTATAAAAGTTTGTCGGAAAGATGCCGATGGACGCGAAGCACTTTTGTATTACTTAAACCCTGGACAGGTATGTGCCATGGCTTTAACCTGTTGCATGGGTCGAATGCAGAGCAATGTAGCTGCTTTTGCCGAAGAAGAAACTGAGATTATTCGAATCCCAGTCGAATTTCTTGATAAATGGATGGTTCAATATACCACCTGGAAAGAGTTTGTGATGTATGCTTTTCGCAGTCGTTTTGATGAGCTATTGCTTACTATCGACAGTATTGCCTTTATAAAAATGGATGAGCGCTTAGTTCACTTTTTTATTGAAAGACACAAAGCCACCGGTAAAACAATTTATAAAGGAACTCATCAGGAAATTGCCAACGCATTAACTTCATCGCGTGAAGTGATTTCGAGGTTGCTCAAACATCTCGAAAAAGAGGGGCTTGTTAAAATAAGCCGGAATCAAATCGATTTCACATCACTTGTGTGACAATAGTTACCATTTGAATATTCCTTTCTGCATTACTTTGCATTGTAAAATTAGATACAATGCTTGATTTCATTTTAAAATATAAAAGATACTTTATCGGGATTGCCCTAGGGGCAGTTGCTGGCTTTTTGTATTGGCATTTTGTAGGATGCAGTTCCGGAACATGTCCAATTACTTCGCGTTGGTATAACTCCACTATTTACGGGGTTTTAATTGGTGCTTTGTTCGCCAATACCAAAAAGAAACCCAATAAAAAAGAAGTGAAACCAGAAAATAATAACGAAAGTTAGTTTACATTCCATGAAAAAAATAATAGGTTTTTCACTTGTTTTAATGTTGGCGATTGGTATTTTCGGATGTGCCCAAAGTTCAAAAGACAAGGCAGCATCCGAAGTCAACTCCAATACAAAAATTTTATATGCAAACGATATGAGCAAGTTTAATGAGTTAATTGCGGGAAACAAGCCAGTGCTGGTCGATTTTTATGCAGATTGGTGTGCCCCTTGCCGGATGATGACTCCCATTTTGGAGCAGGTTGCCGATAAAATGGCAGGCGAAGTTAAGGTTATCAAAGTGAATGTTGATAAAAACCCGCAGGCAGCTGCAAAGTACGGTGTTCGTAGTATTCCTACCTTAATACTTTTTCGCAATGGACAAGTAAAATGGCAGGGAGCAGGCGTAATTCAAGCCGATCAGATTGAAAACATTATTAAATCGAAAAAGTAAATAGGCTAGTTATTATCAAACTCCCGCTCATTAATAATTGTATTATGTAGTTTTTGTTAATCATTATCAAAACGATAAAAGAACCAGATTCATAAAAATATAAATAAACAACCCTGTTTGATTGAATTCAAACAGGGTTGTTTATTTGTGCGAATTTAAAGCTTATATGTCGCTAATTACTTCGTCTCTTTCTTTCAAAAAGTTTGAGAGTCTTTCCACTTTCGAACGCGTAATGGCGATTCTGCCGGTTCTGATAAATTGCATCACTTCAAACTCGTTCAGATCTTCGAAAAAAGCTTGAGTTTCATCATTATGCCCAGTTTTTTCAATCACGGTATAATCCTTGGTGATTTCTAAAATGCGGGCATTGTGCTTGCGAACCAGCATTTCAATTTTGCTACTCTCGAGCAGCGAATCGGTAGATACCTTGTACAAGGCAAGTTCTTGGTAGATTATCTCGTCGTTGGTATGATAATAAGCTTTCAGCACTTCAATTTGTTTTTCGATTTGCTGAACAATTTTTGAAACTTGCTCTTGGGTCGAATTAATAACAATGGTGAATTTACTGATTCCCTTTATGGCCGATTCTGAAACGGTAAGGCTCTCAATGTTAACTTTTCGTCGTGTGAAAATAATGGTGATACGATTAAGTAAGCCAATATTATTTTCGGTAAACACTATTATGTTATATTCCTGTTTCATTGCTTTGTGTTTAAATGAATAATGAATTTCGGTTTTGAGAATCGATTATGGTTTCTCAAGAATTATATCCGATACACTGGCTCCGCTAGGCACCATTGGGAAAACGTTATCTTCTTGCTCTACAACTACTTCGAGTAGGTAAGGGCCTTCGGTATTCAACATCTCTTCAATGCTACTTTCCAGGTCGCAATTATTTACAACTTTTTTGGCCGGTATTTTAAAGGCTCCGGCTAAATGAATAAAGTCGGGATTTTTCAGTTCGGTAAACGAATATCGTTTTTCAAAAAATAGTTCTTGCCACTGGCGCACCATTCCTAGAAAATTATTGTTCAAAATAATAATTTTAACAGGAATATTTTCTTGTGCAATGGTTCCCATTTCTTGCATGGTCATTTGGAAACCACCATCACCAATAAAGGTTACCACGGTGCGGTCGGGGGCGCCAATTTGAGCACCAACTGCTGCGGGTAATCCAAAGCCCATGGTACCCAGTCCGCCCGATGTAACCACGCTTCGGGTTTTGTTAAATTTGAAATAGCGTGCAGTAATCATTTGATGTTGACCAACATCGCTAACGCAAATTGCTTCGCCTTTTGTTTTTTCAGAAACAATTCTAACTGCTTCACCCATCGATATTTTACCATTGTTTCGATAAATATCACTTTTTATTACCTTGTCATATTCAATTTGGTATAAATCTTTAAAACGCTGGTGCCACTCTTTGTGAGTTGTTTTATTTACAAGTGGAATCAGCTTTTCAAGTACTTTTTTTGCATCGCCTATCACCGGGTAATTGGTATCAACAATTTTATTGATTTCGGATGGATCAATTTCAATGTGAATTATTTCAGCTTGTTTGGCATAAGCACTTAGTTTACCGGTAACACGGTCGTCGAAACGCATTCCAACTGCAATTAATAAATCACATTCGTTGGTTAAAATGTTGGGCGCATAATTACCGTGCATTCCCAACATACCCACGTTAAGTGGGTGGTCCGATGGGATTGCAGAGTTGCCTAAAAGTGTCCAAGCTGCTGGTATTTCGGCCTTTTCAATCAGTGTTTTTAATTCTTCTTCGGCTTGCGAAATAATTATTCCTTGACCAAACAACAGAAAGGGTTTTTTAGACTTGTTGATGGCGTTGGCGGCTGCTTCAACCTGTTTCATGTTAATTGGAAGATAAGGAACATAACTCCTTATTTTGGTGCACTTTTGATATTGGTATTCAATTAAAGCCGATTGAGCATCTTTGGCAACATCAATTAAAACTGGTCCTGGACGGCCACTGCGTGCTATGTAAAAAGCCTTCGCTATAACCGAGGGGATTTCTTCAGCTTTAGTAATCTGATAATTCCATTTGGTAATGGGCATGCTCATGCCAACAATGTCGGATTCTTGAAACGCGTCGGTTCCCAAAAGTGCCGATGTTACCTGTCCGGTAATGCACACCAGCGGGGTTGAGTCAATCATGGCATCGGCAATTCCGGTTACCAAGTTGGTTGCACCGGGACCCGATGTGGCAAAACATACACCAACATCGCCGGTAACACGAGAGTAACCTTGAGCAGCGTGTGCTGCACCTTGTTCGTGGCGAGTTAATATGTGGTTGAGTTTATCGCGGTGGTCGTACAATGCATCGTAAATGGGCATAATGGCGCCACCGGGGTAACCAAATATTGTTTTTACGTTTTCTTCTATTAATGAGCGGATCAACGCTTCGGATCCTGTTATTTTATCAGCCATACTATTCTTTTTTTTTATGATAGAAAATAATGGTTTTAAATTTCGCGAACAGCACCTTTATCAGCCGAGCTAACCATGCATGCATACGCTTTGAGTGCTTTACTAACAACCCTGTTGCGATTTGGTTTAAAGGCATTGTCGCCTTTGGCTTCTTCTTCCTTACGCCTGTTTTGAAGTTCGCTATCCGAAACAAGTATATTTATTTTTCGTGCAGGTATGTCAATTTCAACAGTATCGCCGTTACGCACCAGACCAATGTTACCACCTGCAGCAGCTTCGGGCGAAACGTGCCCAATTGATAAGCCTGATGTGCCACCAGAAAAACGTCCGTCGGTGACCAATGCACAGACTTTGTCGAGTTTTACTGCTTTAATATACGAGGTTGGGTAAAGCATTTCTTGCATTCCCGGTCCTCCCTTTGGACCTTCGTAAAGTATAAATATTACATCGCCGGCTTGAACTTCGTCGCCCAGAATACCATTTACTGCTGCTTCTTGCGAATGGAATACTTTTGCTTTCCCGTTGAATTTATATACTGAAGGATCGACACCTGCGGTTTTGACTATGCAGCCGTCTTTGGCAATGTTGCCAAACAAAACGGCGAGTCCTCCTTCAATATTATATGCATTTTCAATATTTCTAATACAACCATTTTCTCGGTCGTTATCAAGTGCTTTAAAGTAATTTCCTTGTGAACCCAAAACAAGGTTTGGTTTGTAACCCGGTGCAGCTAAGTAGCGCTGTTTAGCTTTATTAATAACCGTTGGACGCATAATGTCATATTGGTCAAGGGCTTCTTTAAGCGTTAGCAAATCGGCCCTGTGTGTGCTGGTGTCAAGCAGGCCAGCGCGGTCGAGTTCTCCCAGAATACCTAAAATTCCACCTGCGCGGTTTACATCTTCCATGTGGTAGTCTGAACTGGGCGCTACTTTACAAATATTTGGTATCCGACGTGATAGTTCGTCAATATCTTTCATGGTAAAATCAACTTCGGCTTCGTGAGCAATGGCCAAAAGGTGAAGAATGGTGTTGGTGCTTCCGCCCATGCCAATATCGAGGGTCATGGCGTTAATGAAAGCAGCTCGGGTTGCTATGGAACGGGGCAATACATTCTCATTCCCTTTGTCGTAATATTCTTCGGTCATTTTAACAATTAGCTCGGCGGCATCGTCGAACAATTCGTTACGTTTGGCGTGTGTCGCAACAATGGTTCCGTTTCCGGGGAGTGCTAAACCAATGGCTTCGGCAAGGCTGTTCATCGAGTTGGCGGTAAATAGTCCTGAACACGAACCACAAGTGGGACAAGCATTTTCTTCAACCCGCTGAACTTCATTGTCCGAAACGGAATCATCAACCGAAAGTACCATGGCATCGATAAGGTCAAGTGCTTTATCGTCAATTTTACCTGCTTCCATGGGGCCGCCCGATACAAAAATGGCCGGGATATTCAAACGCATAGCAGCCATCAACATGCCAGGAGTAATTTTATCACAATTCGATATGCATACCATGGCATCTACTTTGTGCGCATTGCACATGTACTCAACACTATCGGCAATTAAGTCGCGCGATGGCAATGAGTACAACATTCCGTCGTGACCCATGGCAATTCCATCGTCAATAGCAATAGTGTTGAATTCGGGTGCAAAACAACCCGATTTTTCAATGCGTTTTTTTAATTGCTGGCCAACATCGTGTAAATGGGCGTGTCCGGGTACCATTTGGGTGAATGAATTCACCACGGCAATTATTGGTTTTTTGAATTGTTCTTCGGTCATCCCGTTAGCGCGCCATAGGGCACGGGCTCCGGCCATTCTGCGGCCTTGTGTTGTTGTTGCACTGCGTAGTTTATTCATAATTTAAAAGTTTTTTATAAAAAAAGAACCATCCTCGCTTTGAGAATGGTCCTTTTATATTTTTAATGTATTTATATAACAAACCATCCTCACTTTAAAAAAATGACGAGCACCACAATTAGGTTGAGAATGGATATGTTAATAATGTTATTCATTTTTATTCTATTTCTATTGGGAACAAATGTAAAAATAAAAATTAAAAATCAAAACACATGATG
>DATERL010000074.1:0-74563 GCA_035271585.1 Prolixibacteraceae bacterium
CTCGGGCAGCTTACAAGCCAATATCCCAGTTAATTCATTCGTTATTTCGAAAAAATCGATTGGATTCGATGGCCTGCTCAACTTTTACGAAGGCCGTAATGCCATTGCTGACCTTGCGTTTGAAAAAGAACTAATGCGGCACACCCAATGGGATCAATTGCTGGCAAAACCTTATGTTGTTGATTGTTCTGAAAAGCTTTTTGAAACCATAAGCAGCGAAAAAACCGTTACAGGCATTAACATATCGGCTCCTGGATTTTATGGTCCTCAGGGCAGGGTACTTAGGATACCTTTGGCCGATCCAAATCTCAATAAAAAAATTGAAAATTTTGAATTTATCGGGCAAAAAATAACCAACTACGAGATGGAAAGTTCAGCCATATATGGCTTATCCAAACTACTCGGTCACGAAGCTTTAACCATTTGCCTAATAATTGCCAACCGAGCAAGCGGCAAAGCCAACGAAAAATATCATCCCAATATGGAGAAGCTTGTTCAATATGTTTTAGATAAACTCACGACCTCCAAATAACACAACATTAATCAAACTTACTTTAACCTAATAAAAATGAAAACATTAGTTGAATTATTTGAATCCAGCGTAGAAAAATTCTCTAACAACCCCTATATGTGGGAAAAAAATAATGGCGAATATCAAAGCCATTCTTACAGTCAAATTAGAGATGAAGTTATTGCTTTTGGAGCTGGTTTATTATCAATGGGCATAAAAAAAGGCGACCGGATTGCCTTATTGGCCGAAGGGCGAAAAGACTGGATTGTTGCTGAACTGGGTATGCTTTATGCAGGTGCAGTAAATGTTCCGCTTTCGGTAAAACTAGAAGCCGGCACCGATGTTTCGTTTCGGCTTAAACACTCTGGCGCATGTATGATATTGATTTCAAAATCGCAGGTTGAAAAAGTAGAATCGTTATTCGACGATTGTAGCGAACTAAACACCATTATATATCTCGACGAAATAAATGAACCGGCTCCTTACAAGGTAACTTTTAAAGCAATTATTGAAAAAGGGGAAGAATTTTTGAAAGATACCGCAAACCAGAACACCTTCGAGTTGATTTGGAAAAATATTCAACCCGACGATTTAGCCAATATATCGTACACATCGGGAACCACGGCCGATCCAAAAGGCATTATGCTTACTCATTTGAATTACGCCGAAAATGTTAGGCAATCGAATACTTTAATGAAAATTGGCCCCGAGTTCAAAACACTCACTATTTTACCTTGGGATCATGCTTTTGCTCATACCGCCTGCTTGTATTGTTTCATGTATAACGGCGCCAGCATAGCCTGCCAAGAGATAGGAAGAACTCCTCTCGAAACATTGAAGAATATCCCCAAAAACATTAACGAGATTAAACCCGATATCATGATGAGTGTGCCTGCGCTTTCGAAGGCATTTAGAAAGAATATCGAATCGGGAATCAGGGCAAAGGGTAAGACCACTGAAAAACTCTTCAAATTTGCACTTAAAGTTGCCTATCGCTACAATGGTGTTGGTTTCGACCGGGGAAAAGGCCTACGTATATTCTTAAAACCGATTAATGCCTTGTTTGACAAAATTCTTTTCAGTAAAATACGAGAGAACTTTGGTGGTAATCTCAAATTTTTCATTGGTGGAGGCGCCTTGCTCGACATTGAACTACAACGCTTTTTTGCTGCCATAGGGATACCTGTTATGCAAGGTTACGGGCTTAGCGAAGCATCGCCTGTAATTTCGTCAAATGCGCTACATGCATACAAGTTTGGCTCATCGGGGCAATTGGTAAAATACATGGACTTGAAAATTTGTGACGAAAAAGGAAACGAATTACCAAAAGGAGAGAAGGGTGAAATAGTGATTAGAGGCGGAAACGTGATGAAAGGCTATTTTAAAAATGAAAAAGCAACAATCGACACCATAAAAGACGGCTGGCTATTCACTGGTGACATGGGATTTATGGACAAAGATGATTTTCTGATTGTACTTGGCCGTTTCAAAAGCCTTCTAATTTCGAACGATGGTGAAAAATACAGTCCCGAGGGCATTGAAGAAGCGCTTGTTGATCAATCGGCCTACATTGACCAGTGTATGCTTTACAACAATCAAAACCCCTACACTTCGGTGATGATAGTACCCAATATACAAGCCATAAACCGAGCACTCGAAGCAAAAGGGTTAAAATCGACCACTGAGCCAGGTAATAGGATGACAGTTGAAATAATACAGGACGAGATTAACGCCTACCGTGCCGGAGGAAAGTACGAAGGCATGTTTACCGAACGTTGGTTACCTACCACCTTTATAGTGTTACCCGATTCGTTTAACGAAGCGAATAAGCTTTTAAATTCAACGATGAAAATTGTACGGGGAAAAATTGTAGAATTCTTTTCAAAGCAACTTGAATTTTTATATACCCCTGAAGCTAAGAATATTTACAACAAGATGAATTTTGATGCTTTGGATCAGTTAAACCGCAAGAAATAGAACATAAACGGATAAGATACAAGTACTAATAAAAAAGATGGGTGTCTGTTAAAAACTGACACCCATCTTTTTTGCATTTATTTAAACAGGTGGTTAAACCTTGTTTAATGCTATGATTTACTACTCTTTGCTTTCTTCAGCTTCAGGAGTTTCATCCTGATTTTCTGCTTCTGTTTGTTCTTCAACAACAGGTTCTTGTGTTGCTGGAGCTTCATCGATAACCTCTTCAACAACTTCGGCTACTGTTTTAGCTTTAGCTGTTTTGGGGGCTACAACAGTAGCATCATCTTTTTTCTTACCAGCTCTACGTCTACGTGATGAAGTTGCTTTAGCCTCTTTTGTGCCAAGCATGCTTTCATTATAATCGACCAATTCGATAATACACATATCTGCAGCATCACCCAAACGGGTTCCTGTTTTTAAGATACGGGTATATCCACCTGGACGATCACCGATTTTAGCTGATATTTCGCGAAAAAGTTCAGAAACAGCATCTTTGTCTTGCAAATAGCTAAATACTATCCTCCTATTGTGTGTTGAATCTTGTTTCGCTTTAGTAATCAAAGGCTCGACATAAATTTTCAAAGCTTTGGCCTTGGCTACTGTAGTGGTAATTCTTTTATGCAGTAAAAGCGAACATGCCATGTTTGCCAACATAGCTTTACGATGAGCGCTTTTTCTGCTCAAATGGTTAAACTTCTTATTGTGTCTCATCGTTAATCTATTCCTTGTCTAATTTGTACTTACTGATATCCATTCCAAAATTGAGATTTAATCCTGAGAGTAAATCATCCAATTCGGAAAGCGATTTTTTACCAAAGTTGCGGAATTTAAGCAGGTCGTTGCGGTTGTACTGAACAAGGTCACCCAATGTTTCAACATCGGCAGCTTTGAGGCAGTTTAACGCACGAACTGAAAGATCCAAATCTACGAGTTTAGTTTTCAGCAGTTGACGCATATGAAGAACTTCTTCGTCGAATTCTTCGTTTGCAAATTTCTCATCTGAATCTAAAGTGATTTTCTCATCTGAGAATAGCATGAAGTGATAAATCAGGATTTTTGCTGCTTCTTTCAGCGCATCTTTTGGATGAATGGATCCGTCGGTTTGGATTTCGAAAACCAATTTTTCGTAGTCGGTTTTTTGTTCAACCCTAAAGTTTTCAACGGAAAATTTCACATTCTTGATTGGTGTGTAAATTGAGTCAATCGGAATAACCCCAATTTCTTCCTCAACAGGAGTGTTTTCCGGTGAAGGAACATAACCACGGCCTTTTCCTATGGTAATTTCCATCTGGAACTTAACCGCAGGTTCCATTTCACAAATTACCAACTCGGGATTAAGCACGCTAAAACCGGTCATAAACTTATTTATGTCGCCGGCAGTAACTTTATCTTGCCCAGTAATGGTGATCATCACTTTTTCGCTATCGAAATCTTCAATTTCCTTTTTGAACCTGACTTGTTTCAGGTTAAGGATAATTTCGGTAACGTCGTCGATTACACCTTTAATAGTGGCAAACTCATGCTCTACTCCCTCAATTTTGATAGTAGTAATTGCATAACCTTCCAATGATGATAACAGAATGCGGCGTAAAGCATTACCAATGGTAATACCGTACCCTGGTTCGAGGGGGCGAAATTCGAATATTCCTAATTTTTCGTCCGACTCAAGCATTATCACTTTGTCAGGCTTTTGAAAAGCTAATATTGCCATAGTTTTTTTTATATATGATTATTTCGAATACAACTCAACAATCAGTTGTTCTTTAATGTTTTCGGGGATTTCGTCACGTTCGGGAACGTTTAGAAATTTACCTGAAAGTGTTTCGTTCTCCCACTCTAACCATGCATATTTACCATAGCGACGGCTATCGAGTGATTCAGTAATTACTTCAAGAGATTTCGATTTTTCGCGCACTCCAACAACATCGCCTGCACGCAAAAGGCATGAAGGTACGTTACACACTTGACCGTTTAGGGTAATGTGTTTGTGAGTTACTAACTGGCGAGCAGCAGCACGAGTAGGTGCAATACCTAAACGGAATACCACATTATCGAGGCGTGATTCGAGAAATTTAAGCAATACTTCACCTGGAATACCTTTTGAACGTGTTGCTTTTTCGAACAATTTTCTAAATTGACGTTCGAGCAATCCGTAAATGTATTTTGCTTTTTGTTTTTCTTTTAATTGTACACCGTATTCCGAAACCTTCCGACGACGACGTACTTGTCCATGAACCCCCGGTGGATAATTCTTTTTATCCAAAACTTTATCGGGGCCATAAATGGGTTCACCAAATTTTCTGGCTATTCTTGACTTTGGTCCAATATATCTTGCCATTATTTACCTTTTATATGTCAATAAATTAAACACGTCTCCTTTTTGCCGGACGACAACCGTTGTGTGGCAATGGAGTAACGTCAACAATCTCGGTTACTTGAATACCCATACTCGCGATAGATCTGATTGCTGATTCGCGACCGTTACCGGGTCCTTTAACATATACTTTGACTTTACGAAGTCCTAAGTCGTATGCAATTTTTGCGCACTCTTCTGAAGCAGTTTGTGCTGCATATGGAGTATTCTTTTTTGACCCCCTGAAGCCTTTTTTTCCGGCCGATGACCAAGAAATTACTTCACCATTGTCATTTGCCAACGATACAATAATATTATTGAACGACGAGTGTATGTGGGCTTGACCGGTGGCTTCAACCTTTACGACTCTCTTTTTAGAAGTTCCTGACTTTTTTGCCATAATCTTTCAACTGTTATTTAGTCGCTTTCTTTTTATTTGCAACAGTTTTACGTTTACCTTTACGCGTACGTGCATTATTCTTGGTGTTTTGACCACGTACTGGCAAGCCAATACGGTGACGAATACCACGGTAGCAACCAATGTCCATCAATCGTTTGATATTCATTTGTGTTTCGGAGCGTAATTCACCTTCAACTTTGAAAGTTGATGAGATTACACCACGAATTGCTTGGAAATTATCATCGTTCCAGTCTTGTACTTTAACGTTGACATCAACACCCGCTTCTTCAAGAATTTTTTTTGCACGACTACGTCCAATACCATAGATATAGGTCAACGCGATTTCTCCGCGCTTATTATTTGGAATATCTACACCAACTATACGAGCCATAGTGAATTTTTAATTAATTTATAATTATCCCTGACGTTGTTTAAACTTGGGATTTTTTCTATTGATTACGTATAAACGCCCTTTGCGACGTACAATTTTGCAGTCGGCGCTTCGTTTCTTTATTGATACACGTACTTTCATCCGATTATTAATTTTTGTTGGATTTAATCATTAAAATATTGATTTTTTTTAAAAATTGTCACAAAAGTAAACAAATAATTCAATATTCTATAAAATATCCGGTCAATCAAATAATTACTTATATCTAAATATAATCCGACCTTTCGTCAGATCGTAAGGAGACATTTCTATTTTAACCTTATCTCCGGGTAAAATTTTAATGTAATGCATTCTCATTTTACCTGAGATATGCGATGTAATTACATGTCCATTTTCCAGTTCAACACGAAACATTGCATTAGACAATGAATCGATAATGGTTCCATCTTGTTCAATTGAAGGCTGTTTTGCCATACACTGTTTTCCTTTTTATTACTTTTCGATAAACATTTAACTGTGCATCGTTTACCAATGTGATTAAAATACCGGTAACGTATATTCAAAAACTGTTTTACATGAACACACCTATATTTATATAAACAGTTTTGAATGATGTTCCTAAAAAAACTGAAATAATCTACCTTCTGATTAGATATCAGGAGGTACATCAGCCGCTCCAGCTTTTTGGTTAGGCCGATAAGGGCATAACCGGTATATCAGTATTATTTAGAACTTAAATACGATGTGTTTACTTATGGTATAACATCGAAATACTACCACTGATTAATCTATTGGTTTAGATTGCAGAGCCACCTGCACGTCCTTTAATACGGCCCGATTTCATCAGACCATCATAATGGCGCATTAGTAAGTGACTTTCGATCTGCTGCAAAGTGTCAAGTATTACACCAACAAGTATTAACAACGAGGTACCTCCAAAAAAGCGCGCAAACGATGTGTTAACGCCAACCAACATGGCAAAAGCGGGAAGAATGGTTACCAATCCAAGGAAAATTGATCCAGGGAGTGTTATACGCGACATTATTGTGTCGAGAAATTCGGCAGTACGTTTTCCGGGTTTAACACCTGGAATAAAGCCACCGTTTTTCTTCATATCTTCAGCCATTTGCACCGGGTTAACGGTAACAGCAGTATAAAAATAGGTAAATACGATTACCATCATAAACATAGTGAAGTTGTACCAAAATCCAACCGGATTTGAAAATGCAGATGCAAAACCACTCATCGAACCTCCACCAAAACCAGCGAGGGTGATGGGAACGAACATAATTGCCTGAGCAAAGATGATAGGCATTACGCCTGCTGCATTTACTTTTAAGGGGATATACTGGCGAACACCACCATATTGTTTATTACCTACTATTCTTTTTGCATATTGTACAGGGATACGGCGAGTACCTTGAACCAACATAATTACCAACATAAATACTACAAAAAGAACTACAATCTCGATAAGCAACAATACCATACCACCGCCTTGATCTTCGATTCTGGAGATAAATTCTTGTAATACCGATTGCGGTAGACGAGCGATAATACCAATCATAATAAGAATTGATACACCGTTACCAATACCACGGTCGGTAATTTTTTCACCTAACCACAAAACGAACATTGAGCCGGCCAACATGATAATTGTTGAGCTAATGTCGAATAGCCTTCCTGTAAGCACAAATGCTTCGGGATTAAGGGTTAAGTGAATGTTAGTTAAAAACGCAGGTCCTTGGAAAAGCAAAATCACTACCGTTAACCAGCGTGTGATTTGATTCATTTTATTCCTACCCGATTCACCTTCTTTTTGAAGTCGTTGAAAATAAGGTACCGCTATAGTCAGCAACTGTATAATAATAGATGCTGTAATATAAGGCATAATACCTAAAGCAAAAACCGATGCGTTTGAGAATGCACCGCCCGAGAACATATCGAGCAAGCCCAGTAGCCCTTCTTGGGTTTGTGCCTTAAGAGCACCTAACTGCGCCGGGTCGATGCCTGGCAAAACAACAAACGAACCTAAGCGGTATATTAAAATAAAGAAAAGGGTAACCCCTATTCTCTTCCGCAGGTCTTCGATTTTATAAATATTCTTTAGGGTTTCGATTAACTTCTTCATGAGTTAATTTTTTTAGATCATCGGGCCTTTTAGGGCTTAGATGATTTCGGTTGTACCTTCTAATTTTTCAATTGCTTCTTTAGCACTCTTCGAAAATGCGTGTGCTTTTACATTTATCTTAGCTTTAAGTTCTCCAAAACCTAAAATTTTCACTTTTTCGTTTTTCGATGCTAAGCCGTTTTCGGATAAGAAATTCAGATCGATATCCGTTACGTTAAGTTTTTCAACTAAACTCTGAAGTGTTTTAAGGTTAATGGCCTTGTACTCAACACGATTAATGTTGGTAAAGCCAAACTTAGGGACTACTCTTTGTAGTGGCATTTGTCCACCTTCGAAACCTATTTTCTTTGAGTAACCTGATCTCGATTGGGCACCTTTATGACCACGAGTGGCAGTACCACCGTGTCCAGAACCTTGTCCGCGAGCTATCCTTTTCCTACTATGTGTTGACCCATTTGCGGGCTTCAACTTACTGAGATCCATATCTTTTACTTTATTTAAGATTAGATTTCTTCAACCTTAATCAAATGTTTCATTTTATTCACCATTCCCATAATTGATGGTGTAGCTTCATGTTCTACTGAGCTATTAAGCTTTTTTAAGCCCAATGCTTCAAGGATCAGTTTTTGACGATTGGTAGAACCAATTTTGCTTTTTACCAGAGTGATCTTGATTTTAGCCATAATTATCCTTTAAATACTTTATCAAGTGAAACTCCACGGTGTTCGGCCACTGTATAGGCATCGCGCAATTCTAGCAAAGCAGTGAAAGTTGCTTTGACAAGGTTATGCGGGTTCGACGATCCTTTTGATTTCGCAAGGATGTCTTTTATACCAACGCTTTCGAGCACTGCACGCATAGCACCACCAGCAACAACTCCTGTACCATGAGTTGCTGGTTTCAAGAACACACGGGCACCACCAAACTTAGCAAGTTGCTCGTGAGGTATTGTACCATGTATGACAGGAATTTTTACCAGGTTCTTTTTTGCGGCTTCTACACCTTTAGATATAGCGGTGGTTACTTCGCTTGCTTTACCAAGCCCCCAGCCTACTATTCCATCTTCGTTTCCTACAATAACCATTGCAGAGAAACTAAAGGTGCGACCCCCCTTTGTAACTTTGGTGACACGGTTAATAGCAACTAACCGGTCTTTTAATTCCAAATCGCTGGTTCTTACTTTCTTAATATTTCCTGACATAATTTCTAGAATTTAAGGCCTCCCTCGCGGGCTGCTTCAGCAATTGATTTAACTCTACCGTGGTATAAATAACCATTACGGTCGAAAACTACTTGTTCGATATTCACTGCTTTTGCCTTTTCGGCGATCAGTTTTCCAACCAATGCTGCCTGTTCAGTTTTATTACCTTTGACTGTAGCAATGTCTTTATCGGTAGAAGAGGCGGCAGCCAAAGTTATGCCTGCCACATCGTCGATGATTTGGGCATAAATTTGCTTATTGCTTCTAAATACGCTCAAGCGCGGTATACTGGGAGTTCCTGTAACCACTTTGCGAATCCTCTTCTTGATTCTGTATCTTCTTGCTTGCTTTGTTAAAGCCATGATTTTTACAATTAAACGTTATTTTGCAGAGGCTGATTTTCCAGCTTTACGCCTGATTACTTCGCCAGTGAACTTGACACCTTTTCCTTTGTAAGGTTCGGGTACACGGAACGATCTGATTTTAGCAGCCACTTGTCCCAACAATTGTTTGTCGTAACTTCTAAGGGTTACGCTTGGGGTACTTCGTTTGTCTGTAACTGCTTCAACTTTAACTTCGGGAGGGAGTTCTAAGTAGATGTGGTGCGAGAAGCCCAGCGAAAGGTCCAATAATTGACCTTGATTTTCGGCACGGTAACCTACACCAACAAGTTCGAGTTTAATCTCAAACCCTTTCGAAACACCTTCAACCATATTGTTGATTAATGAACGGTATAAACCGTGCAATGAGCGGTGATTTTTCGAATCGCTGGGGCGTTGTAACAATACCTGACTGCCTTCAACTTTCACATCGATTTCAGGATCCACCTTCTGAGAAAGTTCTCCCAGTTGGCCTTTTACCTTTACAACGTTGTTATCGTCGATGCTAATGGTAACGCCAGCGGGTATCTCAATGGGTAATTTTCCTATCCTTGACATCGTTTATTTCCTCCTTTATTAATATACGTAACATAATACTTCACCGCCTACGTTGTTTTCACGTGCTTCTTTGTCAGTGATAACGCCTTGGGATGTAGATAATATCGCAACTCCTAAACCGTTGAGGACGCGTGGAATATTGGTTGTATCACAATATTTACGCAATCCGGGTTTACTAATTCGCTTTAGCGACTTAATTGCAGGTATGCCAGTTTCGGGATGATATTTCAGAGCAATTTTAATGTTGCCTTGATAATTCACCTCATCTTCGAACTTATAGTTTAAGATATAACCTTTTTCTTTTAAGATTTTGGTCATTTCTTTTTTAAGGCTCGATGCAGGTATGTCAACAATTTTGTGACCTGCTTTTACGGCATTCCTCAACCTGGTCAAATAATCTGAGATTGGATCAGTCATTTTCCTTCAATTTTTAATTACCAACTTGCTTTTTTAACTCCTGGAATAAGACCAGAGGCTGCCATTTCTCTAAAATTGATACGGCTGATACCGAATTGCCTCATGTACCCTTTTGGCCTTCCAGTAAGTTTGCAACGGTTGTGCAACCTCACAGGTGAAGCATTTCTAGGTAATTTCTGCAATCCTTGGTAGTCACCCTTCGCTTTAAGTTCTGCGCGCTTTGCTGCGTATTTGTCAACAAGCTTGGCACGCTTAACCTCACGGGCTTTCATTGATTCTTTAGCCATATCGTTTTATTTATTTTCTTTTTTAAACGGCAAACCAAATTCACGTAACAAAGCAAAAGCTTCTTCGTCGGTATTAGCTGTTGTCACAAAAGTGATGTTCATACCGGTGATTTTATTTACTTTGTCGATAAGAATCTCAGGGAAAATAATTTGCTCGGTAATACCCAGGGTATAGTTTCCACGTCCGTCGAATTTATTATCTATACCCTTGAAATCGCGGATACGAGGTAATGAAATAACGATCAAACGCTCAAGGAACTCATACATTCTTTTCCTGCGAACTGTTACGCGCACGCCAATTGGCATTTTTTTCCTAAGCTTAAAATTAGATATATCCTTACGGGATAAGGTTTGTACCGATTTTTGACCAGTAATATTGGCCATTTCTTCGGAGGCTACTTCAATAACTTTTTTATCGGCAGTAGCTGCACCCAGCCCTTGGTTAAGTACGATTTTCTCGAGACGTGGAACTTGCATAACGCTTGTGTATCCAAACTCTTTCATCAAAGCAGGAATTACTTCCTCTTTGTATTTCTTTTGAAGTGTAGGTACGAATTCCATTACTTGATCTCCTCTCCTGATTTTTTAGAATAACGAACTAATTTTCCGTCGGGACCTGGGCGGCGACCAATACGTGTTGGAACACCGGTTTTAGGATCGACCAACATAAGGTTGGAGACGTGTACGGGAGCTTCTCGCTCTACAATTCCTCCTTGAGGATTTGCGGCATTTGGTTTGGTGTGTTTTTTCACCAAGTTAACTCCCTCCACAATAGCACGGTTTGATTCTCGAATAATTTCCAGTACCTTACCCTTTTGGCCATTTGAGTTGCCATTGATAACAACTACGTTATCGCCTTTTTTAATATGTAACTTTTTCTGCATTGCTTCTGATTATCAATTATAACACTTCAGGAGCAAGAGAAACAATTTTCATGAATCGATCACGCAATTCGCGAGCCACTGGCCCGAAAATACGTGTTCCACGAATTTCTCCTGCATTGTTTAACAAGACAACTGCGTTGTCGTCGAAGCGTATGTAAGAACCATCGGCCCGACGTACTTCTTTTTTGGTACGTACTATTACTGCTTTCGAAACGGTTCCTTTTTTGATACCGCCTGCTGGCAGAGCGCTTTTAACGGTAACAACAACGGTATCGCCCAATGAAGCATAACGTCTCTTTGTACCACCAAGTACTCGGATTACCAATACTTCTTTGGCCCCACTATTGTCTGCTACAGAACATCTACTTTCTTGCTGTATCATGGTTACTTAGCTCTTTCAATAATTTCTACCAGTCGCCATCCCTTGCTTTTACTTAAGGGACGGGTCTCCATAATTTTCACGGTATCGCCTTCGTTGCAATCGTTCTTTTCGTCATGAGCATAAAATTTCGACGTCCTGTTTACGAATTTTCCGTAAATAGGGTGTTTCATTTTACGCTTTTCTGCAACAACAATGGTTTTATCCATTTTATTGCTAACTACAACACCGATACGTTCTTTCCTGAGGTTTCTTGTATTTTCCATCGTGATTGAATAATTACTTGTTCTCAGTTAACTGACGTTTACGCATTTCAGTATTTAACCTTGCAATATCTTTACGTGTCTCTTTTAACATGATAGGGTTATCGAGAGGTGAAACTGCATGGTTAAGCCTCATACGTGTGAGCTTTTCCTTCTCCGCATCGATGCGTTCGGCGATCTCATTTGTTGTTAACTCTTTAATTTCCGAATTTTTCATCAGTAAAATATTTTAATGGCTGATGTTTATAACTATTCGCTAACTGAAGACTCAACATAGTCACGTCGAACTACAAATTTTGTAGTTACGGGCAGTTTTTGGGCTGCCAAACGTAGAGCTTCTTTAGCCAAATCAAAAGGTACGCCATCGGCTTCAATTATGATGCGCCCTGGTGTTACAGGGGCAACAAATGCTTCTGGTGCACCCTTACCTTTACCCATACGAACCTCTGCAGGTTTTTTAGTGATGGGTTTGTCAGGGAAAATACGGATCCAAATTTGTCCTTGCCTTTTCATATGCCTGGTAACAGCAACACGAGCAGCCTCGATTTGACGTCCTGTGATCCAAGACTCTTCGAGTGACTTTATTCCGAAAGACCCAAATGCTAGTTGATTGCCACGTTGGGCATTCCCCTTCATTTTTCCCTTTTGTACTCTTCTAAATTTTGATTTCTTAGGTTGTAACATCCTTAATAAATTATAAGGTTATTTACTCTTCTTTTTACGGCCTGTACGCGGATTATGCGGACGTCCACTTGGACTGCCTTCGTTTTTCAATCCGATGTTAGGTGAAAGATCACGTTTACCGTATACTTCACCTTTACAGATCCAAACTTTCACACCCAATAGCCCAGTCTTGGTAAGTGCCTCGGCTAAAGCATAGTCGATATCCGACCTTAGTGTGTGCAGTGGTGTACGTCCATCTTTGTACATTTCTGAACGGGCCATCTCAGCACCATTTAAGCGTCCGGAAACTTGCACCTTAATTCCTTCTGCTCCCATTCTCATGGTTGATGCTATAGTCATTTTCACTGCACGTCGATAAGCAATTTTGCCTTCAATTTGGCGAGCAATGTTGTTGGCTACAATTTGGGCGTCCATTTCGGGGCGCTTAATTTCGAAAATGTTGATTTGCACTTCTTTCGAGGTGATTTTTTTCAACTCTTCCTTCAACTTATCGACTTCCTGTCCACCTTTTCCAATAATAATACCTGGTCTTGAGGTGTGAACAGTAATTGTGATAAGCTTAAGGGTACGTTCGATAATGATCTTTGACACACTGGCTTTAGCCAAGCGAGTATTCAGATATTTACGAATTTTGTAATCTTCTACAAGCTTATCGCCATAGTCATTGCCACCGAACCAGTTGGAATCCCATCCTCGGATAATTCCTAAGCGATTTGCAATCGGATTAGTTTTCTGTCCCATGTATTACTATTTAAAGGTTTTCGGTTACAGGATTTTTGCTATCCAGATATATTGTCACATGATTCGAACGTTTGAGAATACGGTGAGCGCGCCCTTGTGGAGCAGGCTGTATCCGTTTTAACACACGACCCGAATCAACGAATATTTTCGAAACAATTAAATTGTTATCTTCTAAACGTTCGTCTTCGTTTTTGGCTTGCCAATTAGCAATAGCCGAAAGCAACAGTTTTTCAACTTTGCGCGAAGCTTCTTTGGAAGAGAACTTAAGCACGTCAAGTGCTCTGTTTACTTCCATTCCACGTACCATGTCGGCAACCAAACGCATTTTACGCGGAGAGGTTGGACAATTACGAAGACTGGCGAAGTATTGTTGCTTCTTTTCTTCTTTGCGCAGATTTGCTGTATTTCTTTTTCTTGCACCCATTGTTTTAACTTTATAATGATTTACAATTCACGCCTTAACGTTTGTTACCTGCGTGTCCCCTGTATGTACGGGTTGGTGCAAACTCACCTAATTTATGACCTACCATGTTTTCTGTGATATAAACCGGTATGAATTTGTTACCGTTGTGGACTGCAATAGTGTGTCCAACCATATCAGGAGAAATCATTGATGCACGAGACCATGTTTTTACAACGCTCTTTTTTCCAGATTCATTCTGGGCATCGATTTTTTTCTCGAGCTTAATGCTGATAAAAGGTCCTTTTTTCAATGAACGACTCATACTATTTACCTTTTATAATTATTTTTTATGATTTTCCAATATGTACTTGTTGGATGTCTTTTTAGGGCTACGTGTTTTGTAACCTTTAGCCAACAAACCTTTGCGTGAACGTGGATGTCCGCCAGATGAGCGTCCTTCTCCACCACCCATTGGGTGATCAACAGGGTTCATGGCAACACCACGAACTCGGGGACGGCGTCCCAACCAACGCGAGCGACCGGCTTTTCCGGAACGTTCGAGGCTGTGTTCGGTGTTTCCAACAGTACCTACAGTTGCTTTGCAGGTTGTGAGTACCATGCGTGATTCTCCTGAAGGTAACTTCAGAATTGCGTACTTTCCTTCGCGGGAAAGTAACTGTGCATAAGTTCCAGCGCTACGAGCCATGATGCCACCTTGACCAGGTTTGAGCTCAATGTTGTGAACTAAGGTACCAAGAGGAATCTTGGCAAGCGGAAGGGCATTTCCTATTTCAGGTGCAACTTCGGCTCCTGAAATAACAGTTTGACCAACTTTTAATCCGTTTGGAGCAAGAATGTAAGTCTTAACGCCATCGGCATAAACCAACAGTGCAATGCGCGAGCTGCGGTTTGGGTCATACTGTATTGATTCAACTGTAGCTTCAATATCGTCACGATTTCTTTTGAAATCGATAACTCGATATTGACGCTTGTGCCCTCCACCTATATACCTCATTGTCATCCGACCTTGGTTATTACGACCTCCGGTCCTTTTAATGGGCTCTAACAATGACTTTTCAGGTGTTGACTCTGTAATGGTGTCAAAGGTTCCAATTATTTTGTGCCTTTGTCCAGGTGTTACAGGTTTTAATTTACGTACTGCCATATTTGTTAAATATTGCTATAGAAATCTATTGTTTGTCCTTCTGTTAAAGTGATTACTGCTTTTTTGAAGGAACTTGTTTTTCCTTTTTGCACACCACTTTTTGTATATCTTGATTTGGTTTTACCACCATAAACCATGGTGTTAACCGATGCTACCTCCACATCGTACAATTTAATAATTGCTGATTTGATTTGGCTCTTAGTGGCGCGGCGGTCTACAATAAAACCATAACGATTCAGCTTTTCAGTCTGTGCCGTCATTTTTTCTGTTACCAATGGTTTTAATATAATATCCATTTTCTTTTAATTAATTGTTAAACACACCTTCGAATTTCTCGAGCGAACCTTCAATCAAAATAAGTGATGAAGCATTTAATATATCGTAAGTTGTTAATTCAGAAACGGTTACAACCTTTATCCCTTTTAAATTTCTGGAGGACAAATATATGTTTTTATTTGCTTCCGATAAAACAATAAGTGACTTTTTATCGCTTATTTTCAGATTATTCTGAATATTGATCAAAGCTTGTGTTTTTGGAGCTTCAAAATTGAATTCTTCAAGAACAATTATGTTGTTGTCTTTTGCTTTGTACGATAAGGCCGATTTACGGGCCAATTGTTTCACTTTTTTGTTCAACTTAAAGCTGTAGTTTCTGGGGCGTGGACCAAATACACGGCCACCACCGCGGAATACAGGCGATTTGATGCTACCTGCACGTGCAGTTCCAGTACCTTTTTGCTTCTTAATTTTGCGGGTGCTACCTGAAACTTCGGCGCGTTCTTTTGATTTATGGGTTCCCTGACGCTGATTTGCTAAATATTGTTTTACATCAAGATATATAGCATGATCATTTGGCTCAACTCCGAAAATAAGGTCATTTAAATTAACCCTTTTCCCAGTTTCCTTTCCTTCGATGTTTAATACATTCAATTCCATTACTTCCAAATAATTAAGTACGAACCTTTTGCTCCAGGTACTGATCCCTTCACTACTAATAAATTACTCTCAGGAATTACTTTTAATACTTCGAGGTTATCGATGGTAACATTTTTTCCACCATCTTGACCAGCCATGCGCATTCCTTTAAATACCCTCGATGGGTAGGATGAGGCACCAATTGAACCGGGTGCACGTAAGCGGTCTTGCTGACCATGAGTAGCATCGCCTACGCCCCTAAAATTATAGCGCTTAACAACACCTTGAAATCCCTTGCCTTTAGTTGTTCCTGTTACAGATACCCAAGGTGAATCCTTGAAAACATCAACAGTAAGTGTGTCACCTAAACTAACCGCTTCTTCGAAAGGGTCAACTTCAACAACTACTTTTTTCGGGGCTGTACCTGCTTTTTTAAAGTGTCCAAATTCGGCTTTAGTTGTATGCTTTTCTTTCTTGTCAGCATACCCGAGTTGAACGGCAATGTATCCATCGGTTTCTTCAGTTTTAACCTGAGTAACCACGCATGGACCAGCCTCGATCACAGTGCATGGGATGTTTTTCCCCTCAACACTGAATACGGATGTCATTCCGATTTTTTTTCCAATTAATCCTGGCATTTTTAACTCGTTTTAATTATCAAACTTTAATTTCTACCTCAACGCCGCTGGGTAATTCTAATTTCATCAGCGCATCGATGGTTTTTGCTGTTGAGCTGTAAATATCGATCAACCTTTTGTATGAGCTTAACTGATACTGATCGCGTGATTTTTTGTTCACAAATGTGGAACGCAAAACGGTAAAGATACGCTTATGTGTTGGGAGTGGAATTGGTCCACTTACAACAGCACCCGTAGCTTTTACTGTTTTCACAATCTTCTCAGCTGATTTGTCAACCAGGTTGTGATCGTAAGATTTCAGCTTAATTCTGATTTTTTGACTCATGATTGTTATGTATCAAATTATAGTAAATCAATACGTCCTTTAACTTCGGTGAGTACTTCGATAGCAATGTTTTTAGGCACTTCTTGAAAGTGCGAAAATTCCATTGACGAAGTAGCACGTCCCGACGACAAGGTACGTAATACAGTAACGTATCCAAATTGTTCAGCAAGAGGCACTTTAGCTTTAATAACCCGTGCACCTCCTTTAGATTCCATTCCTTCAACCTGACCACGACGGCGGTTAAGGTCTGAAATGATATCACCCATGTATTCTTCAGGTGTTACGATTTCTGCCTTCATTATTGGCTCTAAAAGTGTTGGATGCGCTTTCGACGCCGCACTTTTGAAAGCTTGTTTGGCACAAATCTCGAACGATAATTGATCGGAGTCAACCGGGTGAAACGAACCGTCGAGCAAGGTTACTTTTAATGCTTCAATTTTGTAACCGGCCAATGGACCATTAGACATGGCTTCTTTGAAACCTTTCTCAATTGATGGTATATATTCACGTGGGATATTTCCTCCCTTAACAGCATCGATAAAATCGAGACCAAGCTTGCCTTCGTCGGCTGCTTCAACTCTAACACTGATATCGGCAAATTTTCCACGTCCACCGGTTTGTTTCTTGAATACTTCGCGCAACTGGTGCGAACCTTTGATTGCTTCTTTATAAGCTACCTGTGGTTTACCTTGGTTACATTCAACTTTGAATTCGCGACGTAAACGATCGACAATGATTTCGAGGTGAAGCTCGCCCATACCACGAATAATAGTTTGACCGGTTTCGAAATCGGTATTAACACGGAATGTTGGATCTTCTTCTGCCAATTTTGACAATCCTATTCCTAATTTATCGAGGTCTTTTTGAGTTTTGGGTTCAACAGCAATTCCAATAACTGGTTCTGGAAATGTCATTGATTCCATTACAACTGGTTTGCTCATATCGCATAAAGTATCGCCAGTACGGGTATCTTTTAAACCAACTACAGCACAAATATCGCCGGCCTCGATTACATCACGGGGCTGTTGTTTGTTCGAGTGCATTTGGTAGATACGCGAAATGCGTTCCTTTTTGCGAGTACGCGGATTAAGGTAAAAACTGCCACTTTCGAGTTTACCAGAGTAAACACGTACAAAAGTCAAACGCCCCACGTAGGGGTCGGTTGCAATTTTGAATGCCAAAGCCGAAGTTGGTTCATCAACATCGGGCTTGCGGAATATTTTTTCGTCGGGATCATCAACACTACGACCAATTAGGTCACCTTTGTCGAGTGGACTCGAGAGATATGCACAAACAGCATCTAACATGCGCTGTACACCTTTGTTTTTAAATGAAGAACCACAAAATACAGGAATGATAGTACCTGCAATTGTTGCTTTACGAACAACAGCCTTTAACTCGTCGATAGTAATTGTCTCTGGAGCTTCAAAATAGCGTTCCATTAATTCTTCGTCGTGTTCAGCACACGCTTCCATTAATTTTTCGCGCCACTCATTAACAACATCAATCAAATCTTTAGGGATTTCCTGAAATTCGAATTGACCGATTTCGGTAACGCTTTCGGGCCAAACAATGGCTTTCATTTCGATAAGGTCAACTACGCCTGTGAATTTTTCTTCGGCGCCAATTGGGATTTGAAGTGGCATTGGGTTAGCTCCCAATTTCAGCTTCATTTCGCTAACAACATTAAAGAAGTCGGCTCCCGCACGATCCATTTTATTTACAAAAGCGATACGGGGTACGCCATATTTTTCGGCCTGACGCCAAACGGTTTCCGATTGGGCTTCAACACCACCAACCGCACAAAAAAGTGCAACGGCGCCATCGAGAACACGCAACGAACGTTCAACTTCAACTGTGAAGTCAACGTGTCCTGGTGTATCAATAACGTTGATTTTATAATCTTGGTCGTTATATTTCCATTGGGTTGTGGTAGCCGCCGATGTAATAGTGATACCACGTTCTTGTTCTTGTTCCATCCAGTCCATGGTTGCAGCACCATCGTGTACCTCACCAATACGATGAGATAAACCGGTAAAATACAAAATACGCTCCGAAGTTGTAGTTTTACCAGCATCGATGTGGGCCATGATCCCGATGTTCCTTGTATATTTTAAATCTCTTTTATCCATTTATAACCAATCTAAAACTAAATCATCAAAAAATATTACCAACTAACCAATTCGATTAAAAACGGAAGTGAGCGAATGCGCGGTTAGCATCAGCCATACGGTGAATTTCTTCTTTCCGTTTGTATGCTCCGCCTTCTTCGTTAAATGCAGCCTGAATTTCGGCAGCCAATTTTTCACTCATTGAACGACCAGCGCGCTTACGAGAGAATATAATCATGTTTTTAATAGAAACTGCCAGTTTCCTGTCTGGACGAATTTCCATTGGAACCTGGAAAGTTGCACCACCTACGCGGCGACTTTTAACTTCTACTTGTGGAGTAATGTTTTCGAGTGCTTTTTTCCAGATTTCGAGCGGTGAAAGCTCTTCGTTTTTCACTTTTTGACTAACCATTTCCATGGCATCGTAGAAAACTGAATAAGCAACTGTTTTTTTACCATCAACCATCAGGTCATTTACAAAACGAGTGACCAGCACATCGTTAAATTTAGGATCTGGTAAAATGATCCGCTTCTTTGGTTTTGACTTCCTCATTTCTTAAAGTTTGTGTTATTCAAATCGGTTGTTCGAGTGTCGATCTTCAGTTCTTCTTGAATAGAATCCTTTACTCAACCAAACCACAACTTTCAATAACAAATTCAACACTATGACTTCTTAACTTTTGGGCGTTTGGTACCGTATTTTGAACGGCGCTGGGTACGTCCCTCAACTCCAGCTGTGTCTAATGCACCGCGCACAATGTGGTAACGAACACCAGGAAGGTCTTTTACACGACCACCGCGAACCAAAACGATCGAGTGCTCTTGTAAGTTATGGCCTTCGCCAGGAATGTAAGCGTTTACCTCTTTTGCGTTAGTCAACCTTACCCTTGCTACTTTACGCATAGCAGAGTTTGGTTTCTTAGGAGTGGTGGTATAAACACGTACACATACTCCTCTACGTTGCGGGCAGGAATCAAGTGCTCTTGATTTACTTGTTACTTCAATAACTTGTCTTCCTTTTCTAACTAACTGTTGAATTGTAGGCATTATACTTCTATTAAATTTTAAAAATACTTTTATGTAAAATCTTGTATTTTAATAAGATAAGTAATCTTCCCGTTCCCGACAAGACACATTACCCCCTAAAAACGGTTGGCAAAAGTAGTAATTTTCAGTAAGAAAAAAACATTCGGACTATTTATTTTTGAAAAAAGTACATGTTATTGCTTGATTTATTTGCGCTTTGTACTTTTCACGCCAAAAGGAATGATTTATTAAAATTAGATTAAGCTGAGAAATCTTCATCAATATTATACTTCTTTTTATATTGGCTGGGCGATTCGCCAAAAAAATCTTTAAATTGTTTACTAAAGTACCGACTGTCGGAAAAACCTATTTCATTGGCAGCTTCGTTTACATTGTAACCAACGGCGAGCAACTGGGCAGCAATTTTAAGTTTAATTTGCCTTGTTAACTCAATTGGACTTAGCCCAGTCAGCCCTTTTATCTTGTTATAGAAAACCGTGCGGCTAACACATGAATATTCCACCAACATGTTTATTGACAAATCGGGGTTCGTATAATTTTCTTCAACAAAAGTCACAATATTATTAAGGAATTCCTGATTACGTGAGGTAACTTTTAGTTCCGACACTTCAATGTCGGCTTTATCTCTGTACTTTTTAAGAATCAGCTTGCGCTGTTCAAGCATGTTGTTAATCATCGATTTTAAAACCTGCATATTAAATGGTTTTAAAACATAGGCTTCAGCACCCGATTCGATTCCAAGAATTTGGTCATCGACACTTGATTTTGCGGTTAAAAGTATGACTGGTATATGGCAGGTTTCAAAATTTTCTTTTAAAATTCGAGTCATTTCAATTCCATCCATTTCGGGCATCATCACATCCGATAAAATAAGGTCGGGATTAAAACTCTTGGCCAACTCTAAACCTTCGCGTCCGTTTTTAGCCGTTAAAATAGAAAAGTTCGACGAAAGCGAATCTGATATGTAATTAAGAATTTGAAGATTATCCTCAACGAGCAAAATGGTTTTTTTATCGGAAGGATCCGAAATGACTTCATTTACATCAGTGCTTATGGCGGGCTCAATAAACATATCGGTAAGTTGGCTCGATATTTTAATTTCGTCGTTATGTTCATCGACCATAATATGGTTCGTACCGGCAAAATGGCTTTTTCCGGTTTTCAATACAACCACAAAGGTACAGCCTTTACCGGGTTGGCTTTCAACTTTTATTTCGCCCCCGTGCATTTTAACAAATTCGTTTGAAAGACTGAGGCCAATACCGGTTCCGTTTATGGTTCCGCTTTGCCCGCTTAAAATCGAATAGCGATTAAAAATAAGGTTGATGTCTTTACTTTTAATGCCCGGCCCGCTATCGACTACTTTAATGTAAATCTCTTCTTGTTTTAGGTTTTGATCGATGGTTACAATAATTTTTTGTCCCTTTGGCGTGAATTTAAAGGCGTTGGACAAAACATTGAAAATAACGGAATCGATACGGTTTGGATCGACCCATACTTTCTCAGGATGGGCATTAACAATGAATTTAAAATCGATTTGCATGTGTCGGGCGTGCGGTGTAAAATTATCGACAATGCTACGCGTAAATTCAACCATATCGACAGGCCGTAATTTTAAGCTCATTTTCTTGTTTTGAACTTTCCTAAAATCGAGCAATTGATTTAAAAGGTGCAACATCCTTTTGCCGTTTTTTTGCATTAAAGTAAGCGTTGAACGATATTCGGCAGGAAACTTAGGGTCGGACAAAACATCTTCGATGGGCCCAAGTATAAGCGTTAAGGGGGTTCGTATTTCGTGCGATATGTTTGTGAAAAATTGGAGCTTAACTTCATTTACAGCTTTTTCAATTTTCAGTTCATTCCTGAAACTATTCACCCTAATAATACTCCTGCTAATTAGGAATACCGAAACGATGATAACAATTAAATAAATAATGTAGGCCAGGTTTGTTTGCCACCAAGGGGGCTGTATTGAAATGTATAAAACTGTTTCGTCGTTATCCCAGTCGCCATCCCATAACGCAGCCTTAACTCTCAAAACATACTCTCCGGGCCTCAAATTTGTATAGGTTGCTTTACGCTGAGTACCCACATAGTTCCAGTTTTCATCAAAATTTTGTAGCAAATAAGCATATTGGGTTTTCGATTCATCGAGGAAATTCATTGCTGAATATCCGATACTAAAACTTGACTGATTGTACTTCAATGTAATTTTGCGGGTCGATGTTATGGATTGATTTAAAGGTGAACCTTCGGTATTAACATCAATATCTTTGTTAAACAATTGAAATTGGGTAAAAACAACACTTGAGATTAACTTATGGGTTTTAATTTTTTCGGGTTCGATAATTTCAATCCCTTCTATACTTCCAAAAACCATGCGGCCATCGTGAGTTTTTAGGCAAGTGTTTTCAGAAAACGAATTCGTGCTTAAATTATTCGATTTATTGTAGTTATCGAAACTTTGCGACGACGGATTAAGCCTCGATAGCCCATTTCCCGTACTAAGCCATATATGTTGCAAATTATCTTCAACAATACCAAAAACGACATTATTACTAAGCCCATCGATGTTTGTATAATGAATAAATTGATTTTCGTTGGTGAGTAAGTTTACACCACCACCAAAAGTGCCAATCCAAATATTCTTTTTCGAATCTTCGTAAAGATGCACTAAATCATTATAACTTAAACTATTAACGTCATCGGGATCGTGATAATAGCATTTAAAATCGAAATGATTATCGTGAATGTTTTGCGCGCTCAGCCAATTAAGTCCAAAAGTTGTAGCTACCCATAAATTATTATTACTGTCAAACATGATGTTTCGAATCATGCTGTTCGAAAGGTTTGAATTTTCGGCATTAAGACTACTGAAGGTCAAGTTCGCAATATCGGTCGTATTACAAAACGACAAACCGCCACCATAAGTACCTATCCAAATTCGACCATTGGCATCTTCACCTATACTATATATACTGTTGTTGCACAGCGATGTTGAATCGTCGGCGTTATGTTGATAGGTAAAAAACTGAATGCTACTGTAATCGGTATGCATTTGATCAATGGGCTTTTTCGACACTGCAATTCCGGCTCCTTTTGAACCTATCCAGATATGACCGCGGGAATCTTGGTGCATACAATAAACATTAAATACCAACTCGCCATTGGGTTTGAATGGATAGCTCACATGCGGTAGTATAGTTTTAAAATCGGGATTATACAGTTTTAACTCACCGCCTTTTGATGCCACCCATACGGTTTTGTTTTTATCTTGAAAAACAGCCCTGACAATGTTCTCCATATAGTCTTTATAATCGCGACTAAACTGTATGGAGGTAAACGCAGGGTTTTTCAGAATAACTTTATTAATTCCACCTTCGAGGCCAGCACCCACCCACAGGGTACCGTTTTGGTCCTCGGTCATGCACATAATTGTGTTTGAACTGATCGATTTTGGATCGGAAGGATTATTTCTAAAGAAGTAAAAATAATTTTCGTCACGGTGGTATTGCGCGAGCCCAGCACCGTGCAGGCAAATCCAAAGTACTTTGTTTTGATCTTCGTAGAAATAGGGTCGTTGTTTATCTGACAAGTATTTATGGATATCGCTGGTTAAATTAAAATGCTCATGACTACCCGTATTTTGGTTAACCTTTTGAACACCAAAATTTCCATTAGTTACCCAAAGTGCCCCCGAGCTGTCTTCAAATATCTTATCAATCTGTTCGCCTTCGACTATTACCGACAGCCATTTTTTTTGCATGGTTTGATAAATAAACAAGTCGGAACTTCCGATGAGCACATTACCCTCTTTGCTCACTTTAATGATTTCGATATGATTATTAGTAAGGGGCGAATTATCTTTATTAAAAATGAAAAACGATTTTGTATCGAGGTTGTAAACAACTAAACCATTATTTTCGGTACCCATCCACACTTCATTATTAATGGCGACGCCACAGGTAAAGCGAAAATCGGAGAAATAATGTTGATAATAAAATGTGCCGGCACGGTTGTCTTCGTCACTCAAAATATTCAAACCATTTTTAGCACCAATGTAAAGGTTACCATTTCTATCGGATGTTATAAATCGGATGTCGTTATTCGACACTGAAAATTTACCTCGGCTAAGAAATTGTTCACTGGTATACTCGTCCAAATTGGGGTCGAACGTTAACCGATACACGCCTGAGTTGGAAGAACCTAACCAAATTTCGGTAGGCGAATACTGATAAAAACAGTTCATTTTGCTATACTTTTCTTCGGCGCTTAACAAGTATTTGGGCAAAGTTGAAAATGTTTCTTTTACCGGATTAAAGCGATGAAAATAGCCGTCGTAAGTTTCGAACCACAAAAAATTCTGCTCATCTTCCCATATCGAAATCATGCGGTTATTGGTAAATATACCTGGGGTATTTTCAGTATTCTGATAAACTTTAAAATTGTAACCATCGAAGCGATTTAGCCCATTGTAAGTGCCAAACCATAAAAAACCCTGCGAATCGCAATGAATACTTGTTACCGTATTTTGAGATAATCCATCATCGTTCGAAAAATGCTCAAAGCGTTCAATTTCAGAGCTCAAGCCCAAAAATGGAAGGAGCACTAAAAGTAAAATTGCAAAAAAAAGCATCTTGTTTTTTATTGATACAAACATTTTTATCGAAAATATAAAATCAAATATAGACAAATTAACTTTTAAACGTAGACAAATTGTTTTTTGGACAAGTACGAACATTTAGACAACTCGCTTCATATCTGAATATTAACAAGCTTCGAGAATACCATTATGATACTTTGCACCACTTTTTCAAACAGTTTATCACCAACTTGCAAAATTATAATTCCCTATTTTTATAAAAGAAAATTAACGGTAAACGCTCAATTTTAAAATCTAACAAAATGAAATTAAATTCATTCAAAAATGCAAGTCAAAAATTAGCCGGCATTTTGCTGCTTGCTGTATTGTTTTTGAACTCAAATATCAGCAAAGGACAAAACAGTACTGTAAATATTGCAGATTTTGGCGCCGACCGCACAGGTAATGAAAACTGTGCCGGAATAATCAATCAATTAATTGATAGTTTGGCTTCAAATTCAGGGGGGACCGTATTTATTCCTTCGGGTACCTATAGTTGCGGCCCAATTTTCATGAAAAGTAACATCACACTTTTAACCGACAACGGAGCAATAATAAACTTTATTGACGATTTCGATGCTTATCTGCCAATGGTTACGTCACAATGGGAAGGCGTACGCGTTAAAACATTTGCCTCCCAAATTTATGCCATTGACGCAAGCAATATAGCCATAAAAGGCCAAGGACATTTTGAAGGCCATGGAAAAAAATGGTGGGATTTTTGGTATAAGGTTAGCCGCGAAAAAGTTACTGGAACAAAGTGGCAAGAACTGTTTATAAACGAAAATAAAGACCTGCTTGAACGAAACGACTACATCCCAAAAATGCACAACTTTCTAAGGCCAGCAATGGTTATGTTTTACAATTGTAATCGCATCACCATCGAAGGGGTAAGTTTCTCGAACCCACCATTCTGGACCATAGTTCCCACCTATTGCGAAAATGTAACCATTCATAATATCACCATCAACAATCCGGGCGATTCGCCCAACACCGATGGTATAGACCCCTGCTCATGCAGAAACGTGCGGATTTCGGACTGCCACATTACGGTTGGCGACGATTGCATTGTTTTAAAATCGGGGCGCGATATTGATGGTCGCGAAGCCGCCATGCCAACCGAAAACATTACCATCACCAATTGCACCATGCTTAATGGACACGGCGGTGTAGTGCTGGGCAGCGAAATGTCGGGCGACATTAGAAGGGTTACCATATCAAATTGTGTATTTGAAGGTACTGATCGCGGCATTCGAATTAAAAGTATGAGAGGCCGGGGTGGAATAATTGAAGATGTTAGGGTAAGCAACATTGTTATGCGCGATATCGTTCGCGAAGGTATAATGATTAACATGCGCTACCACGAAACTCCTGTTGAAGAGCTTTCGGAAAGAACGCCGCTTTACAGAAACATTCATTTTAGCAACATCAACATTACCGACGCAAAACATGGAATTGCCATTTATGGCCTTGAGGAGCGCAGCGTTGAACAAGTGTCGTTTACCGATATGTTCATTCAAACCGAAAAAGGAATTTGGGCGCATTATGCCAATAACGTTATATTTGACAACATAAGGCTCATAACACCTTCGCTTAGTCCCATCCATTTAGACAAATGCAACAACATTGTTTTAAAAGGCATCCAACTTCATGATTCACAAGAAGGTACATCAGTAATTGAAATCGATAATTGCCAGCAAGTTAAGATTTCTGATTGTTTCCAAATTCAACCTGTTGAGACATTCTTAAAATACAAACAATGTGAAAAAATATATTTAACCAACAACATTTTACCAGGGGTTAAAAAAGTGCTGATGGGCGATAAACCTAAAAGCATATATCAATTTAACAACATTCAATAACTGTGTGTACAAATTAAAGACTTATATTACCTGTTCATCCTAACTGCAGGACTATAAGAATGAACTGAATAACTAAACTTAATATCTTCTAAAGAATATGAAAATAACCAGTTTTACTAAACGAATTTCCTTCATACTCATTATGAGTATGCTAAGCATGGTTTCACTTGCCCAGGAAAAATTAATTTCCGGTAATGTATCGGATGTTTTAGGAAGGCCTTTAACAGGTGTAACTATAGTAATCCCGGGAACTACTACCGGAACGGTTACCGATATCGAAGGTCATTTCACTTTAAAAGCACCAGCCAACAGCGAATTACAGTTTTCGTTTATTGGCTACGTTCAACAAACAATTGTTATAGGAAATCAAACATCAATTGAAATAACATTGGTTGAGCGTGCCTTGGATTTAGACGAAGTGGTGGTGGTGGGTTACGGAACCATCAAAAAAGCCGACCTCACCGGATCCGTTGGATCAATCAGTGCCGAGAACCTTGTAGGTAAAGGTACTGCAACCATGATGGAGTCCCTTCAGGGCGAAATACCAGGCGTTTCGATAACCCAAAATAGCAGCCGTGCAGGTGGCGGATTCGATATCCAAATTCGAGGTGTTCAATCAATAAAAGACAAAAAGGACCGCTCGGGACCATTGTTTGTTGTTGATGGAATTGTGGTAAGCGACATTCAAATGCTTAACCCCGCCGACATTGAACGTGTGGACGTGTTAAAAGATGCCTCATCAACCGCAATTTATGGTTCGCGAGCTTCGAATGGTGTTGTTATGGTAACCACAAAATCGGCCAGAGGACAGGGAGAAAAAACAAAAAAGCCAACCATATCATACGATGGCTATGTTGGTTTACGCCAGGTAGCCCGCATGCCCAGTTTTATGAATGGTAGCGAATTTATGCAATATCGCTTTTCACGATATACAACCCGCAAAGGAAGGGCAAGTGCCAACGGTTCGGTCAACTATCAAATTACACCCGAGAACCTTCAAATTTCACTATTGACCAACTACTTACCCGAACAAGATGAAAATGATAAATATTTAGTTGGCCCTGGGTACTGGAATGAATATTACCCCGACGGCACTGGAATGTCGAAGGTTGAACAAATGATGTCGAAAGGTGAATACTACGACTGGATGGACTTGGTAACACAAAATGCCATTCAACAAAACCATTTTGTGAGCGTGAGCGGAGCATCAAATAATTCAAGCTATCATTTTGGTGCTGGGTATCAACAAGACGAAGGAATTTTCCTAAAAGACAATGAAAAACGTTTCAACATAAAAGCGGCCATCGATACTAAAGTTGGTGATAACTGGAATGCCGGCGTCTCGTTAAACTTGGCTCACACACTCGACGATTGGGGCAGCAATAAAGCAGTTGCCAACGCATTTTGGAGCAATCCTTATTTTATTCCATGGGACGAGGATGGGAACTATTATTTACAATCGGGCGTTACCAATGTTCTAGGAACAAATACTGGAGCACAGTTTTCGTCACTCATTAATCCCTTAATTGACATGGACAACACCATTTATGGTGCAAAAAAACTTCACATATTGGGTAATGTGTACTTAGCATTCAGCCCAATAAAAAACCTGACTTTCAAAACCACTTTATCGCCCAATATTTACCAAGGTCGCACTCACCTGTACGAAGGAGTAAATACCGAATCGCGCAACTCGGCGCAAACAGACCGTGCCGAAGTGGAAACAACCAATATGTTCGACTGGACATGGGACAACCAGGTTAACTACATACTTACCAAGGGCAATCATTCAATAAATGCCATGGGGCTTTTTAGTATGAACCAATATACAAAAGAATATTTCTATCAGTATGGCGAAGACTTCCCATCAAATACAACATATTACAATATGGGCAATGCCGGTACTACTATCGCACCAAAAAGTGGATATACTGAACACAGCCTCATTTCGTTTGCGGCCCGTTTAAACTATTCATACAAAGGAAAATATATCGTAACCGGAACAATGCGCTCTGATGGTTCTTCACGTTTTTATGAAGGAAATCGTTGGGGAACATTCCCCTCGGCAGCAATAGCTTGGCGAGCATCCGAAGAAGATTTTTTGAAAGCCGACTGGCTCACTAACCTCAAACTGCGCTTAAGCTATGGAGTAACCGGCAACAACAACGTTGGCGATTATGCAACAGCTACAATGCCCAGTTCAAGTTCATATTATGCATTTGGATCGACAATGGGTTATGGATATGGACCAAACGGAATAGTAAACGCAGCCATCCAGTGGGAAAAAACTACCGAATTTGACTTTGGTGTTGATTTTTCGGCCTTAAAGGGACGCATAAATGTTATTGCCGATGTTTACAACAAAATATCGGATGGTTTACTCATGAAACGCAGCTTGGCTATTGAAGCCGGTGGTGGTGCAACCGTGAACGACAACATCGGGAAGATCAGCAACAAAGGTTTCGAATTGAGTATCAATACAGTTAATGTAAACACCAAAAACTTACGTTGGGAAACAACCTTCTCGTTTGGAACAAACAAAAACGCAATTGAGGAACTTTACGGTGGAACCGTTGAAAAAGACCTTGGAAACTTATGGTTTGTTGGCCAACCCGTTGATATTTTTTACAACTACACCATGGATGGTATTGTTAACGACAAACCCATTACCGTTACCTTACCTAATTCGACCGAAACAAAAACCTACGAACATGCCTACGAGTTTTATAAAGAATATTATGGAATTTATGAAGGTATGCCTATTATCAAAGATTTGAACAACGATGGTGCAATCGACGATAAAGATAAATCCATTGTAGGTAAAGCAGAACCCGACTGGACAGGAAGCTTCAGCACATCGCTTATCTACAAAAAATGGGACTTTTCGGCTACAGTTTACGCTAAACAAAGCTACATGGTTGAATCGCCTTTCCTTAGACAATATGGCGCCTATAACGATCGCGGCCGCATGCACGTTAACATGGATTATTACATCCCTGCCAATACGCCCATTCTTTTATCAGATGGAACAGTAAGTATTCAGGAAGAAACTCATTACGGCGCATACCCCTACCCTAACGATCAAATTGAAAACGGGGGTTCGGGCACTTATTACGGAACTACAGGCAACAGTGGAATACATTATTTTACCGATGCATCGTTCGTAAAAGTGAAAAACATTTCGCTGGGATATACAGCGCCAAGTAAATTTCTAAGCAATATTGGTATAAGTTACCTGAGACTTTACGTAAATGTGCTCAATCCGTTTACTTTCACCAACTATGAAGGTTTTGACCCCGAATGGGCAGGTTCAAAACTCAATGATGGAGGTCCAAGTACCGTAACTTACCAGTTTGGCGTCAATCTTAAGTTCTAATCGTAATAACAAAAATTCAGAAATATGAAAAGGTTAATCTATATCATCATATTGGCTACAGGAATGCTATCCTTTTATAGTTGTAGCGATTTCCTCGATGCCGACAACAAATCGAATGTAACCTCCGGGACGTATTACCGTACCGAAGCCGGATTTGAAACTTTGGTTAACTATGCCTATGCACAGTTAAAACCTTTGTACGACAGAAACGGCCCTGCAATATTCAGCAGCGGTACCGATTTATACCACCGTGGCCGTAACGCCATGCCCGAAATAGGACTGCACACTTACAATAGCCTTACTCCTGAGAATGAAACGGTAAGGAGTTTTTATACAAATTGCTACAAAGGCATTCAAGCGGCCAACTGTGTGTTGTATTATGCCGAAACCACTGAAGCAAAACCCGAAACCATTACAATAAGAGTAGCCGAGGCAAAATTTTTGCGTGCCTTATTTTATTACGAAATGGTTCAACATTTTGGAGGTGTAGCTTTGGTTAAAGAATATGTCAACTCCATTGTTACCGAAGCTCCCCGTAATTCAACCGAAGAGGTCTTTACCTTCATTATCGACGAATTAGAAGCGCTGGCGGCCGACGACAGTCCACTACCCAACACTGATTTGGGAGGACGGGTTAATAAACAAGCCGTTTTTCATTACCTGGCAAAAACATACCTTACAGCAGGCTGGGATCTTGGAAAAAACGACTTTTTCAGTAAAGCTGCATCCTATGCCGAAAAAGCAATTGCCTTAGGAAACGGTCTTGACGAAACTTATGACCAATTATGGTGGCCTGAGAACGACAACAAACATCAAGAAATTATATTTGCCGTTCAATACGACCGTGCTTCGTCAACCGCAGCAGGGTTAGCCGAAACCGACAATGGGAACAGGCTCCAATCAACATTTGGACAATATCTGGGTGGAAACGACCAAGGGTATAAAAACACATCATCGAATTTTATTCCATCAGAAAAATTAATGTACTTATACCAAGAAGGCGACAGCCGTTACGAAAGCACTTATATGACCAAGCTATATTGTACCGACGAAAACAACCCTAAAATTACCGGTAATTACTATGCTCCTTATAATGGAACAGCTGCAAATAGTTCTATTGCATTCTATTATCCGCCACACTATGCAAGTAGCAAAGACGATATCGCAGCATGGAGAGCCGAAGATCCTACACACCGCACAAAAACAGTAGTAATCCCGATGACCTCAAAAACAATACATCCCGATTTATCTGCTTGTACCTATTTCGATGCAGCGGCAAATGGCGATGCTGTTTTTGGTATTACCTGCATCAAAAAATTCGACGATCCCGAATCATCTTATGGCAACAATTCTTGCTACCGAGATATTGTTTTGGCTCGTTTGGCCGAAACCTATTTGATAGCAGCCGAGGCCTATTTAAAAGACAGCAAGCAAAACAAAGCCGACGAAATGCTTAACCTAGTTCGCGAACGTGCTTTCAGGAGAAGTAGCGTATCCTATTCAAAATCGAATATTACGCTCAACGACATTCTTGACGAGCGGGCACTTGAGCTTGCTGGAGAACGCCTACGCTGGGCTGACCTTCGACGTACACAAAAATTAGTAGAATATAACGTAGCATATAATCCGGAGCTAAATTCAGCCAACGATTTTGAAGGTGTCGATGGAAATCAAAAACTCTATCGCCCAATACCTCAGAATGCGATTGACTTAAACACAGCAACCATTGAACAGAACCCCGGTTATTAGTAGTAAGTTAGAATAATAGCGGATGGTTATAATCTAAGCATCCGCTTTATTCTAAAACTTAAAAACGAACAACTTATTTATCAATATAAACTTAGTTCTTTAAAGTGTTTAACAATTTAATATCTAGACTCATGAAAAAAAATTTACTTTTCACAATTGCAGCACTCGCAATCACGTTATTCGCGAATGCACAAAACTTTGTAAAGCTCAACTCGTTGGAGGATGAAGTACCTGCAGCAGGTACAGTTTGGACTGTTGACGGATGTTCAATGCTATGGTACGATACCCCAAGCGGTGATGGTGTCAAAGAAAATGAAGAAGTTATTTCTGGAGATCAAACATTCGGATTTACAGTGCAAGGTTCTAACAATCCAAAGCCATGGCAATATCCCGAAATTGGTGCTGGAGCTATGTGGTTATTCGATTGTACAAAAAGCGGCACATTGACTATTGTTACTGCCGTAAACAGTCAAAAAAACACCTACATTGTTGAAACACCTATTGTTGAAGATAAAACAGAAGGTAATTATTGCTACGTACTTTGTGGCGAAGAAGGTGTTACCGATTATTTATACGCCGATGAAGCTACATTTCAAGCAGGAGCTAAATTTGTTACAGCAACAACATCAGTAGGTGACAAACTTTTCAACGGAGCCCGCTCGTGGGATATCTGGGACTTAGTTGAAGGCGAAAGTTTAACCATGCCCATTGACGACAGAACAGCTGCCGACGCTGCAGCAAAAGCCCTCACCAGCTGGATTTACGATGCTATGGTCATTAAAGCCGATGCTAATAAATGCTACAACTACTTCTGCACTGGATCTAAAGCTTGTATTTATGGGTTCATTTTTACCCCCGAAGAAGAAGACCCAGGTGAAGACCCAGGTGAAGATCCAGGAACAAATGGTGTCAATAGTATTGACGGTTCAGCTAAAGTTATCAGCACCGAATATTACAACACGATGGGTGCTAAATTTAACGAACCAGTTAAAGGCGTAAACATTATTATCCAAAAAATGGATAATGGTAAAGTGAAAACTTCAAAGGGTATTTTCTTTAGATAGTGTTAAGTAAAAAAGTTGTCCGGTTAATATTTACCATGCAAGTTATTTTAATCATCAATGAATTTGATTTAGCTTAATCATTCATTTTCGAATGTGCCTGACAAACATCTCGCACCTAATAACCGGACAGCTTTTTTATTTTTTTAGTTGTTGAGTAAACAAAACAGTATTCATCAACAGCTTGTTGCAATATAATGTTAAACCAAAAAAGCATCAGCTTCATTGCATTCATTTTTTTTTAATTTATTTGTTGATTTTTTAAAAAGAAAAAGGGAAATAACTGTGCTTAATATTTTAAAACGATATAGGTGATGAGAATTATAATATCGATACTGATTGTTTTTATGATCGCATTTGGGTGCAAATCAGAAACAAACAACAACTCGGCATTATCGGGTGATGAGGTAAAATGGTCGGTTAAAATGGCCAACTCGGTTATGCAATTACACGATAGTTTAATTTACTTCGACGGGAAAGACAAAATTAAATGGCAATACGATGTGGCCATGCTGGCCATGAGCATTGACAAACTTGGTGTTTTTGACCAAAAATACTCCGATTACATGCAGAGCTACTTCGATTATTTTATAAATGAAGATGGTTCAGTAAAAAAATACAAAATCGAAGAATACAACATCGATCGCATTAACCCAGCTAAAAGCTTATTCACCTTATACAAGCGAACCGGCGAACAAAAATACAAAACGGCCATTCAGCAATTTATAAAGCAAATGGAAAATCACCCCAAAACAGAAACGGGTGGTTACTGGCACAAAAAAGTCTATCCTTATCAAATGTGGCTCGACGGAATCTACATGGGTTCTCCCTTTTTAGCACAATATGCAAAAGAATATAATTCGCCTCAATGGTTCGATGTTGTCACCCATCAAGTTATTCTTATTTACAACAAAACACTCGACCCAGCAAGCGGACTCCTTTACCACGCTTGGGACGAAAGCGGAAAACAACGCTGGAGTAATCCCGAAACCGGACAATCGCCTCATTTTTGGAGCCGAGCCATTGGTTGGTATGTAATAGCCATTGTCGATATCCTCGATTTTCTCCCCGAAAACCACCCCGACAGGCATCAATTAATTACCATTTTGAACAACGAAATTGACGCTTTACTCAAAGTAAGCGACCCCGATACTGGCTTATGGTTTCAGGTACTCGATCAACTTGGACGCGAAGGGAATTACATCGAAGCTTCGGGCTCGTGTATGTACACTTATGCCATGGCAAAAGCAGCCAATAAAGGATACATTGATAAACAATACAAAAAAATTGCCAACCAAAAATTCGATGCCATTATTAAACACTTAATTGTGAAAGATAATGATGGCAATCTTGTATTGAAGAATGTTTGCGGCGGTTGTGGCTTAGGTGGCAACCCGTATCGCGATGGCAGCTATAACTATTATATCAACGAAAAAGTAGTTGATAACGACAGTAAAGGAGTTGCTCCTTTCATTTTGGCGGCCATTGAACTCGACCGATAAGCTAAAGTCTTATGTGCTTATAATCTTCAAGTTAGCACCTAATCATTGAATCGAATCACACCGTTTTAAATTTTATGACTCCTCACCCAATTTGACTAAAATTTAATACAGAATGAATAAAAAAGTATTCATAATACTGCTATTAAGCACAATACTGCTTTCGGCTTGCAATAAACCAACCCCCGTTTTATACCTTATAGGCGATTCAACCATGGCCAACAAACCCGATTTGGAATATCCCGAACGCGGTTGGGGACAACTACTAACTACTTTTTTCGATTCAACACTGATCATAGAAAACCATGCACAAAACGGACGCAGCACCCGTTCATTTATTTACGAAGGCCGCTGGGACAGTATAATGTCCAGACTAAAACCCGGCGATTTTGCAGTTATCCAATTTGGACACAACGATAGCTCCGAATCGAAAGTTGGGCGACACACCCTACCCGACGAATACCGTTACAATTTATCGAAATTCGTAATTGAAACCCTCAACAAAGGAGCACATCCAATTATTTGCACACCAATAGCACGGCGCAAATTTGTTGATGGGGCTTTAAGCGATACCCATGGCATTTATCCCAACATTGCCCGTCAAGTTGCTCAAAAACTCAATATTCCATTAATCGATATGACCATTAGCAGCATGGAATTGTTGACCAGCTTGGGAGAAGAAAAAACGCTGTCTTTATTTTTGCAAATTCCCGCAAGCGTTTACGAAAAATATCCCGAGGGTAAAATCGACAATACCCATTTATCGGAAAAAGGAGCAATAGCCATTTCATCAATTTTTGTTGCCCAAATAAAAGAACAAAATATAGAACTGGCAAAATATTTAAAATAGAAACTCTAAATTAGCTCACACAGAACTTCTTTTTCCAAAATAAAACTTTTGTGTTCTAATTAAATTCAAAATTATGAGCTATAAATATCATCGGGAACTACTTAAAATCTCAAAATTGAGCAAAGCTATAATTGGACTAATGCTATTGGTAATTCTGGTAACAATCAACACCAAGGCTTTTTCACAAAACTGGAAAAATGGGCTTTGGAATGCCGACAATGGCAATGGTACTTTTACAAACCCCATATTGCATTCCGATTATTCAGATCCCGATGTGTGCCAGGCTGGCGATTATTTTTACCTTACCGCTTCGAGCTTTAATTGTGCGCCCGGCTTACCCATCTTAAGATCAACTGATTTGGTCAACTGGGAATTAATAGCCTATGCGCTTCACCGCTTATACCATAAGTCATTCGACCAACCACAACACGGAAATGGAGTTTGGGCACCGGCCATACGCTATCACAACAACGAATTTTATATTTACTGGGGCGACCCCGACCTAGGCATTTACATGGTAAAAGCCCAAAACCCAGAAGGGCCGTGGAGCGAAGCCCTTTTGGTACACGCTGCCCGTGGATGGATTGATCCCTGTCCTTTTTGGGACGACAACGGGAAAGCTTATCTGGTTCACGCTTTAGCCGGTAGCCGCGCAGGAATAAAAAGCATACTGCTTATTAATGAAATGAGCCCCGACGGTACAAAAATCGATCCTCAAGGGGTACTGGTTTTCGACGGACACGAAAAGCACACAACCATAGAAGGGCCAAAACTCTACAAACGGAATGGCTATTATTACATTTTTGCTCCGGCTGGCGGAGTTAAACCCGGCTGGCAAACTGTGCTTCGAAGCAAAAATATATTTGGTACCTACGAAGATAAAATTGTGATGCACCAAGGCAATACCAACATTAATGGCCCACATCAAGGCGGTTTTCTCGAATTGGCTTCGGGCGAATCGTGGTTCATTCACTTTCAGGACAAAGATGCCTACGGACGTATTGTCCATCTACAGCCAGTTAACTGGGCCAACAATTGGCCCACAATAGGTTACGACATCAACAACGATGGCATTGGCGAACCCATTAGCACCTATTCGAAACCCAAAGTAAAACTCGAATCAAACCCACTGGGAATAGCTGCCTCCGACGAGTTCAATTCCACAACAATGGGACTGCAATGGCAATGGCACGCCAACCCAAAATCCGAATGGGCTTTCACATCGCCTTATGGTTATTTAAGAATGAATTGCGTAATGACACCTTCCAAACCACTGAATTTATGGGAAGTGCCCAATTTATTGCTTCAAAAACCACCTGCAGTTGAATTCACGGCTACCACAAAATTTAATTTCTCACCCAAAGAAAATGGCGACTGCGCTGGCTTGGTAATAATGGGCGAAGATTACGCCTACATTGCCTGCGAACACCACAATGGAAAGAACTTCGTGACCTACAACAAATGCAGCGACGCAAGAACAGGTGGCAAGGAGCTTCAACTTCAAAAAATAGAAATTGAAGGCAACGAAATTTATTTTAGGCTTGACGTTACAATCGGCGCTGTATGCAAGTTTACATACAGTACCAATGGAAAGGATTACACAAATATTGGCAACGAATTTAACGCACGTGCCGGACGCTGGATTGGAGCAAAAACAGGCATTTTTGCACTTAAAAGTACCGAGACCAACGATTCGGGCTTTGCCGATTTCGACTGGTTTAGGGTTGAATAATTCATAACATCAATACAAACCAACTTGTAATGAAAAAAATAACAATTCTATACTTCTTCCTTTTTCAGTTGCTCATTTCGTTGGCCGGAAACAACTATCATTTCACTGTAGCAACCGACAGTACAGGCGACTTCAATTCGATTCAAAAAGCCATTGATGCAACAAAAGCCTTCCCACCACATCGGCTTACCATTTTCGTAAAAAATGGCATTTACAACGAAAAAGTAAAGGTTCACTCGTGGAATACCGATTTAAGCATTATTGGTGAAAGTGCAGAAAACACAATCATTACTTTCGACGATTATTTCGATAAAATAAATTTAGGTAGGAACAGCACTTTTCATACTTGGACCATGTTGGTTGAAGCTCATAATTTTATTGCCGAGAACCTGACCATAGCCAACACCGCAGGTCCAGTTGGACAAGCCATTGCCTTACAGGTTGAAGCCGACCAATGTATTTTTCGTAACATTAGGGTGCTGGGACATCAGGACGCTCTTTACGCGGCAGGTATTAATTGTCGCCAGTATTTCAAAGATTGTTACATTGAAGGAACCACCGATTTCATTTTTGGTTCTGCCACAGCCCTTTTCGAAAACTGCACCATCAATAGTAAAAGCAACTCGTACATCACTGCAGCAAGCACTCCAAAAGGCTTTGATTTTGGTTACGTATTTATGAACTGCAAGTTTACAGCCAGCAATGGAGTTGATAGCGTTTACCTTGGCCGGCCATGGCGAAAATTTGCAAAAACAGTGATTATTAATTGTGAACTTGGCAATCACATTGTTCCCGAAGGATGGAAAGCATGGGACAATGCCGATGACTTGTTTTCGACCTATTATGCCGAATATAATAATTTAGGTTCGGGTGGAAAAACCGAAAAAAGGGTAGTATGGAGCCACCAACTAACACCTATTGAAGCCAATGGCTATACTGCCGAAACAATTTTAAAAACTCGGCAACAAATAAAAACAGCAAAGTGGTACATTCAATAAAAAACAAAACAGGTTTTCACAATCAATGTAAATTACTGCTTATTATTTTGAAAAACTCCTGACGGGTGGCTTCACGTGTAAATGCACCAGTAAAATCGGATGTAGTAGTAACCGAGTGCTGTTTCTGTACACCACGCATTTGCATGCAAAGGTGCTGTGCCTCAATCACTACTGCAACACCAAGTGGATGTAAGGTATCATTAATGCAGTCTTTAATTTGCGTGGTTAAACGCTCCTGAATCTGCAACCTGCGCGAAAAAGCCTCAACAACCCTAGCAATTTTGCTTAAACCGGTAATATATCCGTTGGGAATATAAGCTACGTGAGCCTTGCCAATAAAGGGAAGCATGTGATGCTCGCACATCGAAAAAATTTCAATTTCTTTTACAACCACCATTTGTCGGTAATCTTCTTTAAACATGGCCGACTTTAGTATTTCCTGAGGATTCATCTCATAGCCTTGCAACAAAAACTGCATGGACTTAGCTACCCTTAATGGTGTGTTTTGTAATCCCTCGCGAGCAGGGTCTTCACCTAAAAGCTTAATTATTTCGTGGTAATGATCGACTAATTTTTCAGTTGTATCGGTATCGAACTTTTCAACTTTCTGATAATTACCTGATTTACTATTCAATGAAAATTGCATTTTTTAAAGTTTTCTACAAAAAAACAACATTTATTGATAATATTCCATTTTTGGGTACTAAAAAAGCAAAAAGTAATGGAATTTAAACATCTATACTTATTTTAAAAAATAGCTTAGCACTTATTAACTTTTAAATTATAACTATTCTACTATTTTTACTTACATATTTTAATTATAACAAGAAATATCGTACTTTTAACTTACAATTTAAAAGTAAAACGACAATGAGCGAAGAATTATCAAACCAGCAAATGAACATCGACGAGCTGGATAAAAAAATACTTAAACTGATTACCAAAAATGCACGCATTCCTTTTCTCGAGGTGGCACGCGAATGTGGAGTATCGGGTGCGGCCATACACCAAAGGGTACAGCGTTTACTTAACATGGGAATTGTTTCGGGATCGGAATTTATTTTATGCCCCGAAAAACTGGGCTACAACACCTGTGCTTATATGGGGATTCATCTCGAAAAAGCGAGCTTTCACAAAGAAGTAGTTTTACAATTAAAGGCAATTCCCGAAATAGTTGAGTGCCACTGTACCACCGGGCAATACGCCATTTTTGTAAAAATAATGACAAAAACCAACAAGCACCTTAGACAAATCATCGACAACGAATTTCAAAAAATAAACGGCATTGCCCGTACCGAAACATTTATGTCACTTGAGCTTGAATTTAGCAGGCAAGCCCCTGTCAAATAATAAAAAAAGGTGTTACCCTCTCCTGAGTAACACCTTGTTCAAAAAAAAACCTAAACCACTCTATGAAAAATCACGCTACATTTCTGTAATTGCTTGCTCAAAATTCACAAATTCAACCATCAATTTATGATCGGCATTGGAAATAATCCCCGCTAACATTTGGGGCATTACCTTGTATTCTTTTGCCGTTTGCTTATCGATGAAGACAAACCCAAAGTGTTTTTTATCAATTTGAATTGAAAATCCATCACTGTTGATTGTTGTTATTTGCATTAATTCGTCAAGCTCTTCAACATAAATCGACCCAAACAAATCGTTACGATGTGATATACTTCCAGGCGATAACAGTTGAACGTTAACACTTTTGTCATAAAAAGCAAAGCCTAACCGACTGTTTTCGTAAGCCGTAATTAACACTTTTACTCCCTTTGTTGAAGTAAGTAAAATTTCCTTGTCGGTTATTTGCCGATAACTTGAAAATTTACCCACCGATTTTGCCATAACAACAAACGACATCAAACTAAAAACAACAAGCAATAAAACTTTTAAATTCCCCTTCATCTATAACCCTATTTTTTAATGTTGTAAACGAAGCAAAAATCACCCCAAGAAACACAACTACCTCAACAACTGACTCATAAAATAAAAATAAAGAAAAAAATTGTTCCAAAATGGGACATCATTCCTATTTTTGAAAAAGATTATTCCTTAATTTAAACTTGAAAAACAATATTTATTTGCAGATTTTTTTTGATTTTCGCTTTAAAAACAGCATATTGTCATGTTGTGAATTAAGAAAAATGTGGATATTTGCCACACTTTTTCATTATAACATTTAACTAATTAAAAAACAAAAGCTTAGTGGGACGAGTACTGATAATAGGAGCCGGCGGCGTAGGAACCGTTGTAGCTCACAAAATGGCGGCTAACCCCGATGTTTTTACAGACATTATGATGGCAAGCCGTACCAAATCGAAGTGTGATGCCATTGCAGCCGCAGTGGGTGGAAACCGCATCAAAACCGCCCAAGTAGACGCCAACAATGTGCCCGAATTGGTGGAGCTCATCAAGTCGTTCAACCCTGGATTGGTGGTTAACGTAGCCCTGCCCTATCAAGATTTGACCATTATGGATGCCTGCTTGGAGACAAAAACAGCTTATCTCGATACGGCCAATTATGAGCCCGAGAACGAAGCTAAATATGAATACGGTTGGCAATGGGCTTATCACGACCGCTTTAAAGAAGCCGGGATAACAGCCATACTGGGTTGTGGTTTCGATCCAGGTGTTACCAGTGTTTACACAGCTTATGCAGCCAAACACCATTTCGACGAAATTCAATACCTCGACATTGTTGACTGTAATGCTGGCGATCATGGAAAAGCTTTTGCGACCAATTTCAACCCCGAAATCAACATTAGGGAAGTAACCCAAAAAGGTAAGTACTGGGAAAATGGAGAATGGAAGCTCACCGAGCCACACGAAATCCACAAACCACTTAATTACCCCGAAATTGGGCCAAAAGAATCGTACTTGATTTATCACGAAGAACTAGAGTCGTTGGTGAAGCATTTCCCAACTTTAAAGCGCGCTCGTTTTTGGATGACTTTTGGACAAGAATACCTCACTCACCTGAGGGTGATCCAAAATATTGGAATGGCTGGTATTGAACCCATCCTATACGAAGGAAAAAAAATTGTCCCAATCCAATTTTTAAAAGCGGTGTTACCCAATCCCGGTGACCTTGGCGAAAATTATACCGGATGGACTTCCATTGGATGCCGAATACGTGGAATGAAGGACGGAAAAGAAAAGACTTACTACATTTACAATAATTGCAGCCACGAGGTAGCCTACAAAGAAACTGGCATGCAAGGTGTTAGCTACACCACCGGAGTACCGGCTACCGTTGGCGCCATGATGTACTTTAAAGGATTATGGAAAGACAAAGGCGTTTTCAATGTTGAACAATTCAACCCCGACCCTTTCCTCGAAGAGGTTTCGAAACAAGGCTTGCCTTTTGTTGAGCTGCACAATGTTGATTTAGAATTCTAAAAAAATTACAATATCAAAAAAACAGGAGAGGCTGCCCATAAGGTAGCCTCTTTTATATTTTACACCTATTCCGGTCTTAAATCTTCGCTAGGCAGCATCGACTCATCAACAGCTAAACCGCTACTAAACTTTTCGAATACGGCACATTTTTGCCACCACCTGAAACCGTTGTTGCAATAAATATTCTTTACTAAGAATAACGGCTGTTTAAGCTTCACCTTTCCGTTATAAACATGGCATTCGCCAGCGTGTTTACACAATCGTCCCATACTTCTATCAGTCATTGTTATACAAATTTATAAAGCACGTTCATACTTTCTATCCCACCCGAAATATTAGTATTATTAATGAGAGTACCAGCATAACTGTACCCCGCGCCCAAAAATGTTTTATTCATGGGGATTGAATTTAAACGGGCAATGGTGTACAATGTTTTTATGCCTTTTAGTTTCATTTGTTCTTCCATAAAGGTCAGTAAAATTTTTGACAATCCTCTTCCCCTGGCACTGTTTAGAACAGCAAAATCGGTCATTTCTGCGTTTTTATTGGCAATATCCATTTCGGATGACGAAATACTGCACAATTCACCATTTTGAAATGCGCCAAAATAACAAACATCATTTTCCATGGTATGTTCAATGTATTCTTTATTGTGAACAGGAAAAGGATAAGTTTTAAAAACTTGCTTAAAAACGTCAATCATTACCGGGGCATCGTCGGGCATAAGTAGCCGAAAAACAAACCCATTGCTCAAAACAGGTTTATTTGTAATAATGTAATCATCGAGAACCTGATTGAACAGATTCAGTGGTTCGGGATTAAAAATTGCCCGCTCGGGGTCGATGAACTTTGACACAAAACAGCAAGTGCTGCGCCCCTTATAAAACTTTGGCACAGAAGCTTCCATCTTGAAATCATTCTGCAAAAACATGTTCAATTTTCCTTTGGGAATTTTACCAACTATTTTGGTATAGCCATTTTCGATGGCAAACTGAGATATTTTTTTTAAAAGACCAGTATTTCCCCCTTTGGGAAACTTCATAATATAAAGCCTATTACTAAAACTGCCATGATGAATAAGTGCATTTTCGAATTTTTCGATTTTATCCATCACACCTTCTTCCCATACGTTCATTTCCTCGTGGTACAAGTGAAATTGAATTGTCGGAATCGGATAAAAGCAATTCTATGCCGGTCGCTGCTACTTCTTCAGAAGGTGACAAATTTAGCTCCAAATCGCATTTTGCACAGTTACGATCGCAAAAACGTTGTTCGTATTTATCGGGTTCTTTGTAAGTTGTGATTACCCCTTCGTAATTTCGCAACACCACTTTATTGGTCGACCACGAGATAATATAGTTGGGCATTACTGGTATTTTACCACCACCACCGGGAGCGTCAATAACGTAAGTAGGCACTGCAAATCCACTGGTATGGCCAATAAGGCTCTCCATGATTTCAATCCCCTTGCCAATTGGAGTTCTGAAATGCGAAAGGCCTTCGGACAAATCGCACTGGTATAAATAGTAAGGGCGCACGCGGTTTTTAACCAATTCATGAACCAATTTTTTCATAATGCGCGGACAGTCATTCACATCGGCCAATAATACCGATTGATTTCCCAGCGGAATACCAGCATTGGCCAGTTTTGCAAGGGCTTCGCTAGCCGATGCGGTCATTTCGCGCGGATGGTTAAAATGTGTATTGATCCAAAGGGGATGATATTTTTTCAGAATATTTATCAAATTATCGGTTACACGGTAAGGCAGCACAACGGGTATTCGCGTACCAATTCGGATTACCTGAACGTGTTCAATTTGAGAAACTTCACTCAGCAACCAATCAAGTGTACTATCGGGCAACATAAAGGGGTCGCCCCCCGACAATAAAACATCCCTTACCTGCGTGTTATTTCTAATGTATTCAATCCCTTTTAACAACTGTGCTTTTGATGGAACGTGGTCAACGTCGCCCACCTTACGCTTACGAGTACAGTGGCGGCAATACATTGAACAAATGTTACTTACATGAAAAAGCACCCTATCGGGATAACGATGGGTAATGCCTTCAACTGGGCTATCCTCTTCTTCGGCCAAAGGGTCGCTGCTTTCCGACTCGTCAATAATCAGCTCGCGCGCATCGGCAAACGATTGCTTAAAAACGGGGTCGTGCTGATAATTCTTAACATCAATTAACGATAAGTAATATGGAGTAATCGACAAGGGAAAAGTGTCGAGTGTTTTTTTCAAATTGTTTTTTTCCTCGTCGGAAAATTTTATACCGGTAACCCATTCAAATTTTTCAATCGACCGTATGGCGTGTTTTAGTTGCCATTTCCAGTCTTTCCAATTTCCTTTATCCGATGTTTCTTCTATTCGATGTGCAATTGATTCTTGTTTCTTGGTATAAATACTCATTTTCAATATTTTTGTTTCTATGCGAACAAATATATAAAATAAACACGCTGCATTCTAATTTACATCCAAAAAACCAACAACAGAACAATCGAGCAAAAGCATATAAACCAATCATTATCAACTGGGTTATGCGAATATAAACAAACACAAAAACATAACACAAACCATAAAACTTAATGTTTAGACAACATTAGTTTCTATCGAACCTTGTTTTACAGCAACTCATCGTTGGTAATTAAGGGAGAGGCATCAACATCTTCAATTTGCAAGAGATTAACCAGTTGAACCAATGATTTTTTAATGGTATCGATCTCATCTTCATTAAGTTTTTCGAGTTTGGTACTCAAGCGATCGTGTAATAAAGGAGGTATATGTTGCAGGATTTTTTGGCCGGAGACCGTTAAAGTCAGGTTTGTTACCCTTTTATCGCCAGTTTTGGGCAACCTGGCAATGAATCCTTTTTTCTCGAGCCTTTGAATAATTCCACTTACCGTGCTTGAATTGAGGTGCAAAAAATTTTTAACATCGCCCTGTGTCGATTGAAAGTTTGGAGAACTGTATAAATAGTTCAAACATAAAACCTGAGGAATACTCACACCATAATCTTTTTGTATGCGTTTCGACTCAAGGTTTATTGAGCGTACAATTTTTCGAATATTGGATAAGACGTCGGTTGAAATCATTTCATTTTTAGTTCAAAGATAGTTGACACTTTTAAAATAAAAAAAGTAGATTTTAAATTGTGAACATGCAGCCTATTGTAGTAAGCATTTATTTCGTTAGTTTTACACCCAATGAACCTAATCAACAAGCATATCAAATACATTAAATTCTTCGGCTTTTTATTATTGCTGGGTTTGATGGTTGTATTAAACAACAACATCGACAAGAATAACGAACAAAGCGAGAAGAACAAACAAAGCGAATGGATTGATATTACCTACAACAACCTAGGAACTACGCCGGTCGCAATTCAAATCCCGGTTTCGACCGAAGGTTCGTTACCCATTAAATTAATTTACAATCCACATTCAAATTTATACGCTTTAGCCAATACCTATTTCAATTTTAACCATCACACCCGTTTTGACAATCAAAAAAAACGATACCTATCGTATTGTTTTTATCTTAAAAATAATTTTTTATCGATGTATTTAATCGGAATCCGCAACAAAGACATTCGATAAATACATACTCACACATTAGAATTGGAAAAATAAAATAGTAATAACCAGTTCTTTTCATTTTTTTTTAACTGAAGGGATGAGATTGTTAAAACCACTGTGGCTTAGCAATCTCATTTTTTATTGTACTTTTCTCTTTTCATTTTGTTTTACAGCTAATAATAAAAATTTATCTTTGGCGTTAATAGGTAAATGCTAAAAATGAAACACCTTATACTTATAACTTTATTTTTCTTAATTATAAATGAGGCTGGCGCCCAATTTGGAGGTTCGTCGACTTACGATTTTTTAAACCTTACTTCCTCGGCCAGGGTCAATGCACTGGGAGGAAATCAGGTTGGCATGCTCGACGAATCGGAGCTCAGCTTCAGCTATTATAACCCGGCCACATTAAGGCCACAAATGCACAACGACATATCGGTTAATTACATCGACTACATTTCGGACATTAGGATTGGCTATGCTGCATACTCTCGTCATTACGAAGGAATAGGCTCATTTGCCGCCGGAATACAGTATATCAATTACGGAAAAATAATTCACGCGCTCGAAGACGGCGAAATTATAGGAACATTTACAGCAGGCGATTATGCACTTAACCTTATGTACTCGCGTGAGGTTTGGAACAATATTCATGCAGGGGTGAATCTGAAACCAATTCTATCGTCGTACGAAAGCTACAACTCATTTGGTATAGCTGCCGATTTTGGTCTAACCTACTCCGATTCGTCGGGTAATTTCAACGCTGGTCTGGTATTCAAAAACGTAGGTACGCAAATCAGCACTTACACCAACATGTCGGGCACACGCGAGCCCCTGCCCTTCGATATACAAATCGGGTTTTCGCAAAGGCTCGAACACGCCCCCTTCAGGTTTAACGTAACCCTGCAAAACCTCACTAACTGGAAACTAAGCGACAAATCGACCTGGGATTACGACCACCGTGCCGAAAACGAAATCATCATTGGTCAAAGCGATAATATCGTAAAACAGCTGATGCGCCATGTTGTGTTAGGGGTCGAATTAATACCAAGCAAAAACTTCATCATTGGCGTTGGATACAACTTTCAACGTCAAAAAGAATTATCGATAATTAGCCGTGGAAGTGCAGCCGGTTTATCGGGCGGATTTACCGTTAAAGTTTCAAAGTTCAGGGTTTCGTACGCTATTTCGAGTTATCACGTGAGTAGTACTTCGCACACCTTCTCGGTTAGCACCAATTTATCCGAATTTTTATAGCCATTATGGCATCGGCTCGTCCTATTTAATTAATGTCAAAGTATTATCTTTGCACACAAAAAGTACAATGCAAGCCCATAAAATAATTATAGCCGTCGATGGCCATTCTTCGTGTGGTAAAAGCACACTTTCGAAACAACTGGCCCAAAAGCTCAGGTACAATTACATAGATACGGGAGCAATGTACCGTGCCGTTACACTTTTTGCGCTTCGCAACAAACTAATTATCAACAAAGAGGTCAATACCGAGCGCCTTATACAAAAACTCCCCGAAATAAAAATCACTTTTACTTATAACGAAAAAGAAGAAAAGAGCGACACCATTTTAAATGGCGAAAATATCGAGAATGAAATCAGACAACTTGAAGTTTCGAACTACGTTAGCCCCGTAGCCACCATTAAAGAAGTGCGCCAAGCCATGGTAAAACTGCAAAAAGCCATGGGTATCGAAAAAGGAATTGTAATGGATGGCCGTGATATTGGCACCGTTGTATTTCCCAAGGCCGAACTAAAAATATTCATGACCGCTTCGGACGAAGTGCGCGCCCAACGCCGCTTCGACGAATTAACCAACAAAGGACTGCAGGTTACCTTCGACGAAGTACTCAAGAATATTGTTGAGCGCGATCACATTGATTCGACCCGAACCGAAAGCCCCTTACACAAAGCCAACGATGCCATAGTGCTTGACAACAGCAATCTCACCCGCGACGAGCAGCTCGAATGGGTATTAAACAAAGTGAAGGAGGTAATGCATGCAGATTGAAATTGATGACAAATCGGGCTTTTGTTTTGGTGTTCAAAATGCCATTAAAAAAGTTGAAGAACTCACCAAACAAGGCGATTCTGTAAACTGCTTGGGCGAGTTGTTGCATAACCACGAGGAGATTGAACGCCTCGAAAAAATGGGCATGCGAACTGTTGATTTAATGGAACTTAGTAACACCAGCAATCAAACCATACTCATAAGAACCCACGGCGAACCACCATCAACCTATCAGCAACTGAGAACGAACAACAACACAATTATAGACGCCACCTGCCCTGTGGTACTAAAACTTCAAAAAAGAATTAAAACCAGCAGTATCGAAGTGGAAAAAACCAATGGTCAATTGCTGATTTTCGGTAAAAAGGGACACGCCGAAGTAGTTGGACTTAACGGTCAAACTGGCAACAAAGCAATTATAATAAGCTCCCTCTCCGACCTCGATCAAATTGATTTTAACCGCCCCATTGAACTTTATTGCCAAACCACCATGCCATTAACCGGATATGGCGAAATTAAAGATGCTATAACTCAAAAGGCTAAAAACAAAGTAAACTTTCACGACACCATTTGCAGGCAGGTAGCTAATCGCGTGCCGCACATCGAACAATTTGCAAAACGTTTTGATGTGGTCATTTTTGTTAGCGGCAAAAACAGTTCAAACGGAAAACTACTTTTCGAAATGTGTAAAAAGGGGAACCTCAACTCCTATTTTATTTCGTCGCCCGATGAAGTTGAGGGACAATGGTTTAAGAACATACAAAATGTGGGAATTTGCGGAGCAACCTCAACTCCAAAATGGCTAATGGAACAGGTGAAAGAACGCATCGAAACCCTATAATTCATTAAAAAAAAGCTCATTTTTCACCATTCAATAATTATATAAAACATATCTATTCCGTTTTTAATTACTTAAATTGTATGTTTTTAAGTAATTGTATGCTCAACAAAAAAAAACCCATATACGCTGCACCCTGTGGTATTTATTGCAAAGCGTGCGTGCATTTCGAAAAAACATGCACCGGTTGCCGTAGCGAAAAGCCCCAAAAACGAATCAGTAAATTCAATTGCCCAATTCGAAAGTGCATTATTAACCGAAGCTATAGTTTTTGTGCCCAATGCATCGAATATCCCTGCAAAAAATACCAATCGCGATTTCTTACCCTACACAAAAAAGATGCCCGTTATAGGTACCGGCGCGATGCCGCAAACGATTCAAAAATCATTATTAATCAGGGGTTTTGGGCTTGGGACAACTTACAAAACAAAAAATGGACCTGCCCAAACTGTGGTGGACGAATTTCATTTTTCAGTTACCAATGTCAAAATTGCCATCAGGTTTGGTTTTCGATCTAACTAAAAGGAACAAGCTACGAATCACTTAGGCTTAACATTCAAACAATTATCAAATAAAATAATAGTTTATTGGTTTATTAAATTATTTTTGCGGCTTCAAATTTAAACATGTGTTAAATATTGAACAATGTTTTTCAACTGCCGTAAGTTAAACACGAATAGTTTGGTGTGATTAAAAATAAAGGTTGTTCCGGATAGTTATCGGATTTTGGGTATGGCAGTTGGTAGTAATTATCAGGTTAACTTGTGTTTATGGTGAAGATAGAACAGGGAGGCCTAAAAAAGATGTAATATGTTATTTTCAGAAATGGGCCTTTCTCAGGAGATCCTTCAAGGAATCTCCGATCTTGGCTATGAACAACCTACTCCTATTCAGGAACAGGTTATCCCGGTATCAATGGAACAAAATCGCGATATTATCGGCCTGGCGCAAACCGGAACCGGTAAAACCGCAGCGTTTGGCTTGCCAGCGTTAGGTAAAATCGATCTCAATTCCAATTATCCGCAGTTATTAATTTTAAGCCCTACACGCGAACTGTGTATGCAAATTACACGCGACTTAGAGAGCTACAGCAAGTACATTAACGGTATGCGTATTGTTGCCGTTTATGGAGGTGCCCCTATCGACAAGCAAATAAGCGCACTCAAACGTGGCGCCCACGTAGTAGTTGCAACGCCTGGACGTATTTGCGACCTCATTAAACGCAGGCGTATCCAACTCGATAACGTTAGAACACTAGTGCTCGACGAAGCCGACGAAATGCTAAAAATGGGTTTTCGTGAAGACGTTGACGCCATTTTAGCCGAAACACCAACCGAAAAGACAACCCTGTTGTTTTCGGCAACCATGAGCTCCGATATTGCAACCATCGCAAAAACCTACATGAAAAAACCGGTTGAAATAACCGTGGGGCAAAAAAATGCCAGCGCCGAAAACGTAACCCATATTTATTACATGGTGCACGCCAAAGACCGCTACATGGCATTAAAGCGTGTAGTCGATTATTTCCCCGAAATATATGGCATTGTATTTTGTCGTACCCGCATGGAGACAAAAGATGTAGCTGCCGCACTGATGAACGATGGTTATAATGCCGAAGCATTGCACGGTGATTTGACGCAAAGTCAGCGCGATTACGTGATGCAAAAATTCAGGGAACGCAATTTGAGTGTTTTGGTTGCTACCGATGTGGCCGCCCGCGGCTTAGATGTAACCGACCTCACCCACGTGATCAACTACAACCTGCCCGATGACCCCGAGAATTACACCCACCGTTCGGGACGAACAGGCAGGGCCGGAAAACAAGGTACATCCGTTTCAATCATTAACATGAAAGAAAAAGGCAAACTAAAGCAGATTGAAAGGGTAATCAGGAAAAAGTTCGATTACAAAGAAGTACCCGCTGGACACGAAATTTGCGAACGCCAACTCTTTCAAATGGTTAACCGCGTTAGCAAATTGGAAGTAAACCACAAGCAAATTGATCCCTACATGACCAAAGTTTATGAATTGTTGGCTGAAATACCAAAAGAGGAGATCATTAAACGCTTTGTTTCGGTTGAATTTGACCGCTTTCTCAATTACTACAAAGATGCTATTGACCTAAATCTTGATCCTAATGCACGCAAATTAGACGACAGTTCTAAAGGACCGCGAGCACGCAAGGGCAAGAGCATGTCGAGGGTTGTTTTCAACATAGGAAAAGGCAAAGACATCAGCAAAAGGGACATTATTGACCTTATGGTAACATCCTCGGGGATGAGAGACCTCGAAATTGGCCAGATTGAAATTTTCAAACGTGCCTCGTCTGTCGAAGTTGACAGCAAGCAAGTAAAAAAATTGTTGAGCGAGTTAAACCGCCGTAATTTTAAAGGAGTCAACATTGAGGCCGAAGAAAACTACGAGTTTATCGGCAACGATTTCCGCGACCGAGACAAAGGTCCACGCGGCAAAAAGAAAAGGTACTAAACAATACAGCATATTGTTAAAAAAGCTTCGGAATAGAATTTCGAAGCTTTTTTTTATCGTTTTTTTTTTCGATTCATTAAAAACCGAACGGTTTATTTAAAACCTGATGCCATAATGGTTAGCGATTATTTTATCAAAAAGACATTCAGGAATCATCTTTTTTAATGAAGCCGCTAATTTTTGAATGGGCGATCCCACAAGGTATCGTTGTTTGGGATTTTGGGCGTCGACAATTTTGCACATTTTACGTGCCAGTATCACCGGATCGGCACCACCGCCTTCGTCGGCTTCAATAATTTGCAATGTTTTATCAAACTGTTCTTTATAAACACTATTTTCGGCAATCGAAACAATACGGGTTTCAACATTTCGAGTTTTAAAATCGCCGGGATTAACCACCACTACTCTAATATTAAAAGGCTTAACTTCAATACGTAAGGCCACACTAAGCCCTTCAATCGCAAACTTGGAAGCCGTATAAACCCCTTGAAAAGGGATTCCGGTCAATCCGCCAATTGAACTGATATTTATAATTTTACCCGAATTCTGTTTCCTCATGTGTGGCAACACTGCTTTTATTGAATGTACCCAACCAAAGTAATTGATATTCATTTGGGTTTGAAAAATTTCGATGGGTGAATCCTCGAGCGGTCCCCCCGAATGCATTCCGGCATTATTAATCAGCACATCAATACGCCCCTCGTTATTTATAAGCGTTTCGACAGCTTTATAAATGGTTTCGGGTTTTTCCAATTCCATATTCAAGGTCTTCACGCCCGGCGCCACATCGCATTTCGAGCGAATAGTTCCATACACAATATGCCCCTGTTCAGCAAGTAAACGTGACATTTCCTTACCAAACCCAGCCGAAATACCGGTAATCAGAATAACTTTCTTCATTTCTGTAATTTTGCGACAAATATAATTTATCAATATTCAAATACACATATTAAGCATAAAAAATAATGCAACTCAAAATATTACAAAGCCATTTTTTTTATTGGCGCCAAAAAGCGAACAACTCCATCAGCAGGGCTATTCCACCATGAATAAATACTCCGCCCCAAATATTACGACTATAAAGGGCTATAATACCTAAAATATAGCCTCCAAAAACTGAGCTAATAGCCTCGCCCATTGGCTTTCCAAAATGAAGAACCGCATAAGTTGCTGCCATGGGTAATACCACATTTTTGCCCAACATTTTCGACAATCCGATTACCAAAAACCCCCTAAAGAACAATTCAGTATTTAAAAAGTCGAATAAATAAGCAATTTCGTAAAGCACAATTCCAACAGCCTGTGGTAAAGCATGGAAGCTGGCAAATTCGCCCCCACCCGACCTTTTAAAAGTTGGGTAGTATTCTAAGAAACCGGGTAAATAAGTACCAATAAAAACAACAGGAACCATTATTGCCAACATGATCCAATAGGGTTTTATTCCGGCATTTCTAAACTTTAGACCATAAAGTCCATCACCGCCTTTGGGGTCGAAAAACAGTTTCACCAAAAACAGCGCAAAACCAATAGTAAACAAACCATACAGGTTGTACAGTATTTTAAAATAAAACCGATAATCGACCCTATTGAAATTATTTAACACCAATTTTGAAATAAAAGGAAAAACAGACCGATCGAAGCCCAGTATGGCAAGGCCAATTGCACTTTTAAGCAAAAACTGCCAAGTAATTTTCATCTTACTTTTATCATGAAGCCAAATAATTAACAACACCCCGTAAAATGCCAAAGCATGATAAGCAAAGAAAAGCAAAGCTCGAACATGCTTCCCGTAAAAACTATCGATGTATGAATCTTCAAAATCGAAATAATAATTAAAGGCAATTAAAGCAGCAATGAACAAGGCGACAAATAGATAAAGTACCCAGTTAAAGTATTCAACATGGAACAATTTAAGGTACCCAATAATTTTCTTCATGGCTTAGTTTCATATAAGAGCGTTGCAAGATATTGAAATTATGGCTAAAACCGATACAGCTAAGCTGTTAGAATTATACCAAATAAATTATCAAGCACATAGCAACTGTCATCTACAACTGTTAAGCTGTTGTTAATATCAACTTTAACGATTAATTTTTAATTACATTTGTTTATTAAAATAACCGATATACATGAAGCAAGGCCGACAAAACATTTTAGCGCTCTTCACCTTTATTGCCCTAGTAATCGTTTTGACCATCCAGGTAAAATGGTTGTTCGATGCGGCTCGCATGGAAGAAAAACAATTTAATACTACCGTAAGTATTGCATTAAATGAGGCAAAACACGATATAGGCAAACTGGCCAACGCTTGTCCCGACATGAATGACTTTTTGTGCGGTTACCCTTGCAAAGAAAAAGTGCATGCCTCTAAAGTTGCCCAAATCGACAGCATCATCAGCAACAAACTGGCCTTATACAACATTGACCTTGACTATACCTTTGAAGTTACAGAAGGCGACAACAGTGTTCCCAATAAAAAAATTTTCGCACAGCATTGTTACCTCCAGTGCCTCAATGGACAGCTCGAAAAAGACGGCATCAAAATTAAAGTTGAGTTTCCATGCCGTAACCAGTTTATTTGGGCGCAACTGCATGGTACTTTTCTGCTCACATTTTTCTCCATTATTTTCGTAATGGTTTCGTTTTTGATCACTTCGCGCCTATTTCGTAAAGAGCGCCAAATGCTCGAACAAACCTCCGATTTTATCAACAACATGGTGCACGAGTTCCAGACTCCTATATCGAACATTGGCTTTGCGGCCAGTTTAATAAAAAAGAAAGATAAGTTAATGGATAAAAAAACCGGAGAATACCTTTCGGTGATTATTAAGGAAAACCATAAGATGGAAAAAAATGTAGAGGAAATTCTAAAAATATCGAACAACACCCCAAACGAAACCCACACGGAACAAGTTAACCTAACGAAAATACTGAGTGATTTAATTGCCGATTTTGGTCCTCGTGTTGAAAGCCATAAAGGTTCGATTCTATTTCATACCGAGAACGAAAAACTTGTCATTAATGGGATTACCGCGCACTTTAAACTTATTTTTTCGAACCTGATCGACAATGCCATAAAATATGCCGATAAAGAACCGCAAATAAGCATTTTGTTAAAAAGCACCAATAAAAAAATTGAAATAAGTATAAAAGACAACGGCCCAGGCATCGAAAAGAGACACCACGACTTGATTTTCGAGAAATATTACAGGATCCCTACTGGCGATGTCCACAACGTGAAAGGTTTTGGGCTGGGGCTTACCTACGTAAAAAAAATGATTGAAAGCTATAACGGTAGCATCGAAATTCACAGCACAAAGGGCTCAGGAACTTTATTCACTATTTATTTACCTTTGGAAAATGAAACGCACTAAAATACTTTTGGTTGAAGACGATACCAGTCTGGGCTTTTTACTGGTGGATTTTCTGGAATCGAACCACTTCGACGTGAAACTTTTTAAAGACGGCAAAACAGCCTTAAACGGATACAAGGAAGGTCGTTTCGATTTTTGTATACTCGATGTAATGCTCCCCGATATGGACGGTTTTAACTTGGCTAAACTCATACGAGCCAACAATAAAACCATTCCTATTATTTTCCTTACTGCCCGTTCGATGAAACAAGACAAGCTAAAAGGCTTCGATTTGGGCGCCGACGATTACATCACCAAACCCTTTGACGAAGACGAACTACTTTGCCGTGTAAACGCTATTATTAACCGCTACAACATACTCCCCAACGAACAAATATATTCAGACGTATTTACGATTGGACAATATGTATTCGATTATAAGAATCAACTGCTTCAATTTGGCGAGCTATCGAAACGACTGACCAAAAAAGAAAGTGAAATTCTGAAATACCTTTGTAACTCGGCCAATAAAATTGTTACCCGCGACGACATCCTCTTTTCGGTATGGGGCGACAACGATTATTTCATTGGCCGCAGCCTCGACGTATTCATTGCTAAACTAAGGAAATACCTCAGCCAAGACAGAAACGTTCAAATCACCAACATACCCAAAGTAGGTTACATTCTTGAAGTAAAATAAAACAAGGACAAAAGGCGTTACAGCTTTTGAACCAGCAATTTTATGCGATCCGCAATTTCATCAATACTCCCCATTCCATTAATAGGATAGTATTTATTTTGCGCACTATAATAATCGATAAGCGGCGCAGTTTTTTTATTATAAACCACAATTCGATTTCTAATAATCGACTCTTGACAGTCGTCGCTACGCCCAGAAGTTTTGCCTCTTTCTATCAAACGGTCAATCAGTTCCTTTTTTTTAACATCGAGGGCCAACATTCCCGAAACAGGTGTATTCCTATCCTTCAGCAAGGCATCGAGCGCTTTGGCCTGCTCAACAGTGCGAGGGAAACCGTCGAAAATAAATCCTTTGGTATCAGGGTTTTCTTCGATATGCGAATTAATCATAGCAATAACAACTTCGTCGGAAGCCAATTCGCCTTTATCAATAAAAGCTTTGGCTTGTAGGCCCAACTCGGTTTTTGCAGCAATTTGAGTTCGCAGCAAATCACCGGTTGATATATGAATTAGTTGGAATGAATCTTTTAAAAAAGCAGCCTGAGTTCCTTTGCCTGCACCAGGAGGGCCAAAAAGTACTAAATTTAACATAAATAAGTTGTTTGGTTTTTGCTTGCTTACTCTACTATTTTATAAATATCTTTCAAATTTCGCCCCTTTTGATCATAATCGAGTCCAAAACCTACAATAAAGTCATTTCCGATTTCCATTCCCACATAATCGATCGGAAATTTATTATTAAATTTTTCGGGCTTAAGCAGCATCGTGGCAATCTTCACATCCTTGGGTCTGTGTTCTTTCAACAGTTTCATCACTTCGATAATGGTATTTCCAGTGTCGATAATATCCTCAAGTACAACCAAAACGCGACCTGTGACGGGTTCATTTAACCCGATTAACTTTTTCACCTGTCCCGTAGTATCAGTTCCACTATACGACGAGAGACGCATGAAAGTTACCTCAGCCTGCTCAAGATCGATTTCTTTAAACAGCTCGGCTGTAAACATGAAAGATCCATTAAGAATGCAAATAAATAAAACATCTTCGTTTTTCAGGTCATTTGAAATGCGAAGTGCCATTTTCTTAACGTTTTCATTAATTTGAGCGTAAGGAATAAATATTTCAAACTCCTTGTCGTGTAATTTTACTCGATTCATTTTTCTATTTTTAGAAATGAGGATACAAAAAAACTACAAAAAAACTAGAAACCCAATTTACGCTTTAACATTTTTAAACATTATCAAAAAATGTTGTTCTTAGCGGCTTTCAAAATCCATTTTTCAACAATCAAATATTAGAGATAAACAACACTTGATTGTTATTAAAATATTACTATTTTTGGTGTTCACGGAAAAAAGCAACCAATAATTTTTTACTTATGAAAGCATATAAAACAGAAGAAATTAGAAACATTGCGTTAATCGGCAACGCCGGCGCTGGGAAAACCACCCTCGCGGAAGCAATGCTTTTCGGGGGTGGTATCATCAACCGCAGAGGTGAAGTTACTCAAAAAAATACCACCTCGGACTATACCGAAATTGAACACGACTACGGCAACTCTATTTTCCCCACTCTCCTTTATACCGAATTCAACGACAAAAAAATTAACATTATCGACACTCCTGGAATGAAAGCCTTCTCGGGAGGAGTAACCTCGTCGTTAAGTGTAACCGATACAGCACTTTGCGTAATCAACGCAGGCGATGGCATTGGAGCTGGCACCGAAAGCGCCATGCGTATTGCCGAAAAATTAAAATCACCTGTTATTTTAGTTGCTAACGGTCTCGATCACGAAAATGCCAATTTTGAACAAATGATCGAAGATGCCAAAAACCGTTTTGGCCAAAAAATTACCATCGTTCAATACCCGGTTAATCCGGGCACAACCTTTAACCAGGTTGTCGATGTTCTAAAAATGAAAATGTACCAATGGGGTAAGGATGGTGGAAAACCCGAAATTGTCGACATCCCTGCTTCAGAAAAAGATAAAGCCAATGAACTGCACAACGAGTTGGTTGAAAAAGCTGCCGAGAACGATGAAAAACTCATGGAGTTATACTTCGACAAAGGATCGTTAAACGAAGACGAAATGCGCCATGGAATGCGCTTAGGAATGAAAGACGAAACCTTCATTCCTGTTTTCTGTACTTGTGCTAAAAAGGACATGGGTATTCGCCGTTTAATGGAATTCATTATCAACATTGTGCCAGCACCCAATCAGGTTGCCCTACGCACCGAACTAAGCGACAAAGAAGTAAAAGTTGATGCTTCGGGTTCTGCATCCATGATGGTGTTTAAAACCAGCGTTGAACCACATATTGGCGAGGTAACTTATTTTAAAGTTATGTCGGGTGTTATTACCGAAGGAACGGATTTAATTAATACCACCCGGAATAATAAAGAACGTTTATCACAGATTTTTGCCGTAGCTGGAAAAACCAGAAACAAAGTAACTGAAATGTTTGCCGGCGACCTTGGCGCAACTGTTAAACTCAAAGAGACCAAGGTGAACCATACCTTAAGTACAAAAGAGGCCGACTACAAGTTTGCTCCAATTGTGTTCCCAAAACCGCTTACTACAGTTGCTGTTAAGGCTGTTAGCGAATCGGACGACGAAAAAGTAGCTGAAATCCTACACCGCTTACGCGACGAAGATCCTTCGTTCCTCGTTTACCATTCGAAAGAATTAAAACAGTTAATTGTTGAAGCTCAAAGCGAATATCATATCAACGTGATTAAATGGTTCTTCGAAAAAGAATACAAAATCGACATCAAAATACTGTCGCCACGTGTACCATTCCGCGAAACCATTACCAAAGCTGCTCAATCCGACTATCGTCATAAAAAACAATCGGGCGGTGCGGGACAGTTTGGCGAAGTACACATGATTGTTGAACCTTACACGGAAGGTATGCCCGATCCTAAATCTTTCAAAATTGATGGCAAGGAATGGGTTGTGAATTTACGCGGAAAAGATGAAGTTACTTTGCCTTGGGGCGGAAAGCTTGTTTTTTGCAACTGCATTGTAGGCGGCTCAATCGATACCCGTTTTCTACCAGCTATTCTTAAAGGAATAATGGAAAAAATGGAAGAAGGGCCACTTACTGGTTCGTATGCTCGCGATATCCGCGTTTGCATCTACGATGGTAAAATGCACCCGGTCGACTCCAATGAAATATCATTCAAATTGGCTGGACGCCATGCTTTTAGCGCAGCATTCAAAAAAGCAGGGGCAAAAATACTTGAACCAGTTTATAACCTTGAAGCATTTACACCCAGCGAACGCATGGGCGACGTGATGAGCGACCTGCAAGGACGCCGTGCGTTGATTATGGGCATGGGTAGCGAAAAAGGATACGAAAAGATATCGGCCAAAGTTCCTCTCAAAGAAATGGACAACTATATTACCTCGCTCAACTCGTTGACCGGAGGCCGCGGTTGGTTCACCCTTGAGTTTGACCAGTACGACAAAGTACCTGCCGAGGTTCAGGAAGAGCTACTCAAAGCATACGAAGCCGAGCAAGACGAAGATTAAAATATATTACCAACAAAAACCAATCGATTTTTTATAACTAAATCAAGAGAAAACCCGGGTTTCATCCCGGGTTTTTTTATAGTAAAATAGAATTACTCCACTTTAATATCCATAAGCTCCAATAAAAGCAACATCTTCTTCTTTTAGATTCATGACCTTGGCCACATGCTCTGGAATAAGTTTTCCAATTCCAAAGTCATCAGTCATCTTAAAGTTATTATTATCAAAATCGACAAATATTTTCTTCGAATATCCTTGATAATATTCACTCTCGGTTGAGAAATCGGGATACAATTCATTTAACTCATTTGGTGAAAATATTTCCACAAGACAAGCCTCATTATCAGCAGGACTCCAATTAAGAAGCGGTAAATTATTTTCCTCGACCTCGTCAATGTAAACATTGTTGTTAACCATCAAAAGTTGTGAATCGTTCAATCTTTCGCACATGTCGGCAGGTTGCCATACAACCCAATTAGGACGAACAAGTTCCGTTTCGGTGTAAAACAAGTTATTTACAAAAACGTGGTTGTCACGATCATCGACTCCGGGACCGGTCGTAATATGCCAACCAAAATGGTCAGTTTCGTCGCCTCTACTATTTCGGCCAAAGCCAACCATACTATTAATGAGGGTGTTATTGAATACTTCAACATTAGCACTGTTTAGCACAAACACGCCTTGTTCACAGTTTAGAAACACATTTCCGGCACAAATTGCATCGCTGGATATTTCGTAAAAGAAACCACTAAAATTTGACCACATGTGTTCCTTTTTGCTGAATTTTGATACATCACCAATATTTTCGACCCAATTATTTACAAATACACCATCGCGGTTGCCCACATCGTACCACAAACCATTTGAATTGGGGTGATCGATAATTAAATTATCGAGGCAAACAACACGGTGAGTTTGATTGAATATTTTAACTGCTGCCGGATAAAAACCAGTCCAGCGTTCAATGTTGTTATTGGCAAAAATATTTTTTTCGAGCAACACATCCGACGAAGCCACAATGTACAACCCTTCGGTATTGGAATCAATAATTTTACAATTTCGCATTACCATACTGTCGCCAATGGCAAACACACCAATACGAAAACATTTCGAAAAGGTGCAATTTTCGAACACTGTGCCTACTACATCCTTACCATGCTCGGTTTCGGCTGAAATGCCTTGCGGATAATAGCCATCGATGTGTACCATGGTGTCGGGGAATTGGGTAAAAGTCAAGCCACGTATAATTGGCCCTTTACCATCCGATTTTTTGCCATGTACATCGGTTACAGTGCGCGTTAAAGCTTTTCGGAAGGCCGTAATTTCGATGGTTTTTCCCTCGGGATTTGTTCCGATGTATATTTTACCCGCTTGGTAATCGACAAAATAAGTGTCCTCATCCACCGATTCGGCTTCGCCAACCGATTGCAAAAACTGTCCGTCGATAAAAATGCCATCGTTGTTGAAACGATGCAAGGGCGTATATTTTTCTTCGCGCATACTGTTCCACCAACTTTCGGGTGTTCCCGGAAACAGAAAATCCCAATTGGTAACCCATAAGTCACTACCGGTTTTCTCCCAATTATTAGCAATAAAAGTCCCATTTATTATCGGTTCCTCATTGCCATAAGGCTGAATTACAATACCCTGATTAAGCAAGAGGTTTCCGGTACGATAAGTTCCACCGCGCATAATAATGGCATCGCCAGTAACAACTTTCGATAAAGCTGTTTCAATTGTAGTGGGAGCTTCAAGTTTCAGTCCGTCAGCTTCGGTATTACCATCGGGGGCCACATAATAGATAACTCCCAACACATTTGGCAATTTATAAACCTGAGCTTGCGGTCCATACAAACCCTTATTCATTTCGGGTCCTTTATAGGTTTCCACATTGGTATTACAAGCAAAACTTGTAAATAAAATAGCCACAAAACTGTATAAAAGAATAAATGAGTTCTTCATATCCATATTTATTTTAAAAATTCACAATAAAAATACGAAAACTTCTGGACAGGGAACTGTTTAATAATTTTCTATTGGGTGGAAAAATCGATATTCGGATTTATTTGGGATTAATATTTTTACAAATGCTACGGGTTATACAAATATGAATGATGCTCTGCACCTGGTTTTAATAGTCCTTTAGGTGTTTTTTCTGAATTATAAATAAGACGCAAAACTGCGAGCTATTTATAATTAAAAAATTACAGATAAAATTTAAGGTGCAGCGCACCGAAACAAGTAACTATCAAGAACATATCGTTATTTATATGCTTTTCCCAATTAGTGTGGTTTGAGTGCAACGCTCAATGGTCACATTCACCAAATCGCCTTTTTGATAGTTCATTTTTGGAAACACTACCACTTTGTTTTGCAGGCTACGCCCCACGAGTTCTTCTTTCGATTTTTTTGAAGTTCCCTCGACCAATACCTCAAAAGTTTTGCCAATATCGGCTTTATTGTTTTCAAGCGACAAACGGTTTTGCAATTCAATCATTCGTGAAAGGCGCTCGGCTTTTACTTCCTCAGGCACATCGTCGGGCAGGTGCTTAGCAGCATAGGTACCAGGACGTTCGGAATATTTATACATGAAAGCTATATCGAATCTCGCCCACTTCATGAGGCTGAGTGTATCTTGAAATTCGGCTTCTGTTTCGCCACTAAAACCACAAAAGATGTCGGAACTGATCCCACAATCGGGCAATATTTCACGAATGGCTTCGATGCGACGCATGTACCACTCTCGATCGTATTTTCGGTTCATTCGATTAAGTACTTCACTACTGCCACTTTGAAAAGGCAAGTGAATGTGATTACATATATTTGGTGATTGAGCAATGGTTTTCAATAAGCTATCCGACAAATCTTTGGGATGCGAAGTAGAAAAACGAATACGGATGGCCGGTTGACTCTCGGCCACCATTTTGAGCAGCTCAGGAAACCTTAACGGACGTGTTTCGCCATCGGGCTGCCATTTGAAAGAGTTCACATTTTGCCCCAATAGAGTTACTTCTTTGTAACCATTTGACGCCAAATCGGACACTTCGTTCAATATATCGCGCGGGTCGCGGCTGCGTTCTCGCCCACGGGTATATGGCACAATGCAATAAGTGCAAAAATTATTACAGCCCCGGGTAATTGAAACATATCCCGAAATAGAACCTTTCATGAGCCGTTTGGGCACTAAACTGTCGTAGGTTTCAATGGTCGAAAGCTCCACATTAATAGCTGCTTCGCCGGCAATAGCTTTATCGATAAGATAAGGTAAATCGCGATAAGCATCGGGACCAGCCACCAAATCGACCACTTTTTGTTCGAGCAACTCGTTGGCAAGGCGTTCAGCCATGCAGCCAATCATTCCAATAACAAGGCCTTTGCGTTTCTTCTTATAAGAATTAAATAGACGCAAACGCCCCCAAACACGCTTCTCGGCATTATCGCGTACCGAACACGTATTGATGAAAATCACATCAGCTTCATGTTGGTTATCAGTAATAGCATATCCTTTTCCGGCCATCACTGCGGCCACAACTTCACTATCGGCTACGTTCATTTGGCAGCCATAGGTTTCAATATAAAGTTTTTTATCCATTTGTTATTTTAAACAATAATGGCCGAGAAATTACTCCAGTTCGTCGAGTACTTTTTGGAGCATTGGGCCTTTCAGATTTTTGGCAATAATTACACCATTGCCATCGATTAAAAAATTAGTGGGTATACTATTTACCTTATAAACTGATGCGAACTTAGCATACCATCCTTTAAGATCGCTTACATGATAGGTCCAGCTCATTTTATCTTTTTCAATGGTAGTTAGCCAACTTTCTTTGCTTTGATCGAGCGAAACACTGAATATTTCAAAGCCGTTTCCATTTTTAAATTTTTTATCCTTGAATTGACTATAAGCCGCTACTAAATAAGGATTCTCTCTACGACAAGGGCCGCACCATGAAGCCCAAAAATCGATCAGCACAACTTTACCTGACAACTCAGAAAGTTTTAAAATTTCGCCGTCGATTCCTTGTTCCGAAATTTCGGGAGCTCTGTTGCCCACATTAATGCCTATTGAAGCTTTTTCGATATCGGAGGCTACGGCCACCATTACCAAAAGTGTGAATACACATAATAAAAACCGTTTTTTTGTCATGCTATTTTAACATTTTAAACTTATTTTGGTTCATTGGCAATGGGTGCATATTTGAGTTTAATGATCAACGAATCTTTCAGGATTAGGAAGAATACCAAGAAGCCAAAAACCTGTAGACCAATAAACAAACTCATCGATTTGGTAGCCGACTGGCTAATATTAAATAATAAAAGCGGAAAAAATATTTGTAAAAAATAAATTATTGCAAAATTGATGGCCAGAAATCTTAAAGCAACTTTAGGTTTTAGACGGTAATCGAAAAAAAGTGAAAATTGCCAAGCCAATAATAACACAATGGGCAAGCAATATTCCAAGGTAATTTTGGTAGTTCGGTCGGGATATTTAAAATAGAGTAAGGTTTTATTCTCCTGTTCGAAATGTTGCATTTTTACCGTTTCGATACCCGAAAATTTAGTGGTAAATTTCTCAATTCCAGTTTTTACTAGTTTCCCATAAACCTGTTCACCGCCATTGCTCCACAACAGATAGAACACAAAGCCGGCAATAATAAATATAATGTTACGTCTATATTTTTTCATGGCTCTTTTTACTAAGTTTTTGATTGACCAGTTCCCACATTCCCCATATGATAACTACCAAGAGAATATTCCAAATATAATCGTGCATTAGATTAAAAACCTCGGGATATTTTCGTCCAATTACCCCTAACATGATAATTCGAATGCTGTTGAGCAAAGCCATTGCCACAAATAGAATACTACCAATCGTTATCTTTTGCTTGTAGGTCCATTTCGAAAAAACAACCAAGGCGATCAAAGCAATATAAGCATGATAGGCAGAGCATTCAATTTCAATAATCATTGGGTAGTTATTGATTGAAATACTGAGGTAATTTACTTCGAGAGTAGTCATCATGCTGGAGCCAGCTCCTAAAACGGCCGCCTGCAAAAACATAATTTTGGCCAAGCCATAGGTCAGGTAAGTTGTAAAGTAAACAAAAGCCATCGAGAACCAACGGTAGTTGGTATAATCCCATGCTACAATTACCACCAAAACTACCCATAGGGCAAATGATTTAATTAATGGCAATAACTCTTGAAAGAGTGCTTTGCGTGAAATCTGATTTTTTTCGGGGGTATTTCCCTTTTTCTTAACTTGTTTTTTAGCTGCCATTGAATATAAAATATTAGACAGTAAAAATAGAAATAAAATAAGAAGTTCTTAGTCTATACGGCAAATTTTAGCACCAATACTGTTTAAACGCGTTTCGATATCTTCGTAACCACGATCGATTTGTTCAATATTTTGAATACGGCTCACCCCTTTAGCCGACATGGCCGCAATGAGCAAAGCCACCCCGGCCCTAATATCGGGCGAAACCATGTTGGTTGCTTTTAAGCGGTGTTTGTGATCCATGCCAATTACCGTTGCCCTGTGCGGATCGCATAAAATAATTTGTGCTCCCATGTCAATTAGCTTATCGACAAAGAACAGGCGGCTTTCGAACATTTTTTGATGAATGAGCACACTTCCTTTGGCTTGAGTAGCCACCACTAGGAAGACACTCAACAAGTCGGGGGTAAGTCCAGGCCACGGCGCATCGGCAATGGTCATAATTGAACCATCAATAAAGCTTTCTATCTCGTAGTGTTCTTGTTTAGGAATAAAGATATCGTCATTCCTAAATTCCATTTTTATACCCAGCCTTTTAAACTGAGCAGGAATAATACCCAACTGGGCAATATTAACGTTTTTGATGGTAATTTCGGATTTTGTAATGGCTGCCAAACCAATAAAGCTGCCCACTTCGATCATATCGGGAGCAACGGTATGCATACAACCGTTCATTTGCTCTACTCCTTCAATTGTAATTAGATTTGAGCCAATTCCGTTTATTTTAGCTCCCATCGACACCAGCATTTTGCAAAGCTGTTGAATATAGGGTTCGCAAGCAGCATTATAAATGGTGGTTATTCCTTTTGCCATTACTGCGGCCATAATAATGTTAGCAGTTCCGGTAACCGATGCCTCTTCGAGCAACATGTAAGCTCCACGCAGGTTTTTTCCCGATATTTCGTAAACTCTATCGCTGGAGTTATAAATGAATTCGGCACCAAGTTTCTGAAAACCAATAAAGTGAGTGTCAAGTCTTCGACGGCCAATTTTATCGCCACCAGGCTGTGGAATAAACCCATAACCAAAGCGTGCCAACATGGGGCCGAGTACCATTACCGAACCGCGCAAACTGGCAGCCAATTTACGGTAACTTTCGGTTTTGAGCGTGTTGGGATCAACATGTTCGGCACAAAAACAATAAACCCCTTTTTCTTTTCGTTCAACTACAACTCCCAAAGCAGCAAGCAAATCAATCAAGTGCAATACATCGCTTATTTCGGGAATATTACTAATGGTGACCGGCTCGTGGGTCAACAATACTGCGCATAAAACTTGTAAGGCTTCATTTTTTGCTCCTTGAGGATGTAACTCCCCCTTAAGTGGGCGTCCGCCTTCAATTTCGAATGTCGACATTTTGATATTGAAGTTAATTGATTGGAAAAAGGATTATTAATTCTAACGTTTCTTTTGTTGACGTTTTGGCCCCTGGCTTGGTTTTTTCTTTTTCGTATTAAATATCAAATCTTTAGCTTCTTTAAGCTGAAAATCTTGTGGCACATCAATTTTTCCTTTCGAGAGTTCAAGAAAATCGGCCATTACTTTTTCGTCGTCAACTGTTTCTTTGTTCCAAGTTAGGTAACATTTCTTCATGTGGTCGGCAATCATTTGAATCAGCAAATCCTTTTCGGGTCCTTCTTCAAATTCTGCCGTTCTTTTAATCATTTTTTGAACAACAATACCATAATGTTTGTATTTGATTCTACCGTTATTATAAGGAATAACACTGGGCTTGGCATTCAAAACAGCCATATCGGGTAAATCGTAAGCATAGTCGATATCGAGTTTAAAGTCGGCCATGATGGCTAAGTGATCCCAAAGCTTATGTCTGAAATCTTCGATATCGCGTAAATACGGATAGAGGTTGCCCATCACATCGATAATGGTTTGAGCTGCTCTTTGGCGCTCTTCGCGATCTTCGATTGTGATGACAAAATCGACCATATTTTGAATATTTCTGCCATATTCGGGCAGCACTAATTTCTTCTGAGTTGAGTTGTATTCCATCTGATATATGATTCTATAATGCGTGTTAATTGTGTTAATGTAAGTTTCTGAGCGTCAGTAAAGGGTTTTGCCATTCGGAGCTTTGCAAATTTAAAAAAACAAATGGAATATACACAATATATTTACAACTGCCAATTTAAACACTACGAACAAAATACAAATTGTATTTGCTGGTTAAACAACTTTTAAACGTGCAAATTTAAGCAATAATTGTTTCCTTCCAGCATTTTGAAAAAGTACGGTTGCTTTCCGGTTTGACTCATCGCCTTCGACCGATAGCACTTTGCCACGACCAAAACGTTGGTGTTCAACTTCCACCCCCTCCACAATAAGCCCAGGATCGTCGGACACAAAACCGCTGTAATTTTGCGCTTTTTGCATATTGGTCAGTCGCCTGGTCAACTGAGGTATAGACTGAGCAGTTGTTCGTTGTGGCGGCACTTTGCGAAACGTTACACTCTCATTGACATCGGTACGTTTTGCAAAACGATTGTTGTAGTTTTTGTCGTCAATAACAATTCCAGATCTACCGCCCAAAAACGAAGGCATATTCATATTCGAAGGCATAACGAGGTATTGATCATCGAGCTCGGCAATAAAGCGACTGGGCTCGCAAAAAGTAAGCTGCCCCCAACTGTAACGCTGACGGGCAAACGATATCCAAGCATTTTTCATGGCCCGGGTAAGTGCCACATAAAACAAGCGTCGCTCTTCTTCCAGGTTTTCAACCGACAAAACTCCCGAGAAACACGAAGGAAACAGTTTATCTTCGACCCCAACAATGAAAACATTTTTAAACTCAAGCCCTTTGGCCGAGTGAACTGTCATGAGTGTAACCCGGTTCAGGTCTTCGCCCTTATCAGTATCCAGATCGGACAACAGGGCTACTTCTTCGAGATAATTTTCGAGGCGATTGGGCAAGCCTTCTTCGAGTGCGTTAATCGAGAAATCCTGAACAGCATTGAGTAATTCCTGTACGTTTTCGAATTTACTCATATTCTCGACGGTTTTATCCTTGTACAGATCTTCGATTAAGCCCGACTGCCGTGCAACCATTAAAGCCACCTCGTATGCCGAACTTTCGATAAGTTGCTGCCTAAAACTTAAAATGAGCTGAACAAAACCAGCAATTTTATTTAGCGTTCCCTTATTTAAATCAACCTGATACTGGGTTGGATTTTGAGCAACTTCCCATATTGTTGTACCTAACTGGTTGGCTGATTCTTCCAATTTGGTCAACGTAGTTTGGCCTATTCCGCGTACGGGATAATTTATGATTCGCTTAAGCGCTTCGTTATCGTTGCTGTTAATTGTTATACGCAGGTATGCCAGCATATCTTTAATCTCTTTTCGCTCGTAAAACGAAAGTCCGCCGTAAATTTTGTAGGGTAGGTTTTGCTTTCGTAATTGCTCTTCGAAAATACGCGATTGGGCATTGGTGCGATACAAAATGGCATAATCGGAAAATTGATCGTGCTGTGATAAGCGGTGCTGATTAATTTCATTCACCACCAAAATGCCCTCTTCGGTATCGGTCAAAGCCTGAACAACCTGAATTTTATTGCCTTCTTCGTTTTTCGAAAACACCTCTTTGTGCAATTGTTTGGTGTTTTGTTTAATGATACTGTTGGCCGCATTAACAATATTTTGTGTTGAACGGTAATTTTGTTCCAGCTTGTAAGTTTTGTAGCCAGGGTAATCATTTTTAAAATTGAGGATATTTTCGATACGAGCCCCTCTGAAAGAGTAAATACTTTGCGCATCGTCGCCCACTACACAAATATTTTTGCGTGCCTCGGCCAATTTTTTCACAATAAGGTATTGCGAAAAGTTGGTGTCTTGGTACTCATCAACTAAAATAAATCGAAACTTGTCCTGGTATTTAAGCAGCACATCGGGGTGCTGGTGCATCAAAAGATTGGTATTAAGCAACAAATCGTCGAAATCCATGGCGCCGGCAACCTTGCACCTGCGGCTGTATTCTTTATAAATATCAACAATTTTGGGCATTCGAATGCTGCGATCGTAATCAGTTGCCCCCGCACTACTGGCATAAGCTGCTGCGGTTACCAGGTTATTTTTAGCAGTCGATATACGATTTAGCACTGTGTTTATTTTGTATTCCTTGTCGCTTAGCTCCATCGACTTGAGAATGCTGCGAATAAGGCTTTTCGAATCGGAAGTATCGTAAATGGTAAAGGTGCTGGGATAGCCAATGCGCTCGGACTCGACACGCAATATACGTGCAAAAATAGAGTGAAACGTACCCATCCACAAGTACTTGGCAATATCTTGCCCCACAACAGCTGCAATACGATTTTTCATTTCGCGTGCCGCCTTGTTTGTAAATGTAAGTGCCAATATCGACGAAGGAGGATTACCCATTCTCAACACATGGGTTATACGGCTGGTCAATACGCGAGTTTTGCCCGATCCTGCACCGGCAATCACCAAGCTTGGCCCACTAATATCCTCAACAGCAGCCCGTTGCTCCTTATTCAGTCCTTCGAGATAAGCATATTCCATAGAATTGTACAATTTAAAAATGATTGGGGATACACTCCCCATTAAAAAATTAAAGTTCAAAAATAACAGATGTTAAAGGAATTGAATACTATTCTCCCTTAAAATTTTAATTTTGTGAATAAATAGCTTGATAATTCGTTTTCATTCAACGAAAGAAACAATTTTTTGATCAAGATTTAGTTATTAAGTTTACAGAAACAACATCGACATTATGCTAAAATCAATAAAAAGAATAGTTGTATTTACCGGTTTTATTTTGATTTCGGTATTTGTTTTAGGGCAAAGCAAACTCACCTCGCCAAGTGCCAAACACGAAGGTGTAACCGATTTTGGTGATCCATTTTTCATTTTTTGCTCCAGCTATGGGAACACTGATGTTGGTTCCTTACAAATAGAATCTCCATTCGCGAGCAATTCAACCTTTACCTGGGAAAAATACGATTCTATCAGCAATTCGTTTGTACCCTTCGCCGGCAATATAGTGTCGGATACGCTAAAATCGCGTATAAACGGTTTAGGTAACGCTGCATACCGTGTTACGGTAGAGTCGGAAGGAAACTCGTACACCAAAACGGCCTGGGTTTTAAACAACTGGATCAGGGTTACCAACGCCGAAATCCCCGACTCGACATCAAATTGTGAAGAGTTCAGAATTATGGCCGACTACGATTACGCGCCGCTTAATATTTTCGATACCAACACAGGAAAAAAACAAAGCATACGTAACCCTAATATCGATTTCAAAACCGAATGGCGTGCACTTGGTGAATTGGTTCGATCCTACATTTCGCCAACCATATACGACCCCATTGCGTCGAACACGCCCATAAAATACGATTTAACCATTGAAGATGAATTCAAATGCACAGCAAGCGGTAGTGTAAATTACATTTCGAAGGTACCCAAAGCGGTTTATGTGGCCGACCCCATGTCGGGCGAAGCGGTTCTGGAGGTTGTATTTAACAACAATTCAATAAATTACGATTCGGCCATTTGGTTTTTTTACAAAGACAGCTATATTATTTCGAAGGAAATTGAAAAAGCCCCTAAAGATCCGGTCGACAGTATTGACTTTATACTTTACGACGATTCGCCGATGCACCGCTACGAAATGGTTGGAGAATACCTTGTTCGCCTGGTTGTAATTAAAGAAAACGAAACCGGCAATTGTTACGACACCTTATACATGCAACCCGGTAACTTTATTTCGGTTGAAGATACACTCATTGAAATACCCAACGTTTTCACTCCCAACGGCGATGGCATCAACGATGTTTTTGTAATTAAAACGAAGTCGATGAAAAAAATCAAAATAAAAATCATGAACCGATGGGGAGGCTTGGTGCACTATTGGGAATACAGCAATATTACTTCGAGCGATTATACCGAAGAACATTCGGTTTGGGACGGCAGGATTGGTAAACGCATGGCAACTCCCGGTGTTTATTATTATGTGATACAATACGAAGGGCGGGCTATTGACAAAGAGGACAAACGAGGACGACCCGTAAAAGGTACAAAAACAGGTTTTATTCACTTATTTAGGGGAAAGAATTAAATGCTGGATTCAGCCGCAAATTGATTCTGCTTATCAATTAATTGTTGAAGTATCCGAGGCGAAATAGAAAACCGGCTCAGGTTATTTAATACCAATTCGATTTGGCGCAGTGTGATGTGGGTAAAAAAATCGTCACCTGTTTTAGCCACACAACTACAGGTATAGTAAAAGAAACACGATTTACATTTCCCTAAACAGAACGGTTTTTCTTTAATCATTGTTTCTATTTATTAATAAAATAGGGTGAATCCATTACAGCTTCACCCTATTTGATCAGTTTAAAATCTCTCTTCAAAAATCTCTCCTCTTTTTAAACGACCATTTAACCTAATTAACTAAACTAAACCTAAAACTAAACTATAAAAAAACACCCCTTAATCAAAACTAACTAAATTTCTCTTTTAATTTGAGTCTTAACATGCGACTCAGTTGCCAAGGAGAGAGCAAAGCAGATACCAAATAATCATTTCACTCATTATCTGCAACTTAAACCTTAATACCAAAACAAAACTGTTTCAAAATGGGACAAATAAAACATTTTTGGGACTATCTATGTTAAATTTGTTTAGCTATTGTGCCTTATTAAAATAAAAAATAAGCTATATTAGATGACACAAACAAGTCGAAAACAAAAAAAATCAACATCGTTTATCTCGATGATCAAAAACTAAATTATAACACTCAACAAAGAAGAGTCAAAACCGCATGAAATAAAATCGAAGCAAAACCATGAGCAAGAAAAAATACAAAATTTTTGTTGTTGACGACAATAACCTTTTTTTAAAAGTGCTTTATAAAACACTGGCCGAAAACGAAAGCTACGACGTATCGGCCATACAAACCGGGCACGAGTGCATAAAGCGACTCAGCGAGCTGCCCGACATCGTTTCGCTAGACTATACCATGCCCGATATTAATGGTGCCGAAATACTGGAAGAGATCAAAAAGATGTCGCCTGGAACCAGGGTAATTATTGTTTCGGGACAAAATGATATTAACACCGCCATAAACCTGCTAAAAATTGGAGCTTACGATTACATTGTAAAAGGTCCCGACACTCGTGAGAAAATTACGCGGGTTATTGAAAAAATAATAGAACACATTGAACTCACCACTGAAAACCGAATATTAAAAGAAGCCATATCAACTGAATATAATTTCAGAAACCTAATTAAAGGCAACAGTAAACCCATAGAAGATGTTTTCGAACTCATGGGCAAAGCGGCACGAAGTAACATTACCATATCCGTTTTTGGCGAAACAGGCACAGGTAAAGAACTGGTAGCCAAAGGCGTTCATTATAATTCATCACGAAAAAACAAACCATTTGTTACCGTAAACATTTCATCAATTCCCGACACCTTAATCGAAAGCGAATTGTTTGGTTATGACAAGGGGGCATTCACTGGAGCCGACAATAATAAACCCGGTCGCATTGAAACGGCCAACGAGGGTACACTTTTTTTAGACGAAATTGCTGAAATGAACCTGAATACTCAGGCTAAACTTTTACGTGTTTTACAAGAACGGGAAGTAACCCGACTTGGCAGTAATAAAGCTTTTAAATTCGATGTTCGTGTTATCATTGCAACGCACCGCAACCTTACCGAAATGGTTCAAAAAGGACTATTCAGGGAAGATTTGTATTTCAGATTACTAGGGCTCGACATTAAGCTTCCGCCCTTGCGCGAAAGGGGCAACGATTGCATTTTACTGGCCAAATGCTTTGTAAACGATTTTTGCGATGACAATAAAATACCTCATAAAACAATCACCGATAGTGCAATCGAAAAGTTACGTTCCTACTCATTCCCTGGTAACATCCGCGAATTAAAAGCACTCATGGAATTATCGTGCGTATTATCCGACGAAAATGAGATTGAGGCACAACACATAAACATTAATCCGATTAACTTAAATCGCGATTTGCTATCGAAAGAAAAAACATTACAAGAATACAACGAAGATATTATCCGATATTTTGTCGATAAATACAAAAATGTTCGGGAAGCTGCACGGCGCTTAGACGTGGGCAAATCAACCATTTACAGGTACTTGCAACAACAAAATGAAGACGAAAATCAAACCGACGATTAAAAGAATGGCGAAGGGTGTACTTGTCGCTTGTGGGTTTTAAAATCGAATCGAAGCATAACTTCAAAGGTTCCAAATGTATTGAGCCTCATATCGGTAAGAGGGTACTCATAGGATAAACCAATTTTTATATTCTGATACTGAAACTGAGTATATCCACCCAGGGCATCGCTAATACGATAGGTGGCTCCCACCCAAAACTGCTCGTAAAACATAAAGCTAAAATCGAAACTGGCAGTTGCAGGTGTACCCTGCGTTACAATAGAAGCAAACCCGGGTTTGAATACAGTGCTTGGCGAAATTTGATAACTGTAGGCAGTATGAAAAAAGTAGTGGCGCTCTTCCCTACTTGCAGCCTGAAATTCAACAGCATCTTTGTGAAAACGGTTGCGCAACAAACGGGGCACAGCAAAACCAACATAAAAATTTTCGGTATACCAATAAACACCCACCCCAAAGTTGGGCATTAAATGGGGTTCATCGCCATAAGTTAAAATATAAGGGTCATCCTCATGATAACGATCGAGAGCGATCAGACTAGGCTGCAGATAATTAAAACCCCCTTTAAGTCCAAAGCTGAGTTGCGATGTGGATGACGTTTTTACTCGGTACGAATAATCAACATATAACGAAGTGTAGGACTCTGGCCGGTTATTATCGAACATGAAATCGAAACCAAGCCCCATTTTACCTAAACTATCAACAGGCAAACCTAAAGTTAACGACGAGGTAAATGGTGCGTCCTTAAACCCCACCCATTGCTTACGGTTAAGGGCAGTAAACGATGCTACGCCTCTTATTCCAACATAAGCAGGATTAACCGAAGAAATATTGTTCATGTATTGAGTGAAAACCGGATCTTGTTGTGCAAACGAAACATAAGTACACAACAACAAAGCCAGCGTAACCAGCAGTGCTCTTGTTTTATGTTGTATTTGTTTCATTTGCATCATTGTAATCTCTTATCTGAAAATATAAATTATTCCTTTTTGTCTGTTCCTGCCTTCGTTATAAATTAAGGAGTAATAATAAGTACCACTTGGAAGTGGTTTATCTCCTCCTAAACTTCCTTTATTTGAATACCCAGCCCAATCGTTTTCATAACCACGGCGCTCGTAAACCACATGTCCATGGCGGTTGAATATCTTAATAACCGACTCGGGGAAATATTCAATGCCATCGATAATCAGCACATCATTTTTCCCATCACCATTTGGTGTAATAATTTCGGGTACGCGCAACTCTTCAATCACAAAAACCACTTTACCCATAACGAAATTACCACACGGTGAAACCAGTTGATAGGTCATGCTGTCCTTTTCCATGGTTAACGGATCGGAATAATACCTGAAGGTGGAGTCGCCTGTTTGTTCTACGTTTCCAATAAAAGGCTGAGTATATATTTCGACATAAGGCAGGAAAAAGCCCAAATCGTTTTCGAGCACATTGAAGTTTTTCGGAACACCTGGCCAAGTTTTTACGGTATCGGTTACGGCCACTATTAAGGCTTCCTTAGGCAACTTAATGGTAACAGTAGCAGAGGCTGAATCGCCTTCGTTATCGAAAATGGTATAGCCAAAGTGATCGTCGTCGCACGAGAGATTGAAAGGCGTATACACAAAACAACCAGAAATGGTATCGAAAACCACGGTTCCAAACTGGGGTTCTTCACCAATGGTAACATAAGTACGAATTGTATCAATAAACCCATCAGGATCAGGATCGTAATCGTTTTCGAGCACACAAATTTCGATGGACTGGTCGAACTCGCCAGGCGCCACATCGTTTTCAGCAACTGGAGGTGTATTTTGCTGAATAACATCAATATATACCCATGCTGAATCGCATTGCCCCCATATATCGACAATTCGGTATTGCAGCGAATCGGCGCCATAGTACTGATCAGTTGGTCGATAAAGCACCATCTTGTCAAGTGATACATCGGCAATTCCATTTTTGGGCGCTATAATAACAAATATCGAATCGATGGTACAAAGTTGATTGTCTTTTATACTGTCGTTTTTCAACACATCAAAGCTATTGTTGCCACTATTTTCGTAAACACTTACCGTATCGGCATTGGCATACAAACCGGTTAATTCGGGAATAATCCACACATGGGCAATTGAAGTTTCGCCATCGGGATCGCTAATTTCATAGGTGAACCACGAGTTGCACCACAAAATGGTATCGGCAAAAATGGTGATGGTGCTATCGGCATTGAAAACCACGCGAAGGGAATCCCCCATATCAACCACCTTTTCAGTTAAATAAATTGGGTCGCCATCCACATCATAATCGTTGTTCAACAATTGGTTAAAATGAATAGTAGTGGTAATTTCCTTGCCATTCCAAGTAATTGTATCGGGCAAAGCCACTGGGGGATCGTTAACGGGTTCAATTGTAACTTTTACCCTTAAATCAACCGAGTCGCCATTAGCAGCATATAATATCACGTTATAATAATCGTTTCCGGTTGAATCGTGTTGTGGATTATAAACAATACGCGGATCGGCAGTGTCAAAAATCATGTCCCAGCTACCAATTCTAGGCGGATGCATTTCGAGGGTATCGGCAATAATTAAGAAGATATTATAGGCAGCCATTAAGGGTTTAACGCTAAAGGTATCGGCAACATCTTCGGTTACAATTTGATTGTACAAAATGGTAGAGCCTAAATCAACAACTACCAAAACAGTGGCTTCGGAACAGGCCCCATCGTTGTCACAAATCTGGTATTTAAATTCATCAACATCGGCATTAATCAATGGAGTGTAAAGAATAGTTCCCGTGTTACGGTCAAAATCGATAATACCTTTTCGAGGGCCTTTGCCTGCAATGGTATCGAGCGATTGATAATTGAGTGTTCCGTCCACATCATAATCGTTGGCCAGTATATGAAAACGCTTTTGAATATTCTCGTTCACCACGTAACTATCGTCATTGGCTACCGGCGAATCATTTACCGGATTGACCCATAAATTGATTTGCGCAAAATCGCAGTTATTTTCAAAATCGCAAACTTCATAAGTCATTACATCGAGGCCAAAAAAGTTTTTATTGGGTACATAAGTAATCACTTTACTTGTGTTATTGATAGACCACAAGTCGCTAAATTGAGGCGGAGTAATTATCGAGAAGCTTTCAATGTCGATTCGACCATCAATTACCACATCGTTATCGGTAGGCAATGGATTAATTAGTTGAATTGTTACGTCTTCGTCGCTTACGTAGGAATCGT
>DATERL010000075.1:0-5144 GCA_035271585.1 Prolixibacteraceae bacterium
AGCCTACTCCCTATGGTTGGCCTTCGGTTCATTCTTACTTTGGAATGTACGATGTGTGCGGATTTCCGAAGGATAACGTGAGCTACCTAAAGTCTTGGTGGGGCTGCGAACCTGTGCTGCACTTGTTCCCCCATTGGAATTGGGAAGGCCTCCAGGGCGAGCCTGTTAAGGTGGTGGCCTACAGTAATTGCGACGAAGTAGAGCTTTTTGTGAACAAAAAGAGTGCTGGCCGCCAAACCATGGAGAAAAACGGACACATTGAGTGGATGGTTCCCTATAAAGCTGGAAGCATAAAAGCAGTGGGCTATAAAAATGGTAAAAAGCAGTTAGAACAAACTCGCGAAACAACAGGAAAACCCGCTCAACTGGTGCTCGAACCGCATAAAACAAACTTTGTGGCCGATGGTGAAGATTTAGCCATTTTCTCTGTTTCGGTACTCGATAATAAAGGGCGTTTTGTACCAATAGCCAACAATCAGGTTTACTTCGAAATTGAGGGGCCTGGAAAAATTATTGGCGTTGGCAATGGCGATAATACCTGTCTCGAACCCGATAAATACATTGACGATGTAAGTATTTTGTATTTTCATAATATGAAAGCCAAAGTGATTGACGGTATCGAAAATCGTACTGAAGTGGCGTTGGGCTTCGACGATAGCGAATGGAAATCGCATTTTCAAATTAGGAACGAAATTCAAAAAGGCACTGCAAGCGTTTACCGCGGAACATTTAATTTGCCCGAAAATGTGTTGGATGCTAAAGTAAACTTGTTTTATAACGCCATTGGCGATGAGCAGATCTTATACATCAATGGTAAAGCAATTTCGGAAAAACTAGAAAAAAAATTGGGCGAACGCTATTCGTTTGAATTGGATAAAAAATTATTGAAGGCAGGCCAAAATGAGTTTTCGATAGTTGCAAAGCCCTATACCGTTCGTAATTTATGGGATTCTCCCAATACAAATCCCGGTGTAATTCAGGTAATTATTCCTGCCCAACAATATAATCGGAGCTTATTTAGTGGTTATGCTCAGGTGCTGGTACAAACAAGCAAAGAGCCGGGTACAATAGTGCTAAAAGCTTTTTCGGAAGGTGTAAAGAGTACTGAATTTATTTTGAATAGCAAAAAAACCGAATTGCGCTCATCGGTCAATTAAGGGGCAGCCAATTCGTTTATAATACAAGGAGGGTTGCTCTTTAAGCGGAGCAGCTCTTCTTCTATTTCGGGGTAGCTTTCGGCTTTGTATTTGTCTCTGATATTTATTCCGACCACCTTTGCTGTACGATACCAATATACTGCCCTCGAAAAAGTACGGTATTGTTTTAAAAGGTTGAAAGGTGTTTCGCCAAGTTCGCGATCGATTAGCAAAACCAAGAGTTTGACCTGCCGATAATTTAACGACAGTAATGATTTAAAATATTTTTCTTTTACGAACTTTTCATATTCCGATAGAAACTCCTTTTTATCCGACTCCGATCCAATAAATTCAAGCTGTGCATTGACAAGGGCGTATTCAATTTTCACAGTTTGAAGTAAGGGCCAAACTATTTGAAGGTCTTCCTTCAATTTTTCGGCATTGTATTCTTTTGCAAAAAGGTTCAAGCCCAAACACCAGCTTATTACGATAAAAAATACAGTAGTTTTTAATATTTTATGGTTCATAAAATGGATCGGTAATATTAAGTATTGTTAAGTATGATTGATATCGTTTGGCTTCGATTTTCGATAGAGCATGTTCTTTTGCACCTTCCATGCCGCCTATATAATAGCGTTGTACCCAAGGGAGAAGCAGAATGGCTGCCTCCCAAAAAGAATAGAGCCCCATCACCCTGAGCGACACTAAGTATAAGCCGCCTATTAGTAAGAATGAGTTAGTGCCGTCGCGATATGCTCCCGACGAAAACTGCCCCGACCCGGGAATAATGGCACTCATTATATATGCCCTTTTGGGATTGTATTTCTTTTTATATTTATGAATATGGCTGAATTCGTTGTCGAGAAGTAGGTATGCACTATCGGGCGCATTGGCCAAATTGAGCAATTGATAAAATTCGCTGTGCGATATGGAATCTTCGTTTAGTTGATAATGTGAAATACCCCTTATAACATGGGCTTTTATTTGCTGGTCTTTTGTTGTTTCTTCAGTAAAGTTAAACAACTCGGCAATGGCAAGCAGGTATTTTTCCGATAATAATAAGGAAAGTGATTTCGCAATAATCGCTTCGTTTTTTAAACTATCGTGGGTTGAATTCAAATACGCCCTGTCGTAAAATTTGCCGGCTAAATCGTAATCGTGCTGGTGATAATAACAGTTGGCAATTTTGAAAAGTAATTCATCACGTTTTTCGTAACCTAAAAAGTAGGCACGATTATATTCGCATGAAGCTATTTCATACTTTCCCTGATCGAATTGCTGGTTGGCAAAACGTATCAGCTCTTCAATGGATTGTGCTTTTGCACAAGTCCCAAAAAACAGGCTAATAATCAGAAAAAAGAAGGTGCTCTGTTTCATGGATAAAGTGATTGTCGAGGTTTTTGTTATATAGTACGGCAGCCCTGTTTCCTCCGTAAATATTAGCTGCATAGTAGCTTATGGCTATTCCGCCGGCTATCCAAGGGTAAACTTTATTGGGGCCGTATTTGTTAAAGCCGCGATAGGCGAAAAAGCCTGACGAGGCGGTGAATAAGAGCGACATGGCGCCATCGGCCCAATATCCCGAATACATTTTACCGCTTCCGGGTACAATAACCGACATGACTGTTGCTAACCAGGGTTTCTTTCGCTTCGCTTGATAGCTTTGTTCTGCAATTTTTTTGAGGCCATTAATTTTTAACGAATTCAACATTTCGCATTGTTGAGCCATCGAATAGGCATTGTTCCATTGTTTTAGCAACAAGGCCGATCCAATTAAATATTCCTGCTTGCCTTTAAAATCGAAACCTTGGTTAATGAGCTCCGTTACTTCAGGATATTGTTTTTGTGTCATTTGTAATTTAACGAATTCCTGCTTATAGGAATCGGGCATTGCCATTAATTGTTCGAAAGATTTGTTGTTGAAGTAAGGATTTGCCTTATCGAATTGGCTGACTTTTCGATAGGTCCTTAACAATAAAAGTTGGCTTGCTGAGTCGGTTTTGCACAAATAGTTGACCCGTTCCAACTCGTGTAACGCCAAATCGAATTGAGCAGAGTTAAACAAATAGCTTGCAAATTCTCGTGAATGTTCACAGTCGAAAATGTTATTTTGAGCACTTGAATTATTTGCCCATAAAATAGCGCATAGTAAAACTAAAGCTTTAAGGTATTGGGTCATAATACAAACCGGTTTTTTTATTGAAAGGGTACTGTCCTTGTTTTACTAATGGATGACAGCGTGTAAGGCGGTCAAATATTTTCACGTAAGCAACAAAAATGTTGTCATTTTGAATGGACTGCATGGCATAAGCCGAACAAGAGGGCTGAAACACACAGCTGGTCATGTCTTGTGGCGAGATAAATTTTTTATATGATGTAAAAAGAAGTGCCGCTGTGCCTTCGAGTTCGTTTCTGTTTTGTCCAATTTTAAACCGATGCTGCTCTTTTTCCTTGGGTTTGTTAATTTCGCTAAACAAGTTTTTGTCCATCAGTTTTTGCCCTTTTAAACCCAAGGGTAAAATCACAACCATAATTATCAATATTTTTAGAAATTTATAACTCATGGTTGTATTTTTGGTCGTTCCCCCGTTCGTTTATCTTTATGTTGTTTAGGGTAATGATTTGATAAACTGTTCCTTGCGATAAGTAGGTGGCCAGCAGTATTTCTGTTGGGATATTTATGCCATCAATATATTGGTAATTCTTTAAAATTTGACGGTTTAATATTTGCTCATCTCCATCAAACATGGTGATGGAGTAGATCAGTTTATTTCTGGTGGCAATTTGTATTTTCGAAAGAATGGGTTTCATCTGCTCGGGCGGACACCAGGTGGTAATTACCAAATCTTTATGTTTTTCGACCGCTGTAGTTGTAAAGTTACTTTCGTATAAACCGTAGTTGTCGAGGTTGCCGGTAAGCATAAAATGAAAAATTGATTGCTCTGGCAATAAGTAGTTGAGTGTTTTACTTTGTAACCCTTGTTCGTTAAAAGTGTACATTAGGGTATCGAAGAGAACTATTTTTTCTTTATGGGGGAACTTTAAGTCGTAAATAATTTTTTTAGCGTTCATGTCGTAATATACTTTCCCTTTACTTACCTGGAAAGTAGAATCCACTAAGCGTGTTTTGGTTAGTATATCGGCATTTAAGCGGTAGGCATACTGGGCGCTAAGAGTACAGCATACAATTAATGAAAAAAAGACGAATAGTAATGTTTTCTTCATTTGCATATTAAAAGAGAGAATTGGGAGTGAAAAATAAGATGTGCTAAACATATAAAATGAATATTTAGCTTGTTTCATTACCTATCCAAAAATTAATAATACATGGGTAAAAAAGGTAAAAAGCTAAATGCAGCTGGAAAAAAACATCCACCCCCTACACTAAAAACTGCCCATAAAACACTGCCAACTAAACAGCCTTTCCATGCACTATTAGTATATGCTTTGTTGCTGTCAGTAGTAGCATAAACCACAATTAAACCAACCCAACTAAGAATACAACCCCATAAGAAAGGGCTCATAACTGGAGGGCCTTCGAGTTCGCCCGAATTCATGGCAACTGCCGCCGATGAACTGACGTTATCGATCAGGTTGCTGTTAATTGCTTGAAGCGATTCGTAATTTGCTGTTTCGTTTTCATTTAAAAACGAAACGAGGCCTTCGATTTCATTAAAAGCATCGTAAATTTCTAATTCGTAATTGCTTTCAACGCTTTTAATGTTTGAAGGAGCGGCCGCTGCCAATACCTGTATGTGAAACAGGATCATTGCCATTGACAAGGCCCAAATTTTAAAGTAGGGTTTTTTCATAAGAGTGTATTTTTATTTAATTAATTAAAATTAAAAAAGAGTCCGCCACTGCCCCAAATCAATGTACTAACCAAACAGCCCCATGCCGATTTTTTCATTTGTATATTGTCAAAATCACTTGTAATACCTACTATTAACATGCCTGGCAAGTTAAAAATACAACCCCATAAAAATGAACTGATAAATGGGGGAGTAG
>DATERL010000076.1:0-6787 GCA_035271585.1 Prolixibacteraceae bacterium
AATCTAATATATGTATATGATTACAACCAAGGGATTTCGGGAAGCACGCTCATTCTCGACGATGTGAATTTCCTATCGTACTACAACATCAGCCCACTTCCACTCGACTCATCACGCTTCGAGGGCACGGTAAAATCGGCCTATTCGCGCAGCTTTTATTATAGGTTGAAACAATACACCATTTCAAAAAATAGTGCCAATTTTTGGCAAGCTGTTAAGCGACAAACCGAGGCAAGCGGTAAGCTTTTCGACCCGGTTGAAGAAGAAATTCCAACAAACATTTTCTGCGTTACCAATCCCAATTTAAATGCTTTCGGTTTTTTTACCATCGCAAGCTATACCGAACAAAAAATAGCCGTAATGGTTGGCTCACGCTATTTCGAAAAAATTGGAATGATTGACTTTTTCCCAAACCCCAAGGTTGATGAAGATTGTCTTGAAGAACGAACTGAATTTTGGATAAACTAGTATGAAGTATTTTTTAATTATAATATCCACAATGCTTGCAATGGCTTTTTCTAATGAGCTTAAAGCTGGCCCGCAAACACAATTGCATCTTCAAACCGACAAACAAATATATGTTTCGGGCGAAAATATTGCTTTTAAATGTGTAAAAGTTAAGCCCACCGAAAGCGAAATAAGCATTCTTTATATCGATATATGCGGCGAAGGATACACCATTAATCAAGTTATTTTTGCACACCAAAACAACCACTGGAATGGCGAAATAACAATCCCCGACTCTGTTGAAAGCGGAATTTATCTCTTAAGAGCTTATACCGGAAATCAGCAAGGCGAAGTAAAATTAACGACTAAACTGCTTACCATTTTAAACCGTTTTGGGAACAACCAATGCAACCAAAATAGAAAAGAAAAATTCAATTACCAAGCATTAAACCAAATGGGGCTGGTAATTAGTAATGAAAGCAACCAATTAAAAATAAGCGCCTCTAAGCATATTTTCAAGCCAAATGACAGAGTTTCACTTCAAATCGAAAATAAAACAAACAACCTGCCCGAGGGAGCTATCCTGTCCGTTTTTAAAATCGATACCAGTAGTATTCATCAAAAAGAAGGTTCAATAACAAACGCCTACACTCAAAACAGCAACATCAAAATATTCAACAAGCTAACGCTTTGTGGAACTATTATTGAAACAAATAGCAAACAAGCGGTTGATAATGAAACCGTGTTGTTTTCGATACCCGATAGTGTTCCAAACCTTAATTACGCTTACACTAATGAACACGGCGAATTTCGTTTTCAGTTTAGTAACTATTTAAGCGATCAAGATGCCATAATACAAACACTTACCAAGAACAAGGCATATACAATATGGCTTAATCCAATATTTTTATTGCCACCGAGCGAAATCCCCTACTACATCTCGCCCGACGTTGAAAACAATGATTTTTCGAAGTTAGCCATATCAAGGGCAACAATGCACAAAATTTACGGTGCCCAACAAGCGTCAAAAGTAGAAAAGGTAATCGAAAAATATCCCTTTTATGGTTACACACAACGCAGGATATACCCCGAAATTTACGTTAACCTTAACGATTTTGCCGAAATTGCTTGGGAAATATTACCCATTCTAAAATACCGGGTAGCTAAAGACACCACCTATTTACGAATATGGGATCAAACACAAAAAATTTATTTCAACAATCCAATGATGCTGATTGACGGAGTACCAATTTTTAATCCCGCCGAAATCAACGTACTCCACTCTGAACTCATTCAGTGGATTGAAATACAGCCACAATCGAGGTGTTATGGCGATGTTTCAATCGATGGTTTGGTGTCGATAAAAACAAGAAAGGGGAACTTTAGAAATATCGGCTTACCATTAAATGCCATCAGGGTCTCCATCGAAACCATTTCGGAAAACACAACTAAGCCGAGCTCATCAAAACCCATGTTTAGCGATGTACTTTTTTGGGATCCTTCAATTGAAATAGGCAACGCAGCAAAAATTGAATTTGAATGCTCCATGGAAACAGGAAGTTATGTGGCGCTTTTACAATCATTCGATTTAGAAGGGCAATTGCATCAAACAACTTTTCAATTTGAAATTGAAAATTAAAAAAATGAAAATGGAATTTAACAGCTCACATAAAACCTACAAGGCAATTAAAAATGCCATCAAAACAAAAAACTACAAGGCTTTTACGATATTATTGGCGTTCATATCAATATTCATTTCAAACTATGCTATTGCCAATAAAAGCTCCAACAATGACGAAAAAGTCAATATTCAGGGCGTATTGTACCATGCACTGAATAAATACGAAGGATCACCCTATTTATTCGACAAATGGGTAAACGGAAATCTGTACCTCGAAAATGGAAAAACGGCTTACGATATAAAACTGAAATTCAACATTCTGAATGGCAGTTTAATATTTTATCACGAGGTGCACCGTAAACTGTACACGGTTGATCAGAACACGGTAAAATCGTTTACGCTAAAAAGCAATTCATCCGATAGTTTGTATTTTGAGAAATATAACAATGAAGATTTTGGTTTTAAGCTCAAAACAAACGAGTTTGTACAGGTATTACACCAGGGTGAAATAAAATTCTATATTAAACACACTTCCACCATTTCGGTAGCCAACGAACTGAATTCCAAAGATAAAATCTTTCCAAAAAAGCGATATTTTATTCATACAAATGAATTCATATGCGATGTTAAACCATCTATTAAATCGGTTACTAAAGTATTTGGCCATAAAAAAAGAATTTATCGGCAATTGGCTTCAAAAAATCACCTTAAAAACAAATCGCTTGCCGATATTTCGAAGCTGTTATCACTAATTGAGGAGCAGAATTAAGCATTATTATCTGAAATCGTTTTAAATAAGAGCTATTTTCAATAAAATAGGGAACTTTCGAATAATTAATTTAATTGTTTTGAATCCTTATTGGGTAAAGCATGCAACCCTAATTTTAGCGAAATCGTCCTTGTAAACATCCCTAAAGCCCTTTATTAACGGCTAATAGCGTTAATTCTGGTTTTGGTTAGACCACTTTCATTTTTTATATTTGCTGGCCTTAAATTTTAAAATTAAAGAAACCTATTATAAAAAGCGAAATATGAAATCGTTCAAAATTATTGTATTAGCGAAACAGGTCCCCGATACCCGCAATGTGGGTAAGGATGCCATGAAAGCCGACGGAACAGTAAACCGTGCCGCGCTGCCAGCCATCTTCAATCCCGAGGATCTTAACGCGCTAGAACAAGCGCTGAGGGTAAAAGATCAATATCCCGGTTCAACTATTACCGTATTAACAATGGGTCCCGGACGTGCAGCCGATATCATTCGTGAAGGAATGTTCCGTGGTGCCGACGATGGTATACTGCTAACCGATAGGGCTTTTGCCGGCTCCGATACACTTGCCACTTCGTACGCCATTTCAAGGGCCATCAAAAAGTATGGCAATGTTGACCTGATTGTATGCGGCCGACAAGCAATTGATGGCGATACCGCGCAAGTAGGTCCTCAGGTTGCCGAAAAACTCAAGCTACCCCAGGTTACTTATGTTGAAGAAATACAATCGATCGATCCAAAAGGGATCAAGTTAAAACGCAGGTTAGATAATGGTATTGAAATTGTGAAAGCCCCAATTCCTTCGTTAATAACCGTAACTGGTTCAGCCACCGCCTGCCGTGCACGCAATGCCCGTTTAATCATGAAATACAAACATGCTAAAACGATTAGCGAAAGGCAAAATGCCAACGAAGATTACCTGAGCTTATACAACGATCGTCCTTACCTGAACATTACCGAATGGACAGTAAACGACGTAGAAGTTGAAGCTCAACAACTCGGGCTTACAGGTTCACCTACTAAAGTGAAGAAAATCGAAAACGTCATTCTTCAGGCCAAAGCAGCCAAAAAGATCGAAGCGACCGATGCCGACATCAACCTACTGATGAAAGAATTGATTGACAGTCATACCATAGGATAAAACAGACCAATTATGAACAACGTATTTGTATATTGCGAAATAGATAACGGGGCAATTGCCAACGTGAGCTTCGAATTGCTCACCAAAGGGCGCAGCCTCGCCGACCAGTTGGGATGCCAACTCGAAGCGCTTGTTATTGGCAGCCAACTCGAAGGAATTGAAGCCCAAATTTACCCGTATGGTGTCGATGTAGTGCATATTGCTGACGATCCACGCCTTGCACCCTATACTACCCTTCCGCACACTTCAATTATTACTAGCCTATTTGGAGTCGAAAAACCTCAAGTTGCCCTTATGGGAGCAACCCCGATTGGCCGCGATTTAGGTCCCCGTGTTTCTTCGGCACTTTTTAGTGGGTTAACCGCCGACTGTACCAGCCTCGAAATTGGTTCGCACGAAGATAAAAAAGCCGAAAAAGTTTACGAAAAACTGCTCTACCAAATCAGACCTGCTTTTGGAGGTAACATTATCGCCACTATTATCAATCCCGATTGCCGTCCGCAAATGGCAACCGTTCGCGAAGGGGTAATGAAAAGCGAAATCCGCTCAAAAACATACAAAGGTACAATGAAGAAAATTGATGTGGCCAAAGCGGTTAAGCCCGAAGACTTTGTCATTTCAATTATCGAGCGCCACATCGAAAAGAGAAAAGTTAACCTAAGCGCTGCATCTGTTATTGTTGCCGGTGGTTACGGAATGGGAAGTAAAGAAAACTTCAAAGCACTTTTTGAATTGGCCGAAGTACTGGGTGGCGAAGTTGCCGCTTCGCGTGCTGCGGTCGATGCCGGTTTTGTTGATCACGACCGTCAGGTTGGTCAAACTGGAGTTACTGTACGTCCGAAACTTTACATTGCTTGCGGCATTTCGGGACAAATTCAGCACCGTGCCGGAATGGAAGATGCTGCACAAATCATCGCCATCAACAACGATGAGGATGCACCAATCAACTCCATTGCCGATTATGTAATTAAAGGCAACGTGATGGACGTAATTCCGAAAATGATTAAATATTACAAAGCTAATTCGAAATAGGCCTCCCCTAAGCCCTTCTAAAAAAAGGGATTGAGAAGCGCTTCTAAAATTAATTAATATGGCAAATTTTTATACCGATAATAAAGCCCTTAAATTTCACCTCAACCACCCGTTGATGGAGAAAATAGTGGCACTTAAAGAAAATAACTATACCCAAAGCGAGAAATTCGACTACGCACCTTTCGATTTTGAAGATGCCATGGATAGTTACGAAAAAGTATTGGAAGTGATTGGCGAAATTTGTGCTGATATTGTTGCTCCCAATGCCGAAAGCATCGATGCCGAAGGGCCTCAGGTAATTAATGGCCACGTGAAATATGCACGCGGCACCCAAGAGAACCTCGATGCCCTGATTAAAGCTGGACTTATGGGCATCACACTGCCCCGCCAGTATGGTGGTCTCAACTTTTCAATTGTTCCCTACATTATGGCTGCCGATTTGGTGTCGCGTGCCGATGCAGGATTCGTTAATATTTGGGGTTTGCAAGACTGTGCCGAAACCATTCACGAATATGCCAACGAAGAGCAAAAAGATAAATTTTTGCCCCGTGTTTGTAAAGGCGAAACAATGGCCATGGATCTTACCGAACCCGATGCGGGCTCAGACTTACAAGCAGTTGAACTAAAGGCCACTTACAACGAGAAAAAAGACATTTGGTTGCTTAACGGCGTGAAACGCTTCATCACTAACGGCGATGGCGATATTTCGCTCGTACTGGCCCGCTCCGAAGAAGGCACCCACGATGGCCGCGGTCTTTCAATGTTTATACACGACAAACAAGATGGTGGCGTAAGCGTTCGCCGTATTGAGCATAAAATGGGAATTATTGGTTCGCCAACTTGCGAATTGGTGTTTAAAAATGCACCCGCTGTATTGGTGGGCGACCGCCGCATGGGACTCATCAAATACGTAATGGCCTTGATGAACGGTGCTCGTTTGGGTATTGCTGCCCAAAGCGTGGGCCTTTGCGAAGCAGCCTTTCAAGAAGCGTTATCGTACGCTAAAGAACGTGAGCAATTCGGCAAACCGATTATTCAGTTTCCTGCAGTTTACGAAATGCTAACCGTTATGAAAGCCAAATTAGATGCATCGCGCAGCCTGCTCTACGAAACATCACGATTTGTTGACTATTACAAAGCTTACTACAATATTTCACAAGAACGTACTTTAGACAAAGACGAACGTGAAATTATGAAGAAATACCAGCGTTTGGCCGATATTTTTACCCCCATGGTAAAAGCACTCTCGTCGGAATATGCTAATCAAAACGCTTACGATGCCGTTCAAATACACGGTGGTTCAGGCTTTATGAAAGACTACCCCGTTGAACGCATTTATCGCGATGCCCGTATCACTTCTATTTACGAAGGAACTACGCAATTACAAGTTGTGGCAGCTATTCGCGGTGTTACTACCGGTGGTTGTTTGGCTCAAATTCGTGAGTACGAAAAGGAACCACTCAAACCCGAACTTGAAAAATATCGTCGGATACTTATTGGATTGACCGAAGAATTTGCCGAAGCAGTTGATAAAGTTGTTGCTGCAAAAGATAGCGAATTTATCGATTTTCATGCCCGCCGTTTGGTTGAAATGGCTGCTCACATCATCATGAGTTACTTGTTGTTAATTGATGCCAACCGCGACATGGATTTCCTTAAATCGGCCAAAGCATTCAATAAAATTACACGACAAGTGGTGCATGGCCACGGCGAATTTATTCGCGGCTCGGCAGTTAGCGACCCAGCTTCCTATAAATTTGAATTATAACAGATTTAGAGC
>DATERL010000077.1:0-6085 GCA_035271585.1 Prolixibacteraceae bacterium
CTATAAAACCAATACCGATAGACCAATAAAGGAGATTATAGAGCGTAGCGAATATACGCGACATTTTGTTGGCTAATCGGTATAAAACTATTCTTTTGAACAAAATACGTATTGAAAAACAAACCGACTGAATGGTTACAAACTCTTTAAATAGTGGAATCATTCTTAATCCCTGCCATAATTGGCAGGGCAATTCATGATAGAACAATGCATGAAAGAGTAGACTTTTTTGAATTTTAAATATTCAATCATGAACCTCCAATAAATAATTTCCAACTATGTCCTTTTCACTTTGTAACTCTTTTTAACTTTATATCAGCCATAAATGGCAGGGCAATTCATAGCAATTCCGATGTTTATCGATCTGCCAACACTATCCGTTTGCTGATGGAAAGCAAACTGTTATAAAACCCCCCTTATTGTTGATAACTTTCTTTAAACCAGTAAGTAAGATGCATTTTAGTGCATATTTAGGACTTTAAATGCACATGGAAATTCCATAAAAATTGCTTTGTGCCCTTCTTCATCTTAAAAAACATGAATTTATTTTGTAGAAAGATGTTTTGAAACCAAACAGGTTAAGATTTAAACCAAACAGGTTAAGATTTAAACTCTACAGGTAGAGATTTAAACTCTACAGGTAGAGATCGCAAACTTAACAGGTACTTTTTGGAGAAAAATGGGCAATTTATTTTGATTATTGCATTCCGATTTCTAAGCTCGGAATAGGTTCATAGCTAAGCTCTTAGGAGATGGTTTGTATCGATAGGTTAATCATTTGCAAGAGTTGCTCACACTTTTTTGTTGGCAGGTGCACCAGCTTATAACCCTTGAGGTTTGAAACCGAAATTTCCTCGGCACCTTCAACACCGCTACAACTCATGTTCACGAAAAGCGTGTCCAGCTTGTCCAACCAAACATCGTTCCCTTTGCAAATCTCGTCATGAATAATCTTCATCAAGGCAAGCAATACGCCTTGGACATTGGAATTTAGTAATGAACAACGCTTGGAGACCTCATTGGCCAATTGTTCAACACCTACCAGTACGCCATGTATGGCCGATAAGTAAAACTTACGAGCCGAGTCGGGCGCTAGCGGGTTGTGCTTAGTAAGTGCTTTAACTTTGATTTTTGCCATTTTAAAAACATCAAAACAAAAAAAATAAAAATTAACACAGAATAATGAGCTCATTGCTTGGCCATTCCTCACTGAATTAATCATCTTATGTTTAATAAATTACACTTAAATAATTAACTACTACAAATATAACACATCGCAAGCAGATAGGGATTATTTGTCTCAAGGAGTTATTAACACGCATATCGTAAGTTGTGTAATGTTTTTCGTGATTAAATAAATTATCATTGTTGTCCGATAAAATAATAAAACACAAAGCGAAGCAATCTCTAACTTTTACCGGACAACAGTGATAAATTATAGTATACAATATTCAATAAGCATTGAAGTATGCTTATTTGGTATGCATTATTAAAATGTTGGTTTTTATTATAATCGCCTCTTAACGTACTCTTTACAAGCTGTTTCAATACTCATTACTCAAAAAGTTTAATGCAAAAAAAAAGGGACCGAAGTCCCTTTTTAAATATTATTCCAAATCACCGTAAGTTTCTAAATAGTCTTTCAAATTTCCAATTTCAATTTCTAATTCAATGTCCCTGTTCTTTTTGTTGTTGGCCATAGCGATGTTACTTTTTTCCGGATAGTCAAGCACATCGATATCCGACATTTGATCATTGAGTAATTTTTCCATAGGATTGTGATTTTGTATTAAAATAAATATCTCTTCAATGATGAACAATAGTTGTTTGTTCTATTGTTCTGATTTTCAAAGAATTCCATTGAACACCGAAACTCAGTGCTTTTGTTTTATTTTCAAACTCAATTTCAAAATTAGAAATTGAAACTAGCTGTCCAAAATTAATTTTGATATTATTCGTACTTAAAAAGCCCATACAACTTTAAGCTATTGGCATGGAGTATTTTAAAGTTATAAAGCTTTTCAACTGTTATTAGAATTTTAGAGAGTTGTATTCGAATGGTTGGGGCAAATTGATATTGTTGTGTGAAATAATAGTAATCAAAAAGTTTTTGTCATTAAACCAGACGATACAATTGTGCTTTAGTTTGGGTGTGTTTTTGTATTTAGCCTTTGTTTCCAAAAGATGCTTCGCAAGCTCAGCACGACATGCAGGTGTGCTGCTTAGTAATAAATACTCACATCTCATTCCGAAAGCTATTAGGACTACCGATCTATTGTAATTCGTAGTGCCAAAAAAAGGAGCCCCTTTCGAGAGCTCCTTTATACAATATATTATAGTATTTTATTAAGCTTTATCAACAGCAGCCATGTGTTGAATTAATTCAACAACTTTGGTTGAATAACCCATTTCGTTGTCGTACCAGCTAACCACTTTAACAAAGTGGTCGTTCAGTCCAATACCTGCACCGGCATCGAAAATCGAAGTACAGCTTTCGCCAAGGAAGTCGTTTGAAACCACTTGGTCTTCGGTATAAGCAAGAACACCTTTCATTGCACCTTCAGAAGCTTTCTTCATAGCAGCACAAATTACAGCGTACGGAGCAGCTTTTTCGAGGCGAACAGTAAGGTCAACAACCGAAACGTCGGGAGTGGGTACGCGGAAAGCCATACCGGTAAGTTTACCGTTCAATTCGGGAATAACTTTACCAACAGCTTTAGCAGCACCGGTTGATGATGGGATAATGTTTTGACTTGCACCACGGCCACCACGCCAGTCTTTGACCGAAGGGCCATCAACAGTTCTTTGAGTAGAAGTAGTAGCATGAACAGTAGTCATCAAACCTTCAACAATACCGAAGTTATCGTTTAATACTTTTGCAATAGGAGCCAAGCAGTTGGTAGTACATGAAGCGTTCGATACAAAAGTCATGTCTTTGGTGTATTTGTCTTGGTTTACACCCATTACGAACATTGGCGTGTCGTCTTTTGATGGAGCCGACATGATCACTTTTTTAGCACCGGCGTTGATGTGGCCTTGTGCTGATTCTTTCGTAAGGAAAAAACCTGTTGATTCTACGATATACTCAGCACCAACTTCGCTCCATTTTAAATCGGCAGGGTTACGTTCGGCTGTTACACGGATAGCTTTTCCGTTAACCACCAAACAACCGTCTTTTACTTCTACGGTTCCGTTGAAACGTCCGTGGGTTGAGTCGTATTTCAACATGTAAGCCATGTAGTCAACATCAATAAGGTCGTTAATTCCTACAACCTCAACATTATTGTTGGCAGCAGCAACACGGAACACAAAGCGTCCGATACGGCCAAAACCATTGATTCCAATTTTAATTTTCGACATAATTTATCGTTTTATTTATTTAATATTAAAGTGATTACGCTTATTTTTATTGAAGTGACGCAAAATAAATACATCTTAATGAAATCTTCAAGCTTTTCGACTTCAATTTTCACTTTTCTGTTAAAGAATAATTATTTAATAACAAATAAAGGTTTTTTTTGAGTCTTATCTCAGAACCACACGATACAATCGTGCGGGAGCGGGGCTAGCGGGTGACATAAGTGCTTGTCATTCTGATTCCGATATTTTTCGGGAGAAGAATCCCTTCGTAATTGAGATAGATTCCCGCTTCACGGGACATTTTTTTTGTAATAAGTTAGGAAGCACGGATTACAAATTAACTACGTTGATCTTCGATTCGCGCTAGCCGAGATGACATTATTTCATCTTATCGGGATCTTGTCTGGAATCAAAAATATCGGTCACATAAATGGTTGCTCCAATAATTCGGTAAATGATTTTGTAATGGCTGATAACCAAACGACGGTGGCCTAAACGCAGATGTGCTAAATAGGTTTCTGCTTGACCTTGCTTAGGTTGTAGAAGCAAGGTATCTGCAGCATTTAAAATATTATCCCTAATTTCAATTAGTTTTTTAGGACTTACATTAGGGGTAATAAAACTCAACGCTTCTTCAAGGCTTTCAAGAGCCTGTTCGGTATAAACAAGTTTCATTAACGTGCTAAATTTGCTGTTTTTAGAACGATTTCTTCTCTTGAGAAAACCTTTCCTGAGCGGATATCTGCTTCAGCTTTATGTGCCCTACTTTCAAGCTTTAATATTAGAACTTCTTCTTTTCGTAGCTTTTCATAAAACTCATGGATTGTGTCTTCATTTGCCCGATGTAAATAGCTGTGTATAAAGTCTCTTTTTTCAATTACATTCATAGTTAACTTCCTTTTTTTAACTACAAAAATAAGGATAAATATCTATTTCGCTTATAGTTAATGCTTACAATTTTTATTTTATCCCTCTTGTAGCTAATTTAGCGAGTCTTTATTTTCGTGTATTTGAAAAATGTTTGTAGCCGCCAACCAACCTCTCCCCATAAGAAAACTCATGAAACACTCGTCATTGCTTCACCGCCAACTGGCGGTGAAGCAATCTCTAATTCTCACTGTACAAAAATGATATGAAATATACAATGCAGAATAATCAATATTAAATATCCAATGAGCGTTTTTTACAACGTTCGTACTCATTGCTCCCTCCCGATTTCTCGGGAGGGTTGGGGTGAGGTTATTTATCTAAACTTGGGGTGAGGCCATTTTTTGGTAGCAGTTAGAAAGCACGGATTACAAATTAACTACGTTGATCTTCGATTCGCGCTAGCGGGGTACATAAGTGCTTGTCATTCTGATCCCGATATTTTTCGGGAGAAGAATCCCTTCGTAATTGAGATAGATTCCCGCTTCACGGGTCATTTTTTGGTAGCAGTTAGGAAGCACGGATTACAAATTAACTACGTTGATCTTCGATTCGCGCTAGCGGGTAGATTATAAACTAGGGCGAGATAGATTCTTCGTTCCGTTTCACTCCACTCAGAATGACATAAGTGCTTGTCATTCTGATCCCGATATTTTTCGGGAGAAGAATCCCTTCGTAATTGAGATAGATTCCCGCTTCACGGGACTACGCTTCGCCTTCGTTCCGTTTCACTCCACTCTGAATGATATTTACTTATTTAGCATGACATTGAATTTTTTTTCAAAATAAAATATTTTTAAGGTAGGGTTAATGTAGGGGGCGTTGTATATAGAGCAGTTGTTTGAAATGTTGAATTGTGAAAGAAGAGGTTTCGGGATTTGTGTTGTGAAACATGTTTTTCGCATTTAAAATGTGAATACGAAGGGCAATCGCAGGTTTGGCAAGCGGTTAAAAACGACAGGATTAAAATTGCCAGTATGGCTTTAATTGTCTTTCGAATAGGTTTCATAATCAGTTATTTAATAATTGTTTTAAGCCCTCAAAAATACATTTTTTTTCTTGGTTTTTATGCAATTTAATAATAACGACAAAAATCCAAAAGCAGTATTGCTTGATGTCCCTATTTGTTAATTATAGTAAGGGATAAAAGCAATCATTTAACAAATTATTTAGTTATGCTTTGATAATGAATGATAAAAGCTTCCAAAGCTTTATGACTAAAAGGTTACATAAAATATTTACTCACTATTTTATTGTCAAATATTTTGTACATTGCCGAGAAATTTTATACGTTTGTATGATGTTGTGTAAATTTTTAAAACGAAACTCTTTTTACAACCAAAAATAAATGAATAAATTAGTTATATTTAAATCAATCAATCAATTAAGTTCAATTTAAAAACAAGTGCTATGAGAAAATCATTTACAAGACTCAGTAGTATTCTTGTATTGTTGTTTTTGAGCGTACAGATGGTTTTTGCCCAGCCTATACTGGACAATGCAAACCCAGCTGATGGTCAAGCAGTAGCTAAAAGTACTAGCCAATTCACCCTTACTTTTAAAGGTGATATAGTACCGGGTACTGGTGGTGCAATCAGTTTGTACAAAGAAGGCAGTGCAATTAAAACATTTCAGGTCAATGGCCCGAATACTGTTGCTGCTAACGGAAAAGCTACATTTACAAACAATGCAGTTACAATCGAGTTTATCGGAGTTACTTTTACTGAAAACTCCTCGTATTGGATCGACATCGAGAACAAAGCGATTAAAGATGCCAATGGAAACCAGTTTAATGCAG
>DATERL010000078.1:0-7593 GCA_035271585.1 Prolixibacteraceae bacterium
GGGTTTCTCGGAACCCGACCCGGGCAAGCATGGTATTCGTCCTGTTTCCTCATCGTCGCGCAAAGTGAAAGCAATTTGGAATATTCTTACCCAAAAGGGAATGAAAAGCCACATTGTGGGCTGGTGGCCTTCGCATCCTGCTGAACCTATTAATGGAACAATGATTTCTAATCATTATCAGCGTGCAGCATATAATAAAGAAGGAAAATGGTTGGTTGCTCCCGGTACAGTTCATCCACCCGAACTTTCAGACTTGTTTGCTCATTTTCGGATTGCTCCAAACGAATTAACAGTTCAACACATCTATCCCTTTGTTCCCGATTATGAAAAAGTTGATCAGGATAAAGACAAACGTTTGGAATCCATCGCTAAAATAACGGCCGAATGTTCAACCATTCACAATGCGGCTACGCTCATTATGGAAATGGAAGAGTGGGACTTAATGGCCGTTTATTACGATTCAATTGATCACTATTCCCATGGATTCATGAATTTTAACCCACCTCGCTTACCTTATATTTCTGAAGATCAATTTGAAATGTACAAAGGGGTTGTTGAGGCCGGGTACCGATACCACGATATGATGTTGGCTCGCTTGATTCAACTGGCGGGCGATGAGGCTACGGTAATCGTTATTTCCGATCATGGTTTTCACCCCGACCATTTACGCCCAAAGTTTGTTACCGATGAACCCGCAGGCCCTGCACAACAACACCGCGACCATGGTATTTTTGTGGCAAAAGGCCCTGGAATCAGAAAAGATGAACTCATTTATGGTGCCAATTTATTGGATATTACCCCAACATTACTAACACTTTTGGGACTTCCAGTTGGTCAGGATATGGATGGTGTGCCTTTGGTTCAAATATTTGAGAACGAGGTTGAAATTGAGACAATCCCATCGTGGGAGTTGGTTGAAGGCGAAGCGGGCATGTTGCCCAAAGAAAGCATCGACGACCCGGTGGCAGCACAAGAGGCACTAAAACAGTTGGTTGAGCTGGGTTACATCGAAGAGCCCGGCGAGGATATGGGGCTGGCCATCGAAAAAACCTTAAAAGAGATGAAATACAATCTTGGACGGGTTCACATGGGGGCATCTCATTTTAAAAAGGCCGAAGAAATATTCTCCGAATTATACGAAAATGAGCCCGACCAGCCGCGTTTTGCCATGCGTTTAATCAATATTTACATGTCGCAAAACCGCCTAGATGAAGCGGAGAAGCTGTTAGAAGTATTTCTTGTCCACGAAAAACAATTTGTGAAAGATAATGTACTGAAGGAGGTGTATAAAGAAAAACCTGCCGATACATTGAACGACAATGAGAAAGGGAATTGGGCTAAAAAACACAGGCGTCGTATTAGTCGTATTCAGCAAGCACATGGAAATTTATTGCAACTGCCCCTGCTTAGTGGCGATCTTTTATTGAAAAGGAACAAACCCAAAGAAGCGCTCGCGGTTTATTTGAAAATTGCAAAAGCCAGCAATAGCAAAACATTACATGTACAAATTGGCAATGCTTTACTGAAATTAAAACGTTGGAACGATGCCAAAGAAAATTTTCTAAAAGCACTCCAATACGATGAAAATTCTTTTGCCCCCCACTTTGGTTTATGTAAGGCTTACATCAATTTGAAAAACTATGAACTTGCTGTTGATCATGGGCTAACAGCCATTGGCTTAACCTATCATGTTCCTTTGGCCCATTATTATGTTGGTGTTGCATTGTATCATTATGGCGAATATACTGCTGCCGAAAATGCTTTTTTGTTGGCAGTTAATATGAACCCCGATTTGGGTCAAGCCCGTAATTACTTGATATATTTGTACGACAATGTATTAAAAATACCATCGAAATCGCTAGCGCACAAGGCTCATTTTCAGTCGAAGGGAATTGAGATTGCTTTGCCTAACGATGATGATATTGACGATGTTTCTTACAATTCGAATGAGATTGACGACACCGATCAGTTCATCTCTAGTAAAAACCCTGGGCAGATTTCCGAAGAATCCGATCAACCATTGATAGTGAAGCGAAACCATAAAATTGAAACCGAACCGGTAATAATTGTTTCGGGCTTGCCCCGCTCCGGAACATCAGTGATGATGCAAATGCTCGATGCTGCTGGTCTTCTAATTTATACCGACCGCGAACGTTTACCCGACGAGAGCAATCCAAAAGGTTATTACGAACATGAGGCCGTTAAGCGTTTAATGCGCGATGCTTCGTGGGTGAAAGAAACACCGGGCAAAGTGGTGAAAGTAATTTCGCATTTGCTTTTTCATTTGCCCGCACGTTTTACTTACAAAGTGGTTTTTATGGATCGCGATATTAAAGAAGTGGTGATGTCGCAACACGCTATGTTGGTGCGCAACGGGAAAACCAAAAGGGTAAAAGAAGATGCTTATCCCATGAACATTGAGCAACAATTTATTAAAAACCTACACCGAGTAAAGCAGTGGGAAAAAGCCAACTATAATGTTGAAATATTGCGTATTGCTTATTCCGACGTTATTAACCAGCCGCTCGAAACAGCCCAAAAAGTAGCTGTGTTTTTAGGTGGCAATTTCGATGTGAGTAAAATGGCCGCTGTGGTGGATAAAGATTTGTACCGAACCAAAGGATAAAGATAATTGCTGTATTCGCAATCACTTTCGATTGTTGTAAATATTTAAAATTAGGCTAAAGCCCCCGCCATATGCGATTTTTGAATAGCCCCGGGCTTAAGCCTGGGGTAACTAATTAGCATTAGCAAATTGGGGCTTTAGCCCAATTTGTAAATCAGTAGTTTAGCCAATTATGCCAAAGTGTTTTTATGCTTTGAATTTTAACTCCACAATAATGATTAGCTATAAATTATTTTTATATATTTGCTTAGTTTTAAGCATTTTCAGAAAAACATAAAATATTATCATAATGAATGAAAACAACGAAAAACGAAGCCAACTTTTAAGAAAAGTGGGTAAATACACCGCTGCGGCCGGTGCTGTTTTGTTAACCGGTAATTTAGCCAATGCGGCTGTTCACTTTACGCCAAGCACTATTAATTTAACACCAGGCGAGCATGGGATCGATTTTGATGGTGATGGTGATTTTGAACTGATTATGGATGTTTCTTCTTCTTCTTATTATTCTTATTTTTCTGGAGTGCGTATAATTCTAGAATTAGGTTCTGATGCCGACGCCACTAGTTTTGAGGTAATACAAGGCGGTCCATTTGGTACTAATTATGATGTTGCTGCTTTCCCTTTGAATCGGATTATTGGTCCAACGCTTGCGTCGAGCAGTTCTTATTGGAGAAATGAGAATGTTGATACCATTGTGTCAACAGTTTCTGGAAGTTTTAATGATGGGAATTTTGGATACTATCCCTTACAAACCCGTTACGCTGGTGTACGCTTTACAAGTGATGGTGGAACAAACTGGCATTATGCTTGGATTGGCATTAACATCAACAATACACCATTGTTAGGTACTGGTTCAGCAGGGCAGATTGTGGGTTTTGCCTACGAAACCACGCCTAATCAGTCTATTTTAGCTGGGAGCGGTGCTACGGTGCCTTTAGCTCCTTTGGCTTCGGCTGTGGGTTTGGGTTTGGTGGGTTTGTTTGGCTTCTTTAAATCACGCAGAAAAAAAGCTAATAGCTAGTTTGTTCAATTTTTTAAATAAAAATTTATGAAAAATTCAGGAAAAAAAATAATTACCTTTTTTGCGGCACTGTTTATCGTGGTATTATCGTTTGCCGCTAATACCCTAACGGTTGAACAGCGTGCCCAAAAACAAATGGAAAAAATGAATGCAGTATGCGCATTGAACGCACAACAACAAGCTCAGGTTAAACAATTGTATGTTGATGTGATTAATAAACAAACGAGCGAAAAAGCTGATAGGGAACAGTTGAAGAAAGCTGATAAGGTGAAATTGAATGCTGCCCCGGTTAAGCGGGAGGCCAATCCTGCCAGAAAAGAATTCAGGGAATCGGTAAAAACCATTTTAACTGCCGAGCAATTGGCAAAATGGAACGCAGCCAACCAAAAGAAAAAATAATCGGTAACGATAATTCTTAATTATAAAAAAGTGCAATTTTGGCTAAGCCGGAGTTGCATTTTTTCATTTAGTTGAATGTCGTTTTTATGTAGCTACTGTCGTTTGTTGAAAGCATCTAAGATTGATCTAAAGCCCTCGCCATTTGGGGTTTTAATAGCCTTGGGCTTAAGCCTGGGGTAACTAATTAGCATTAGCAAATCGGGGCTTTAGCCCAACTTATAAAGTAGTAGTTTAGCCAATAATGCCAAAGTGTTTATATGCTTTTATTTTACAATAATTGTTGCAATAGTTCGTTATATTCTTATAAGTGATTAACGTACAGCACCTTACAAATCATTCAGCTATCTCGTTTAACAATTGAATACTAGTGTTCTATATTTTGTCTCAATACTAATATCTAATCCCGAAAACCATCGGGACTAACGATCTATTGTTAAGTAAACCTTGCGATTAATTGGAAATTATTAAAAAGCCCTGAAGGAGCGAAAACTTACGCCTCTTCAGGGCTTTTTAATACCTAAATTTTCAAGCCAAACTGATGCTCAAAGGTCGTTGGCCTAAAGTAAACGACATTGGTTTATAATTGACTGTTTATTATATCTGCAATTTGCTAAATTAATAGCTTATCATTCCTAAGTGTTTTATTTCAAGTTCTTCAATTTTTAGATTGTTGCCATTTTCAACTTCAACTTCAATCGTTTCGTTGGGCATTAAATCGAAATAGTTATCGGTGAAAAACTCGTTTTGACCTTCAAAATTTAGATATACATACCTCACCAGTTTGTCCGAAGTAATTTGAACATACCATTTGCCGTTTTTTTCAATTAATTTGGTTTGAATATTAGCTTCCGTAAGGTCTTGATCTACAGGTTTTGAAAAATAGATCATATTATCGGCAATTGGTTTATTGTCAACCAACAGCCCTATTTTCAATGCCGTATTGTTCTCGCTAAATTTGTATTCGTTTTTATTGAATTGATAAAGCAATGAACTGGTGTTGGCCTTTAGCGTTGTTTCAATTGATTTTTCCATTATTACATGGCCACTAAAATCAATTAGAGATATTTTTAAATTGGCCTGAATGTTATTTAATAAGTCGGAAATTCCAAAAATTGAGAGCGTGTCGTTGTTTGACAATCCACTTAATAATACGGGCTCATAAGCTTTTTTAACGGCATAATGCATTGCTTTCCATTTGTGGTAATAGTCGGTGCTGCTCCAGCTGGCTACAGGCCAGCAATCGTTAATTTGCCAAAATAAAGTGCCCATGCAATAAGGCATTGCTCTACGGTGAGCTTCTATTCCTGCTTTCATTCCATAAGCTTGCAAAACATGGCTCATGTACAAAAAGTCTTCAAAGTTTTCAGGTACATTAAAATACCAGCTCATGTATTCTTTAATTCGCAAATTTCCAATCCCACTTCTTTGGTGCGAAGCCATTACGTCCGACTCAATATCATAATCTTCGGGCACAGTATATTTTTGTACTGTTTCGAAATCGGGAAACGATTGAAATCCATATTCGCTCATAAAGCGTGCTTTGTAGATCTCAAAATCTTCAAAAGGATGGAGCCCATGCCAAACACCCCAGTAATGCATGTCGCCCGACGCATTATCGTAACCCGCATGTTCATTGGGCTCATATCCTGCTTGGGGAGATGATGGCCAATAGTCGTCGCCATCGGTACAATTCGCCACCACTTCGGGTAGAATATTGTGAAATATATCAAGGTATGCCTTTTGAATTTCTTCTTGTTGCGTTTGCGTATAGGTTTCTTTCCAGCCCCAGCCACCTTTTGAGTAATAACTCCAGGCTGAATTTATTTCGTTATTACCGCACCATAAAGCAATGGATGGATGATTGCGCAAACGCGTAACATTATCAATAGCTTCTTGTTTTACGCTTTCGAGAAAGGCGGAATCGCCAGGGTACATTGAGCAAGCAAACATAAAATCTTGCCAAACCAATAGACCATTTTTGTCACATAACTCATAAAACTCATCATTTTCGTATGTCCCTCCACCCCAAACGCGCAGCATATTCATGTTTGCATTCACGGCATCAGCAATTACTTTTTCGTAATCGGCTGTTGTTACACGGGGAAGAAAATTATCGTTAGGTATATAGTTGGCACCTTTAATAAATACCGGTATCCCGTTTAGTTCGAAAGCAAACGATTCACCTGCTTCATCTTTTTCTCTTATTAGCTTTATACTTCGGATGCCTGTTGCAAGCGTTTGCTTATGGAGTAGCTTATTGTTTCCACTTATAATAATTTCAAATTCATACAAGTTTGGCGCTCCAAGCCCCTTGCTCCACCAAAGTTTTGGGTTGGTAATAGTAAATGGGAGGGAGGTTTTATTAACTCCATTTTGAAAGCTATGATTGCTTGATGCAAGAGTTCTTCCGTTATTTTTAATTGTGATTTTACCGGCAAATGCCTCATTTGTTTCGTAGGTTATTTCAGCATTTAATTCGGCCAATTCGTTGCTCACTAATTGTTGCTTGATAAATGTATTTTTAACCCGAAAACTGTTCCATGTTTTTAATACTACCGGACGCCAAATACCTGAAGTTACAAGGCGTGGACCCCAGTCCCAACCATAGTGGTATCCTGCTTTTCGGGTAAAAATTGATACTTTTTGATCACCAATTTCACCGTTTTCCGATTGGTCGTTAGACGCGGGATAAGAATAAGCTGATTGTTTTAATAATTCAAGACCCTTATTGATGGGGGAATGAAAGTAAACTCTTAATTTGTTCTCTCCTTCGTTAGCATAAGGCTTAATGTCAATTTCCCATTCCCTGAACATATTGTCAGCTTCAAGTAATAACACGTCGTTAAAATACACATCGGCATAAGTGTCGAGTCCTAAAAAAGAAAGACGGATATTGTCTTTTTCAAATTCTTTGGGAGAAATAATTAAGGTTTTTGAATATTCCCAGTCATTTTTATCAATCCATTGTTGATTTTTCTCGTTTATACGATAGAATGGATCTTCTATTAGTTTGGCATTTAATAAATCGGTATGTACTGTTCCCGGAACGATGGCCTCACCCTGAATTGTGCTGTCTATTTGTTTGAAAAACCAGTTATTAGTTATTTCTCTTTCAGTAATTGTGGCATTTTGAAACTGACACGCACTAAATGCAGTGACAATTAAGAAAGTTAAAACGGCGTAATTTTTTGTCTTCATATTATTTATTTATAACTGAATTAAAACTTATTTCATTTAATGTGTTGATATTTACGTGTATGTTTTAATTTGATTTTTTGTATTTTATGAAATAATGCATTTGCCCAATGTTTTATGTGGTTTTTTTGAATGTAAATAAATAAAGTAATTCATTGATAGTAATTACTAAAGCCCCCCCAATAATATATATACAAAGCTAAACTAATTAAATATAACAGGATAGCCAAAATTTTTATCCACACAGGATTGTAAAAATCCTCAAAAAATATCTACTGGAAAATTTCATTGTTTGTATAAACAAAAAAAGCCCTGCAAAAAATGCAAGGCTTTAGTTTTGCGGAGAGAGAGG
>DATERL010000079.1:0-4872 GCA_035271585.1 Prolixibacteraceae bacterium
TTCCTATACAGGCTCACTATTATTTATGCTCTCCTAATATTGCACGTGCAATGCCAGTTGAACAATTGCAAACGTATTTTGGAAGTCACAATTATAGTTGTTATAAAGATGTAAAATCCGCATATTCAGCCGCTTATGAGAAATGCACAAAAGAAGGAGGGATTTATGTAGGAGGAAGTACATTTGTTGTTGCTGATTTTTTATCTAAAAAAAAATAAAAAAAGTTTGGAGCATATAAAAATTCAAGTATATTTGCATCGCATTTTACAAAAACAAGAAATGTAAAAGGGCGATTAGCTCAGCTGGTTCAGAGCATCTGGTTTACACCCAGAGGGTCGGGGGTTCGAATCCCTCATCGCCCACAGAAAAAAGGAATCCATTTTTGGGTTCCTTTTTTTATTACAGCTTAATTACTCCTTTACAATTTTTGGCCAAAATTTTATTCAAAATAAAAACCCATTACCTTTGATCCCAATCAAAAGGATAGAACCGTAAAAAATTAATAAATGTTAAGCGAATAAAAATTAATCGCTCCAAGAAATATTGTTTGATTGTTTTTGAAAACAAAGGTTTTATAAAATTATTATATTTGGGCGATTTACACCAAAACACAATACTATCATGTCTGATATCAACGAATTTATGAATCAAGTTATCGCGCGCAATCCAGGTGAAAAAGAATTTCACCAAGCTGTGCGTGAAGTTTTAGAATCAGTTTGGAGCGTATACATCCAAAATCCACGCTATCGCGAAGCCAAAATTCTCGAACGCATGACTGAACCCGAGAGGGTCATCATCTTCCGTGTTCCTTGGGTCGACGATCGTGGAGAGGTTCAAATCAACAAAGGATACCGAATTGGATTCAACAGTGCCATTGGCCCTTACAAAGGAGGATTACGTTTCCATCCCAGTGTAACACTTAGTGTCTTGAAATTTCTGGGTTTTGAACAAACTTTCAAAAACAGCCTCACTACCTTGCCAATGGGCGGCGGTAAAGGTGGTTCAGACTTTAGTACTAAAGGGAAAACCGACAACGAAATTATGCGTTTCTGCCAAAGTTTTATGACCGAATTGTATCGTCATATTGGTCCTAACACCGATGTGCCTGCTGGCGATATTGGCGTTGGTGCGCGTGAAGTTGGTTATTTGTTTGGACAATATAAGCGAATCACAAATGAATTCACTGGCGTGCTTACCGGCAAAGGTAGTGCATGGGGAGGTAGCCTTTTAAGACCCGAAGCTACAGGATTTGGCGCTGTGTATTTTGTAGACCATATACTTAAGGATTTAGGTAAAGACATTGCCGGTCAAACTTTTGCCGTTTCAGGCTTTGGTAACGTGGCTTGGGGTGCTGTATCTAAAATTAACGAACTGGGCGGAAAAGTGATTACTATTTCGGGCCCCGACGGTTATATTTATGATAAAGATGGTATTTCGGGAGAAAAAATTGATTACATGCTCGAATTGCGCTCCTCGAACAACGACGTGGTTGAACCTTATGCCAAGAAATTTGGCGCTCAGTTTTTCGCTGGCAAAAAACCATGGGTACAAAAAACCGACATCGCACTTCCTTGTGCTTGCGAAAACGAATTGAATGCCGACGATGCCAAAATGTTGATCGATAACGGTTGCATGTTGGTTGCCGAAGTTTCGAACATGGGATGTACAGCCGAAGCTGTGGAGTTGCTGAACAAAAATATTGTTTATGCACCAGGCAAAGCTGTTAACGCCGGCGGAGTATCCGTATCGGGCCTCGAAATGTCGCAAAACTCAATGCGCTATAACTGGTCAGCCGAAGAGGTAGACGCAAAATTGCACATCATTATGGGCGATATTTTCAATACCTGCAAAAAATATGGAACAGTAAACGGCAAAACCGATTACATGCGTGGAGCAAACGTAGGTGGCTTTGTTAAAGTTGCCGATGCCATGTTGGCTCAGGGTGTTGTTTAATTTTGATAGAATAAACCAATACGCTAAATGAACCTGCTGGTTTAAAATAGTTCAAGTTTAAGTGTTCGCTCAGTGTTAAAAAAACAAGAATTTGATGCATTGAACTGAGGACGTTTTTTTCGCCATTTAAGAAAGGCAAGGTTTCATTTTACAAATAATTTTAACCAGTTTTTTTGAATCGTTTTCAAAAAAACTGGTTTTTTTTGGTGAAATCGATGACGCTGTTTTTAGATCGATAATTTATTAATTATTATATCGTTTGATCACCAGGTGCTTGTGCTGAATAACTTGTTGGAAAATGTTTAACCTTTTCCCAATTGTTAGCATAGGCATATTTCCCTATCTTTGCTGTTTGGGGGTGTTTTTTCGTAATTAATTTATAAATTAAAGCTTTATTTAACAATCAATCAGTTTCTTAAAATCAATATAAAAGGATGAAAATAGCTATCAATGCGCAACATTTATTAAAAGATAAACTCGAAGGAATTGGTTGGTTCGCACACGAAACGCTGAGCCGGATCACCCAAAACCATCCCGAGCACGAGTTCCTCTTTATTTTTGACCGGCCATGGGATAAGACTTTCATATACAGCGACAATATTACTCCAGTCCGCACCCTTCTTCCATCGCGGCATCCTTTTTTGTGGATGTGGCATTACGAGGTTGATATTCCCCGCCTATTGAAAAAGCACAAGGTCGACCTCTTTTTTTCGCCCGATGGCTGGATGTCGCTTCGTACCAATGTGCCAACTGTCGATGTGATTCATGACATTAACTTTATTCATCGTCCTTTCGATTTTCCTTTTTTACCCCGCAAATACTGCAACTATTTTTTTCCCCTATTTGCCCGCAAAGCCCGTCGTTTGCTCACGGTTTCGGAATACAGTAAAGCCGATATCGTAGCGTCGTTGGGCATCGAAAGTTCAAAAATTGATGTGTCGTACAATGGTTGTAATCCGCTTTTTGTACCCCTCACCAATGATGTTAAGCAAGAAGTGAAAAACAAATTTACCGGCGGAAATCCTTTTTTTATTTACGTTGGATCGCAAAATCCTCGAAAAAATATTGGCGGTTTGCTCAATGCCTTTGAAAAATTTAAAGCCACCGATCAACAAAATTATAAATTGTTGTTTGTGGGAAAACCAATGTGGGGAAAATCGTATTTGAACGACCAAGTTTCGCAAATGAAATACAAAGACGATTTGGTATTCACAGGCCGACTGCCAAGTGAATCGCTCCAATTGGTGCTGGCCAGTGCCGATGCCCTGACCTTGGTTTCATTTTCTGAAGGTTTTGGGATTCCGGTTATTGAAGCCATGCACTGCGAAGTGCCGGTTATTTGTTCCAATACCGCCTCGTTGCCCGAGGTGGCAGGTGATGCTGCCTTGTTTGTTAATCCACTTTCGATTGACGAAATTGCCTTGGCCATGCAAAAAATAGCGACCCAACCTGATTTGTGTAATCAATTGATTATAAAGGGAAAAGAGCAATGTAAAAAGTACAGTTGGGACAATACGGCCAATTTAGTTTGGAAAACAATTGAAAGGGTATTGAATGAAGCATAGCTTATTGCCCTATTTGAAAGCCAATGTAATTGAAGCGGGTTGCGATGAAGCCGGACGTGGATGTTTGGCCGGCCCAGTGGTGGCGGCTGCGGTTATTTTACCACACAATTTCGAAAACGAATTACTAAACGATTCAAAACAGCTTTCCGAAAAACAACGTTACCTTTTGCGTCCACTAATTGAAGAACAGGCCATTGCTTGGGGTCTTGGCTTTGTAACACACACCGAAGTCGATCAAATTAATGTGCTGAATGCTTCGATATTGGCCATGCACCGCGCCATCGAAAAACTGCAAGTCAAACCCGAGCACCTCATTATCGACGGCAACCGTTTTAAGCCTTATGCCAATATCCCGCATCAATGTGTGGTGAAGGGCGATGGTAAATATTTGGCCATTGCCGCCGCCTCGGTTTTGGCTAAAACCTATCGCGACGATTTCATGCTTCAATTGCACGACGAATTCCCTGTTTACTGTTGGAACAGCAACAAGGGTTACCCCACCAAAGCGCATCGCGAAGCCATAATGCGTATCGGAACAACTCCATACCACCGTTTGTCGTTTCGCTTGTATACCGATGCCACCGAAGTGGAATTGAATTTTAAAGCCCAATTAAAAGATATTTAAAGATGAATTTCATGCCTGAAAAATCGCCAAAAAAACTGGTTTTAACCGTTACCAATCACTTGGTGTCCGATAATCGAGTGCACAAGGTAGCCACCACTTTGGTGGGCATGGGTTTCGATGTAACTTTGGTGGGATGTGCTTTGCCTTCGAGTCCAAAACTAAGTCCGCGCGATTATTCGACCCGCCGTTTTGCCTTGCTTTTTAATAAAGGGTTTTTGTTTTATGCCAACTATAATATCCGACTGTTCTTTTATCTTCTTTACAAACGTTTCGATGTGGTGTTGTCAAACGATCTCGATTCGTTGATGGCCGGCTTTTTTGCTTCAAAAATAACCCGTGCTGGCTTGGTGTACGATAGCCACGAGTATTACACCGAATTACCCGAGTTGGTTGATCGTCCTTTTGTGAAAATGACTTGGGAAAAAATCGAAAGCTTGATTCTTCCTCGACTAACCCGATGCTATACCGTTTGTAAAAGTATAGCCGATATTTACACCCAAAAGTACAAGGTTCAATTTCAGGTGGTTCGTAATTTGCCGCATGGCAAAACCTATCCCGAAATCGACGAACAATTTTCGCCTCCTTTCCCTACCTCGCTGCCTGTTATTTTATACCAGGGCGCTGTAAACAAGGGGCGCGGCATCGAAGAGGCCATTTTAGCCATGCACAATGTCGAAAATGCTTTACTGGTTATTGTTGGCGGTGGCGATTTACTCCAGTGTTGTAAGG
>DATERL010000080.1:0-19848 GCA_035271585.1 Prolixibacteraceae bacterium
GGCATACCACTGCATCCGCTTTTGAATTTATACATTTTTATAGCGCGTTTTCATTTTAAATCGTCTTAAATTAATTCATTTTGAAACAGGTGTACTATCTGTCTAATCGTTTTCAATTGATCGTTTACATTTTCTGTCCGGAGACTCTTTCTAATCGTTATTTTCTATTTCTACTGGCTCTTTGGTCGTTTATAATCGTCGTTTATCAGTACTTCAGCATTATTTTTGATTCCTACTCGCCGTTTATTCGTTCCTAGTGGCCAATTATATGTTCCTCATCATTATTTTTGATTTCTACTGGTCGTTTAGTCGTTCCTACTGGTCATTTATATGTTCCTCGGCATTTTTATTCATCCCTAAGCGTCATTTTAGTATCCTGCTAAACAATTTTTGGATTTTTGTTCTCTGTCAGGTAAGGTTACAAAATTTTAAATACTACTTTTTGATTTGCCTTGAAAGCGAGTCATTTGGTTTTCGAATTCTGTCGGTCTGGGTTGTTTGATTTTCTTATTCCTTATTTTTTGTCTTTTGTCTTTCATTTTCCGTCTTTTGTAACCATTCCTTGTTCCTTATTATTTATTCCTTGTTGAATTTTATTGCCTTCCGGCCATAGATCATTATCTCAATTATGATTTGGCTACCGTGGTTGGGGATTTAATGTTCGCCATTGCCCCTATAAATATTTGACCCGTAACGGGTCATTTGATTGACATATTTTTTATTTGTCTTTTGTCTCCTGTCTTTCGTCTTCCGTCTCCTGTCTTCCGTCTTTTTGTTGTTTTATCCTCCGACTTTTACAATTCGCACTCCATGTTGTGGTTCGTACTTTAAAGCAGAAACCTTTATGGGCATTCATTACACTACTTTCGATATTCATTTTAACCTATGATTATGAGAAAGATAATTACTATCGTATTTTTAATACAACTATTTTGGTTTAGTGCAGGAGCGCAAAGCCTGTTCGAAAATACTGTTTCGCAACAACAGGGTCCCCAGTGGAACGGTTATGTTAGGGGCATGGGATATGGAGGCGGTGTTGATCACGATTATGCCTCCTTGTTTGGCGAATTTAGTTTGCAAAGCAATTACAGTACAGGTAATGTTGCTTTTGTTGCCGATGCCCGTTTTTTGAGCGGCTATATTTTTGGTGAGCAAAAAACAACCCTTCAATTAAAGGAGGCTTATGCCACCTATCAGCCGGGTAAATTTTCGGTTTCGTTGGGGCAGCAAATTGTGAACTGGGGCAAAACCGATGGATTTAATCCTACCAATAACATTACGCCCAACAACTATTTCTTTTTAACATCGAATGCCGACGATCAAAAGCTATCGAATTTTATGCTGCGTACTAAATTGCAGCTCACTAGTGGTATTAACTGGGAAGTAATTGCTATTCCCATCTATCGTCCGTCGGTTTATCGTTACGATCTTTTCGATATGGGTACAAATGTTTCGTTTGCCGATGCCGTATTGCCCGCCAAAAAATTTGATCAGGGTTCATTGGCCACTCGACTTTCGTTCGAGTTAAAGGGTGTTGGCTTTTCCTTATCGTGGTTTAACGGTTACGATCCCTTTTATGGTTTTATGGTTAACCCAGTTGTATGGACCGCCGAGGGACCCAGTGTAATTAATAGTGCGGCTTATTATCGTAAAAATACGGTGGGTTTCGACCTCGAACTGCCCTTGCGCTGGTTAATTTTTAGGGCCGAGGCTGCTGTTAACTTCACCAAAGATCACGAAACAGCAATGAGTATTCCCAATCCAGGCGCTTCGGCTGTGGCGGCACTGGAGTACATGCATGGTAATTTCATGGTGTTGTTACAGTATGTTGGTGGTTATACTTTCGACTACAAAGCGCTTACACAACCCGAACTGCCACAAAGTAATAACCCGCTTGAATTAATGGCCTATGGCGAAAAACTCATTTTTTATGAGGCCGCACAGTTTAACCGACACATTTTTCATCAACAAGAAGAATGGGATCATGCGTTTTCGCTAACCGCAAGACAGCAATTGGCCTACGAAACACTTGAACTCACAGCAACAGGATATTACAACCTTACCTCCGAAGAGTGGATGGTGCGCCCCGCAATAGTTTGGAACGCAGCCGAATCGCTTTCGCTTTCGCTTGGTGCCCAGTGGATGAAAGGAAACGATGGCACAGTGTTTAGTCACGCTTCGAAACTGATGAATGGAGTATTCCTTGAATTGAAAACTAGTTTTTAAGCAATTTAGCTGAGCTAAGCAATTCATGTAACCCTATTCAGTTGGAGTAAGAAATGGTGGAATTTTAGTTCAAAATAGAATGAATTGCCCGATGGACAACGGGATTAATTGAGAATCAATAAAATAAGGCCGATCAAGTATTTTTACAAAGGATTAAAGTTCTATCGGCCTAAAAACAATATTTGAGAACAAATTTTTTGATGAAATAACCAATAGAATATTTTTTTTACAATGAAAACGATAAAATACATACTGCGCAAACGTTTATGGTTCATTATAGTGCCATTTGTAATTATGATTTTGGCAAGCACCATGCTGTTCCGTATTAAAATTAACCCCGATCTGGAGAGCTATTTCCCCGACGATATGCAGTCGAAAGTTACAGCACGCTTGGTTGAGGAACACTTTGGCAAAAAAGAGCCCTTGCTGATTATTATTGAAGCCGACGATATTTTAAATTCCGAAACGCTTGAACGCGGTGGGGCAATAAACGATGCGCTTTTAAATTCAAGCTTTATCGACAATGTTATTTCATTGTTTGGCGCCCAATCCATTGGTGGCGAGGATGGTTTTATGATGGTAGAGCCGGCCGTTACTTTTATTCCTACTAACGAAAGCGAAAAAGAAACTTTACGGCAGAATATAACTGGTAACGAGCTGGTGTACAATATGCTTGTATCGGCCGATTTTAAATATTTGTTGATGATTATTTATGGGGTTGAAGGCGTTGACGACAGCGATTTGATTGGCACCATTAAAACAGTGATTGCCGAAAATCCAGGTGCCGAAAAAGTCACTTTCACTGGAATGCCCTACCTGCGCTATGAAAGCAACATTAAAATAACCCGCGACATGCTCATCTTGCTTCCGCTGGGTTTATTGGTCATCATTATTTTTCTTTACCTCTCGTTTCGCGAAATGCGGGGAGTATGGTTGCCTTTTGGAGTCGTGGTTCTTTCCATTATTATTTCGATGGCATTTATCCCGCTACTGGGGTGGGAGTTGAGCCTTATTGGCGTTGTGATTCCGATAATGATGATTGCTGTGGCCAATAATTACGGGGTGCATATCATATCATATTATCAGGAGCTGAATACCACACAGCCCGAACTCGAAATGGATAGTATTGTGAAGATGAGCTTCAAACAACTCAAAAATCCCATTATACTTTCGGCATTAACCACCATTGTGGGTATACAAGGTTTATTGGCTCACCTGTTGAAGCCTGCCAGGCAAATGGGAGTTATTGCAGCCATAGGTATAGGCATTGCCTTGGTATTAAGCCTCACTTTTATTCCTGCTATTTTATCGAAAATGAAAAAAGGGAAACCCAGTCCCAGTTTCATGAAAAAAAGCGATAAAGGGATATTGCCCAATATATTACAACGTGTGGCCGGTTTTATTAATTTACACCCTAAAAGAGTAATTGCTTTTTTTGTTGGCTTCATGGTGGTGTGTGGTATTGGACTAGTTTCTTTTCGGACTGCATCCGACAACGATGACGTGATGCCCGCCAAACACAGTTATAACAAAGCAATCAAATTGGCCAATGAGCATTTTGGTGGCACAAGATTTTTATCGGTGCTTTTTTCGGGCGACCTGAAAGATCCTGAGCTGCTCAAGCGCATGGATCATTACGAAAAAACATTGAAAGAAATGCCCGAAATAGGAACCGTTACTTCAATAGCAACGGCAACGCGCATCATGAGCCAGTCGTTGAACGATAAAGGCACACCGGGCTACGGAAAAATACCCGATACCCGCGATGCAGTTGCACAATATTTTGAGCTCTACAATATGAGTGGCGATCCCGACGATTTTGAAGACCTGGTCGATTTTAATTACGAACACGGTTTAATGAATATTCAGTTTCAGGCCGCCGATATGAAAACGCTGAACAAGGTGCTTAACAGCATCGAAGAATTGACCGAAGACGATCCCAACTTCGCCGCTTTGTCAGGTTATAGCCTTATCGATAAGGAGATGGGCGATGCCATTACAAAGGGACAAATGTATTCATTGATACTGGCTATTGTAGCCATATTCATTTTAATTGCCATTATTTTCAGAAGCCTGGTTGCGGGGCTCATCGGATCCATACCGCTAATATTTGCGGTAATATGCACTTTTGGAATAATGGGTCATTTTGGAATTGAACTGAACATTGTTACTGCGCTATTATCATCCATCTCCATTGGAGTGGGGGTCGATTATACCATACACTTGTTTTGGCGCTTGAAAACCGAAGGTCAGAAGGGCAATGCACTCAATATTTCTATTCCAGTAGCACTGACAACAACAGGCAGAGGGATTATTATCAATGCCTTGTCGGTAATTATTGGATTTTCGGTGTTGTTCTTCTCGGCCTTCCCTTATTTGAAAATGTTCGCTTTACTTATTATCTTATCAATATTCCTTTGCCTGATATGTGCTTTGGGGCTCATACCTGCATTGTGTAAAGTGATACAACCAAAATTTTTAACAAAATGAAACGAGTAGGATAAAAACGCTCACACAGAAAAACCTTTTTTAAACGAATTACATTGAATACAAAAGAAAATTTTTAAAAATAATAAGATGAAAAAAATATTCACATTAGTACTTGTAACGATGCTTTTATCGGCATTAAATATCCAGGCCCAAACGGCCAAGGAGATCATAACGAAAAGCAATAATTCGATCAAAACCGATGCGATGGAAATGCTTTCGACCCTTAATATTTACAACCAAAAGGGCGATGTGCGTGTAAGGCAGCTTGCCACCGCCACCAAAAAATTTGGCGAAGCAAGCAAAACCATCATCCGTTTCACCGCTCCTGCCGATGTGGCTGGCACAACCATGCTGGTGCACGATTACGAAACCCGCGAAGACGATATGTGGATTTACCTGCCCGCTTTGCGCAAATCGCGCCGTGTGGTGAGCAGCGAAAAAGGCAAAACTTTTATGGGATCGGAGTTCACCAATAGCGACATGAGCATGCCCAACATCGACGATTTTGACTACCAACTTTTGGACGAAGTCACCATTGATGGAAAAAAATGCTTTGTGGTTGAATCGAAAAGCATCAACCAACAGGTAGCAAAGGACTATGAAATAAGTCGCAGGGTTTCGTACATCGACAAAGAAAACTACTTCGCTTTAAAAGTGGAGCACTACGACTTACAGGGAAAGCTAAAGCGAGAGCAAATAATTGGCGATTACCGCAAATTACCCGGAGGCAGCTGGTTTGCCTATTATATGGAAATGAAGAATACACAAAATGGACGGCGCTCGGTAATGGTTGTCGATAACTTCCAAAACACAACAACACTGAACGAAAATCAATTTGCACCGGCCATGCTCGAACGATAAAAAAAAACGACAATGAGGAGAAGGACTATTTTTGGGGTATTAGTTTTAGTAGGCTTGTTAGCTTTTGCTCCTGCTTGGGGGCAAAAGCTGACTGTCGTTATCGAAGGTTTTCGTAGCGACAAGGGACAGGTTATGCTTTATATTCACACTTGCAACGAGACTTTTAAAAAAGAGTCAATAGGGCCAACCAATATTTATCCAAAAACAATGATGTGCAATAACAAAATGGTGATTAACGATATTTTATTGCCTCCCGGAACTTATGGTATAGCACTGATTGATGACGAAAATTGCAACAACAAAATGGATTATAGACTTATGATTCCACGCGAGGGCTTTGGATTTTCGAATTATAAATTTGTTGGTCTTCGTAAGCCCGATTTTGAATCCTTCTCGTTTGTACACACCGACAGCACTTTTGTTAAAATTGATATCAGTTATTTTTGATTGAATGAATATTTTAAATTTATATTTGAATAAAGGCCCAGTTGATTTTCAATTGGGCTTTTATTTTTCCGTCAACTTACGAATCGACATTTAGACAAAGTATCTGGTATTCATTTTTAATTTATGGCATATTTTGGTGAATATGTTTTATTTTTGAGAAAACAATTTCAAAAGTAGCTATGATTATCATCGGAATTGCCGGGGGAACCGGATCGGGAAAAACAACCGTTGTACAGGAAATTACCAAGCGAATCAGTCACGAAAAAGTGGCCATTCTTACGCAAGATGCCTATTATCGCGACAATGTTGATCTTCCCTTAGAAGAACGCCAAAAAATTAACTTTGACCATCCCGACTCCATCGAATTCGAACTGCTGATTGAACACATTAAACAGCTAAAGGAAGGGCATTCGGTTGAGCAGCCCATTTATTCCTACATTACTTGTACCCGTTCCGACGAAACCATTAATGTTTCACCCCGAAAAATAATTATTGTTGAAGGTATTTTGTGCCTATCGCATGCCCAATTGCGCGAGTTGATGGACATTAAAGTATTTGTTGATTGTGAAGCCGATTTGCGTCTTGCGCGGGTAATTAGGCGCGATACGATTAAGCGGGGTCGCGGTATTGAGCAAACCCTTAGTCGTTACGAAAACACCGTTCGGCCCATGCACTTACAGTTTATTGAACCCAGCAAGCACTACGCCGATATTATTGTGCCGCAGGGCGGTAAAAATAAAGTAGCCATTAATATACTCACTCAGTTTATCGAAAAACAACTCACTTAAATTAAACATACCATGCTCAACAACATTAACATCGAAACCATTCTTTTTATCGACATCGAAACGGTGCCCATAAGCCCTACTTTTAACGATTTGCCAGAGAGAATGCAGATTTTATGGGACAAAAAATCGCACTATTTTAGAGAAGGCGAGCAAACCGCTGCCGACGTTTACCAGCGGGCGGGTATTTATTCCGAGTTTGGCAAAATTATTTGCATCTCGGTAGGAACCATTTATCAAAAGAAAGGCGAAACCCGTTTTAGGGCAAAATCATACGCCGGTCACGATGAGAAAAAGTTGCTGTTTGAGTTTGCGAACATGCTCGATAATTATTCAAAACAAGGCAGTGTAAAACTGTGTGCCCACAATGGTCAGGAGTTCGACTATCCTTATATTGCCCGCCGCAGCCTCATTAACGGTGTACCCATTCCCAAATTGCTCGATATTGCTGGTGCTAAACCATGGGAGGTGAAAGACCAACTGCTCGACACCCTTCAACTTTGGAAATTTGGCGACTACAAGCATTTCACTTCGCTCGATTTATTGTGCGCCGTTTTTGATATTCCTACTCCCAAAGACGATATTGATGGCAGTGAGGTGGCCGGAGTTTATTACGAAGAGAAGGATTTGGACCGCATTATTCGCTATTGCGAAAAAGATGTTTTTGCGTTGGCGCAACTCTTCTTACGCTATCAGGGAAAACCCATTTTACTACCCGAAGCTTTCGAGGTGGCCTGATTTTAGGTGTTTGATTTTTTTTAAGTTTGTCAGTCTAACAGTTAAAACTGTTTTTTTTTTAAGAATTAAAATACAATAATTGACTGTAAATTAATGTATTTATATTATTACGTTGGCTTTCATTGTAAAAAATAGCAGTGTAAGCAAAAAAAGCAGTCAAAAATCAAATGATATGAGATTATTTCGTTACTTTGACAATGAATTAAAGAATATATCATGCTAATAAGATTCAATGTTGAGAATTTTCTGTCATTTGATGATAAAGTGGAGTTCTCATTAATTGCAAATAAAGAAAGACGGCTTCCTTCTCACATTGTCAAAGGCGATGGAGTAAACATTCTTAAATCAAGTGTTATTTATGGAGCAAATGCTTCAGGTAAAACTAACCTTGTTAAAGCAATTGATTTTTCAAAAAAGATAATCACGAAAGGAATTGAAAAGTTGAATCCCGTAAATTGTCATTTCCGATTGAAAAAAGACAATCTGTATAAACCTTCCATATTTAATTATGAGATAAAATATGGGGACAAATATTATTCTTACGGATTTGCGGCACAGTTGAATGAACTTAAAATAATTGAAGAATGGCTTTATGAAATTGGAAATAACAAAGAGAAAAAAATCTTTGAAAGAGTTATTAATGATTTTGGAAAGCATGAAATTGAAATAGGAATTCAGTTAAGCCCTAAAGCAAAAAAACGATTTGATGTTTACAAAGAAGATTTTCAAAGCTCCGACAATTTATTGTTTTTAAGCGAAATGAACAGAAAGAGCATTGATGACTTTCCCGAAGTTGTTGGTTTTTTAGAGGTTTTTAATTGGTTCGATAAAAAACTAACAGTTTTAAAACCTGACTCAAAATTTGCAGGACTGAACTTCATTGGTGATGATAATGAAATGTCAAAAACATTTAATAGTTTTCTCAACGTATTTCAAACAGGAATCAATAACGTAACAACCGAAGAAATTGATTTGGATAGTTTTGATATACCTAAAAAAATCAAAGAAGATTTAACAAAAAACATAGAGAAGACTAAAGCTATAATTTTTGAAATAAATGGAATAACTTATTCATTAAAAAAGAATGAAAGTAATGAGTACAAGATTAAGAAGATAGGTTTGGAACACTTAACTGATGAAGGAAATTCAATTGTTTTTGACATTGAAGATGAATCTGACGGTACACAAAGGTTATTTGATTTTATACCTGCAATTCATGAACTTTCAAAAACGGATTCTATATTTATTATTGATGAATTAGACAGAAGCTTACATTCAAAATTAACGTATAGTATCTTTGAGTTGTTTCTTAAACTAACTGAAAGCAATGAAAGTCAATTGATTGCTACTACGCATGAATCTTTATTATTAGACTTAGAATTACTTCGTCGAGATGAGATTTGGTTTGTTGAAAAAGAAAAGAATCAATCACGATTATATTCCTTAGACGAGTTTAAGGTCAGAAATGATAAAATAGTACGTAAAGATTACTTATTAGGGAGATATGGAGCTATCCCTATTTTTAAGAGCTTTAAGAATTTAAAGTTTTAGTTATGGTAAGTCGTTTAAGGATAAAAAACACTTTCGGAGAAAGACGTATTGGATCTTCAACTAGAACAGCTAAAGCATTATATGTAATTTCAATTGCAGGAGAAGGGAAAACAGAAGAACAATATTTTGATGGGATTTATGATTTGAACAGTTCTGAGATAATTCGAATTGAACGTCTTGAAAAGGCAGATGAAGCTGATACCAAAAGCCATCCAAATCATGTAATCGCGTTACTTGATGAAAGGAAGAAGTATTGGAGTGCCCATGGCGTTGAACCAAATGAACTATGGATGGTTGTTGACAGGGATAAGCAAAATGTATCTAAAGACCAACTAAGTGAAATTGTTGGGAAATGTCGAATTGAAGGCTATAATTTAGCCTTGTCAAACCCAACATTTGAATTTTGGTTATTGTTGCATTTAACATCTATTGAGTTGTATGATAAAGAACTATTATTGTCAAATCCCAAAGCTACGGCAAAAAGTAAAAAACGATACCTGGAAAATGAGCTATCGAAATTTCTTGGGGGTTACAATAAAAATAGATTGAATTTTGAAAAATTTGAACAGGGAATTAAAGATGCAGTAAGCAGATCTAAAACATTATCAATTAATAATTTGACGATTATTGACGAATTAGGAACAAGTGTAGGTTTACTCGTTGAAAAATTAATAAAATAACGCAAAGCATACTATTTTGTTTAAGTAATGGCAGGGAAAGCACTAAATGTCAAGGTTTATAATTTCCTCGTTCTTTTTAATTCTATTCTCATTCAAATACAAGATAAATGCCCATTTCATTCCGACCGTTTCGCTATTTTTTGCTTTTTATTAAAAATATGAATGCAAATTATCGCAACTTGTTTCAAATTTGAAAAATTATGAGAAAAAAAGTGGCAATTGTTACCGGAGCAGGAAAGGGAATTGGGAAAGCAGTTGCCCTTGCCTTTGCACAAAAAAATTACACCGTAGTTATAGCCGAGATTGACAGCGCGACGGGACAAAAAACTGCCGACGAGATCAGCGATTTGGGCGAATCGGCCTTGTTCATTAAAACCGATGTCGCGTTATTGTCGGATATTGAAAAGATGGTTGGCCTTACCAGCGAAAAGTTTGGACGTATCGATGTATTGATTAACAATGCCGGTGTTTCGGAGTTTCCCGATCCATTTGAAATAAGCGAAGCAACTTGGGATCGAATAATTGATACTAACTTGAAAAGTGTTTTTTTCGTTTCGCGCGAAGTGGCCAAAGTGATGAAAAAATCGGGCGGGGCAATAATAAATATGGCATCAACAAGGGCTTTAATGTCGGAACCCAACTCAGAGGCTTATGCCGCGTCGAAAGGGGGCATTACCGCACTTACCCATGCCCTTGCTGCTTCGTTTGCCGAATTCAGAATTACCGTTAATTCCATTTTGCCCGGTTGGATCGAAACCGGCGACTACACTCAATTATCGGAATCCGACCACCATCAACACTTCTCGAAAAGAGTAGGGAAACCAGCCGATATTGCTAACGCCTGCTTGTTTTTGGCCAGTAAAGAAAACGACTTCATTACAGGCTCCCAGTTGGTTATTGATGGAGGTATGACCCGAAAAATGATGTATCAATAAGTTTGCTTTTGGGTAAAAGTTGTTGTTTTGATCTGCTACCTCATGCCATAAGCAAAGTTTGTATTTGAATGTTAATAAGGACTTATCTATTCGGAGGCAACCACGTCATCGAGTGCTGGTCATTGGTAGCAATGCACTGAATGTCGAAGGTACTGGCTACCGGTTCAAACAAGTAAGCATTTAGCTGTATTTTATATGTTTTATTCTCGGTAGGCTGCTGGTTGATTTGCCATCCATTGGTGAATTTCGAAATGTTGAAAGAGGTTTGAGAGCGGTGCAATAAATCTGTTTCAAAAGCAACTTGTTTGTCATCATCTAGTAATAAAATTTTATAATACTGGGCATTTTTGACCACGTCCCATTCAATTTCTATTTGATTGTTGTTCTTGTTCCATTCCAAGTTACTTATTTGTGGTGGGGCAATTATTGTTGAGTCGAGATAATCGGACACCCTAATTTTTTCTCCACTTTCGAACAAAATATCGAAAAGATAATGATCGGCTTTTGGGGCTGTGGTGTTGTAGATTAAACGGCTCGGAATATTTACAAAGGTATATTTGTAACGAATGGTATCGAGCTCGATAAGAGTTGTAGGATCGCTTTTTGTTGAGGCCGTTACAGCGCTCATTTGAAAATTTGAGTAAAGGTACAGTTCAACTTGATAACGCAGCGAATCGCCATCTTGGTAAACCCTTGTTAGTGCATCGCCATAAGCACTATATTGGGGTTCGTACTCGCCAAGGCACGATGTTAATATTGCCGCAAATGCAATTAGAATTGTTTTTGTTTTTAAGTTCCAACTATTAAAATGTGTTTTCATAAATGCTTTATTTAATGTGTTAAATATCTCGTTTTGTAGATACATTAGAACCAAAAAGGGTTGCGTTGTCCATTCTCAGTTTTAAATAAAATTTGTAACCAGCGTTTCTATTGCTCGAAATTACAAACTGTTCTTCAATTTCTAAATAATTTTATAATTTCGGCCTAAATTAAAATTGAAAATTATGTTTTCGGGAATAGTAGAAGAATTTGGAAAAGTAGTATTGATCGAAAAAGAACAAGAAAATGTTCATTTTACATTGACTTGCTCGTTTGTTGACCAACTAAAAGTTGACCAAAGTTTGTCGCACAATGGTGTTTGCTTAACCGTAGTTGAAGTTAACAACAGCAAAAAAAGGTACAAGGTAACTGCCATTAAAGAAACGCTCATTAAATCGAATTTGGGCGAATTGGAAATTGGAAGTAAGGTTAACCTCGAACGCAGCATGATGATGAATGGCCGACTCGATGGCCATATTGTTCAGGGGCATGTTGATCAAACGGCCACTTGTATAAAGGTTGAAGAAGCCGATGGAAGTTGGTATTATACCTATGAATACCAATTTGACAAGGAAAAAGCACGCCAGGGATACATGACTGTTGAAAAAGGTTCGGTTACGGTAAATGGGGTTAGCCTTACTGTGGTTAATTCAAAAGAAAACACTTTTCAGGTGGCCATCATTCCTTATACCTACAACGAAACAAATTTTCACACCATTCAACCTGGTACCACGGTAAATATCGAATTCGATATTATTGGAAAATACCTTAGCAAGCTGTTGGTTTACAATCAATAAATTTTTGTTTTTTAGATTCTCTAAATTATTGTAACATTGAATTTTAAAAAATCGGAACCTTTACTTTATCTAATTGTTAACTTGTACTGCGATGGATAATTAGTCATTTTTTAGTGTCGCTTATCCGACTATTTTTACACGCAATTTGAAAAGTTAAAAAGCAAATAGTTAGTAACTTATAAAACCCATTTATTAGTATGAAAGTAACAGTTGTTGGTGCTGGAAATGTCGGAGCCACTTGCGCTCAGATAATTGCCGAAAAAGGCATTGTAAGAGAAGTGGTATTGCTCGACATCAAAGAGGGATTGGCCGAAGGTAAATCGCTCGATTTGTGGCAAACTGCTCCTATTAATTATTACGATACCCGTGTGGTTGGTTCAACCAACGATTATTCAAAAACTGCTGGTTCCGAGGTAGTCGTTATTACTTCGGGTGTGCCACGTAAACCGGGCATGAGCCGCGACGACTTAATTTCGATTAACGCCGGAATTGTTAAAACTGTTACCGAAAATGTCGTAAAACATTCACCAGATGCAATTATCATCATCGTTTCGAATCCATTGGACGTGATGACGTATTGTGCTTATGTGGCCGCCAAAACACACAAAAGTAAAGTGTTTGGTATGGCTGGTATTCTCGACACTGCTCGTTACCGCGCTTTTTTGGCCGAAGCATTAGACGTAAACCCAAAAGACATTCAGGCTTTGCTGATGGGTGGACATGGCGACACCATGGTTCCGCTACCTCGTTACACTACCGTTTCAGGTATTCCTGTAACTGAACTTATCGATGAAGATACATTAAACGCCATTATCGATCGCACCAAAAAAGGCGGTGGCGAATTGGTAAATCTTATGGGTACTTCGGCCTGGTATGCACCGGGTGCAGCTGCTGCTCAGATGGTTGAGGCCATTATTCTTGATCAGAAACGTATTTTCCCAGTTTGTGCTTATCTCGAAGGTGAGTATGGATTAAACAACCTTTACGTGGGTGTACCTGTTAAATTGGGCAAAAACGGTATTGAGCAAATTATCGAAGTTAAATTGAATAAAGAAGAAAAAGCATTACTTGATGCTTCGGCGGCTTCGGTAAAAGAAGTAATGACCGTTTTAGACGATATGAAACTGTTCTAGTATAAGATAAACCTTGAATAATATCACTAAACCACCGGCTGTAATGGGCGGTGGTTTTTTATTAAAATAGGCTTCTTTTATACGGGTGAAGTAAACCGAAACAATACAAATTATTGAAATAGGTACAAAAAATGAATTGATGTTCGGTGATGTATTAAGCAATTGGCTTGAAGCTTTTTTTTTGGTATGCTTTGTGTCTCTACCCTATCAATTTTAGAAGAGGAGTCGTAAAAAGGGAGTAAAACAATACACACTAAAAGCTTTATTTACAACAAGTAACTAAGCAGGTTTTCTGTTTTTAATGCTTTTGCCTATTTATTTTTGTTGAAAAAAGCATTTATGGTTAAATTATCATTTTTGATGATTTATCTTTTAATAAAAAAATTAAATTCTAAAATCTTTGTTCCATATTTGTAAGCCTTATTTTATTTTGAAGGCATCTTATAAAAAACTTTTTCTTTAGGTTTAAAAACTGAAATAAAGATGATATGATAACGTTCAAACTATAACAATTAAATAATTATCAATTTTAAAATTAGAATATTATGAGAAAATCTATTAACATTTTTGTGGTTTTGATTGCCGTAACATTGGGTTTTTACACATCGTGTATCACTGATCCTATTGATCCAATAGCTCCTGCAATTTCAATATCCGAACCTATTGCCGATACGACTACTGTATTTATTGGTGATTCAATAAATTTTGAAATTTCTTTATCATCCGACAACGGGTTAAAAACATTAACAACGCTTACTTCTGACGGAGGCGTAACACTTACAAACGCAGGCCAAACTTTCGCTGGTTCATCATACGAAACAGCTACTGTTACAGCTACTGTTACCAATGCAGTTGCTCCAGGTACATACATTACAGTAACTTTTACTGTTGTTGATAGTGAATTACAAACATCAGTTAAAAAAGTGATTTTTGCCGAGGCCAATGTGACTCCGCTTTCAGAAGCTAAAGATTTTACATGGGAACGTGTAGCAGGATCTGAAGGGAAAAACTTGGATAAATTTGGTTTGTCATGGAAAAGCAATACCGAAACAAGTGCAATTATTAAAAAAGCCGCTGATAAATTTGTAGAACTCGATGCTGCTCAATGGGAAAGCCTAACCAATTTGGAAGGATTGAAAGAAGCCATTGATGCCGCTACTGATATGACCCAATGGGATGGTATTTCTGTAATTTTAGCATCAAAAACCTATGATGTTGTTCTTGGAACCATCAAAGACGGAACATACTATTTGATTCATATTACCAAATCGACTGCTATAAAAGAAACTGGCAATCCTAATTTCACCTTTACTGTAATTGGTCAGTATAAAGAATAGAATAATAATTTTTCAAATAGAAGAAAGGCTACCTCTTAAAAAAGGTAGCCTTTCTTTATTCGTTAAACTCAAACAACTCCTCTTACACTCAAAAACCACGCATAAACACCTTAGGTGTTACGGCATTGTAGCAAATTTGAGTAAAAGCTCCTGGTTTCATGATTCTATTGAATTGATTGTGGTGACAATTTACATAATTGCCCCTTTTTATCAACCCATAACCGCTACGTGGTATAAAAAAGGTGAATATTTTTCTACAATGCTTTAGTCGCTACGCGATATCTTTTAGCCTTGCTAATTTTTATACTTAGATTATTCAATTCGCCAAAATCTTAACTTGATCGGAACTAAGGCCATAAAACATAGCCAAAGTGTGCAAAACATTTTAGCTCAGGCTAATTTTATTGGAAATGTGAATTGAACTCAGTTTTTGATTTGGAGTTTATAAAATGTTTAAGGGCAGATAGGCGATAAAATTAAAGCAAAAAAAAGCCTCAACACTTTTCAATGTTGAGGCAATGTTGAGCGAGAAACGGGACTCGGACCCGCGACCCCGACCTTGGCAAGGTCGTGCTCTACCAACTGAGCTATTCTCGCAATTGGTACCCGGAGGGGGACTTGAACCCCCACAGCCATATTGGCCATTGGATTTTAAGTCCAACGTGTCTACCATTCCACCACCCGGGCAAACCAAAGACAGAAATCCCTTTGACAGGATTCCAAAAATCTGAGCGAGAAACGGGACTCGGACCCGCGACCCCGACCTTGGCAAGGTCGTGCTCTACCAACTGAGCTATTCTCGCATATATTATAGAACGTATCGCCTGTAAGCGGATGCAAATATATAATATTTTTCTTCTCACAAAAAATGTCTCCAACAATTATTTAAAAAAAGAGGCAATCTATTGTGCTTATTTCTCTTTAATTCCTGCTATCTTCCTGATTTCGTTCAACTTGTTGAGGGCTTCGACTGGTGTTAAATTGTTTATGTCGAGGCTCACAATTTCGTCGCGAATTTGCTTTAACACCGGATCGTCGAGCTGAAAAAAGCTTAATTGCATTCCTTCACGTTCAGAACGGATGTTTTCGAGCGGTTTCGATAGTGAATCTTTGCGGTGCGTATCTTCTAATTGCGTCAAAATTTCTTCCGATCTTTTCACGAGGCTTTTAGGCATTCCGGCCATTCGTGCCACGTGGATACCAAAACTATGATTACTACCTCCACGCACCAATTTTCGTAGGAAAATTATCTTGTTGTCGAATTCTTTTACTGTAACGTTATAGTTTTTGACCCTGTCGAAGCTGCGCTCCATTTCGTTGAGCTCGTGATAGTGGGTAGCAAATAAGGTTTTTGCCCTCGATTTTGGATGTTCGTGAATGTACTCGACTATCGACCAAGCAATGGAAATGCCGTCGTAAGTGCTGGTGCCACGCCCCAGTTCGTCGAGCAAAATAAGGCTGCGATCCGATAAATTGTTCAAAATACTGGCGGCCTCGTTCATCTCGACCATGAAAGTTGATTCGCCCAACGAAATATTATCGGATGCCCCCACGCGGGTGAAGATTTTATCGACGTAACCAATTTTGGCGCTTTGGGCCGGTACATGGCAACCCATTTGCGCCAGCAGTACAATGAGTGCAGTTTGCCTTAATAAGGCCGATTTACCCGACATATTGGGCCCAGTAATGATAATGACTTGCTGATCTTCACGATCGAGGTAAACGTTATTCGTAATGTAGCTTTCGCCAATGGGCAACTGTCGTTCAATAACAGGGTGGCGGCCTTCTTTGATGTCAATTATCTGGCTTTCGTTGACTTCGGGGCGTAAATAATTATACTCCGTCGAGATGGTCGCAAACGAAAGTAGGCAATCGATTTGTGATAGGATATTGGCGTTTAGTTGAATGGCTTGAATGTATTCGCTAAGCGAAACAACTAAATCATCGAACAAACGGGTTTCAATGTGAAGAATTTTTTCTTCGGCACCCATTATTTTCGATTCGTATTCTTTCAGCTCTTCGGTAATGTAACGTTCGGCACTTACCAGGGTTTGTTTTCGTATCCATTCGGGCGGCACTTTATCTTTATGTGTATTTCGTACCTCAATGTAGTAGCCAAACACGTTGTTGAAGCTTATTTTGAGCGAAGTTATTCCAGTGCGTTGTGCTTCGCGTTCCTGCATCTTCAATAAAAAATCTTTGCCTGTTTTTTTGATGTCTCGCAGTTCATCGAGATCGGCATTAACCCCTCGGGCAATTACGTTTCCACGGTTAACTTGCGAAGGCGAATCGGAATATATTTCTTTTTCGATGCGATTAGCTATCGAAAGGCAGGGGTTCAATTGTTCGGCATATTTTTCGAGCGTTTTGTTTTCCGATTTTTCACTCAAGGTTTTAATGGGGACAATGGCTTGTAATGCAATTTTTAGCTGAACAACTTCGCGCGGATTAATGCGTTGTACGGCCACTTTTGAAATCAGGCGTTCAAGATCGCCCAGTTCCCTTATATGTTCTTCAATTTCCTTTTTTTGCTGTGCGGTACTCACAAAATAGTCCACAGCGTCGAGGCGGTTATTTATGGACTGGACACTTTTTAGGGGGAACGAAACCCAGCGCCTCAGCATACGGGCGCCCATTGGGGTAAGGGTGCGATCGATAACACCAACCAGCGTTTTGCCCCCTTCGTTGATGGGGTTAATGAGTTCGAGGTTGCGCACGGTAAAACGGTCGAGCCACACAAAGCGGTCTTCTTCAATTCGCGCCAGGTTCGATATGTGTTTTATGTGGTTGTGCTGCGTAATATCTAGATAATGCAAGATAGCGCCGGCGGCCATTACTCCGTATTCGAGGCGGTGTACTCCAAAACCCTTAAGTGTTTTTACTTCGAAATGGCGCAATAATCGGTCGTTTGCTGCTTCGGCGGTATAAACCCAGTCGTCGAGGGTGAAAGTGTAAAATTTATGGCCAAAATGCTCGTTAAACATCACTTCTTTTCCACGTTGGTAAAGTACTTCCTTAGGTTGAAAAGAATTGAGCAGTTTATCAACATATTCGAAAGTACCTTCAGCAGTGAGGTATTCACCCGTCGAAATGTCGAGAAAAGCAACGCCGGCCATTTTTTTGTCGAAGTGAACCGAGGCCAGAAAGTTGTTTTCGCGGTGGTTTAATATGTTGTCGTTAATTGAAACGCCTGGAGTTACCATCTCGGTAATGCCTCGTTTAACAATTGTTTTGGTCATTTTGGGGTCTTCGAGCTGTTCGCATATCGCCACGCGTTGCCCTGCCCTTACTAATTTGGGTAGGTAGGTGTCAAGTGCGTGGTGCGGAAAACCTGCCAGTTCAACAAAACTGGCTGCTCCATTGGCCCTACGCGTTAAGGTAATGCCCGCAATTTCGGCAGTTTTGATGGCATCGTCGCCAAATGTTTCGTAAAAATCGCCCACGCGAAACAATAACAAGGCATCGGGATGTTTTTCTTTAATGGCGTAATACTGTTTCATTAAAGGTGTTTCGACATGTTTTTTACCCGTTGACATATTGTAATTTTTATATTTTGCTGATGTACAATAACTAAACATTAAAGTGGAGAAATGATCACCTTATTTGCTCTAAATATTTTAATGGAAACAAAGATAAGATTTTTAAAATTTTTGTGATTAACAATAGCTTGTCAAAAATGAGATAAGGGGTTTTAGTTCCCGAACTAAAAAATTTCTACTATTTAGAATGAAGGATACCATCGATATTGAAAACAAATTACTTATTGCCACCAATTTTCCAGTGGTGATTCGTTTATCGAAAAGGTTTTTCCTATTTGGGGAATCACCGTTTGTAGTTTTTTGAGTTCAGCCGCTTTTAAAAAGCGAGTGGGAGGTTCATTCCATGCATGAATGCTGAGGTTAAATTTTCCCCAGTGTATGGGCATGGCTTTTTGGCTTTTTACATCGATGGCCGCTTGCACCGACTCTTCGGGTGACATGTGTACGTGGGGCCAATAGGGGCTGTATTGCCCGCATTCTATTAACGACAAGGTGAAAGGCCCTAGTTTTTCGCCAATGTCTTTAAATTCGTCAAAATAGCCTGAATCGCCAGAGAAGAAAAGGCTTTTCTCTTCCCATTTTATGACCCAGCCACACCATAAGGTTTTAAAACGATCGCTCAGGCCGCGTCCGGTAAAGTGCCGTGCAGGTGTTGCGGTAATTTTTATACCCTCGTATTCATTTTTGTCCCACCAATCGAATGATTGTATTTTAAGTGGGTTAACCCCCCAGTTTTCTAAATTTGAGTCAACTCCCAGTGGCACATAAAACATTTTAACCTGGTTTCTCAATGCTTTAATAAGCCCATAATCAAGATGATCGTAATGGTTATGCGAGATAAGCACCAGGTCAATTTCTGGCAGTTCGTCAAAACCAGTAAAATGGGTGTAATCAAATTGTTTTGGCCCAATATGTTGCGATAAAGAGGCCCGTTTACTTAAAACCGGGTCGATAAGTATATTGATTTTTCCTGCCCTTATTAAAAACGATGAATGTCCCAACCAGGTTATGGTGAAGGTGTTGTTATTATCCTTAAATAGCGAACCATCAATAGCAAATGTTTCAATTGATTTTGGAGGTCGCAAACCGCTTTTCTTGTCCATCATTTTAAGAAGCACTTTGAGTGGTGGACGTTGCATATTGGTATTGACGGGATTTACAAATACCCCGTTTTTGTAATTTTCCGAAGCGCTTAGTTTAAGCTCTTGTTCGGTTTTCGGCTTTTTATCTATTCGACGATAGATATTGAATGCGACAAGCGTTACAATAGCTATAATAATTACAGATGTTATTCCCATGATGCTTATTTGGTGAGTCGGAGCATAACCCTGTCGAGCGTTCTGTCGCTTAATATTTTCCTGAAAAAGAGCATAAGCTTTGCGCCACGTCCCGCTGCATAACGAGTGCGGGGCCGGCTTGCTTTAACCGATTTTAATATAACCTTGGCTACATGTTCGGGGATTGAAGCCAGTCGGTGCGAATAAAACAGTTTGAAATTTTTCGCCATACC
>DATERL010000081.1:0-29602 GCA_035271585.1 Prolixibacteraceae bacterium
TTGCGATAAACATCAATAATATTGTATGCAATATCACCACGGTTACGGTTAAGCATGTTAGCAATGTTTGCATCGGCTGCAGCAAGCACGGTGGTTATTTGCCCAACCATATTGGGAATATTTTTATTGGCAATAGTTATACGTGCGCCGCCATTGCTGCGTTCCATTTCGGCCGAGGGAAAGTTAACCGAGTTAATAACATTTCCGTTTTCCATGTATTCGCGCATTTGCTCAACAGCCATTATTGCACAATTGGTTTCCGATTCGTTGGTCGATGCACCGAGGTGAGGAATGGCTATCACATTTTTCATATCCATGATTTCGGCATCAGGAAAGTCGGTAATATAACGGGCAACCTTACCACTCTCAAGCGCTTCAGCTATATCGGCATTATTCACCAAACCTCCACGGGCAAAGTTTAAAACTTTAACGCCATCTTTCATCAGAGCTATTCGTTCTTTGTTGATATAACCTTTGGTTTCGGGGGTTTGAGGTACGTTAATGGTTACATAATCGGCTTGCGATAACATGCTCTCAACACATGAAGTAATCTCAACATTGCGGCTTAAACGCAAAGCCGATTTTACCGAGATATAAGGATCGTATCCAACAACCCTCATCCCGATGGCTTGCGCGGCATTGGCGACTAATACACCAATTGCACCTAAGCCAATAATCCCCAATGTTTTACTTTTAATTTCACTACCTGCAAAATTCTTTTTTCCTGATTCAATCAAACCGGGAATTTCGTCACCTTTACCTTTTAGAGTTTTAGCCCATTCGATAGCCCCAGCGATATCGCGCGAAGTAAGCATTAAACCTGCAATAACGAGTTCTTTAACGCCATTGGCATTGGCACCCGGAGTATTGAAAACAGCAATACCTTTTTCGGTACACCTTTCAATAGGGATATTATTTACACCAGCTCCTGCCCTAGCAACAGCTCTTAACGACGAGGGCAATTCCATATCGTGCATTGCAAAACTCCGGAGTATAATCCCGTCAGGATCGGTAAAATTGCTATCGATTTGATATAAATCGGATGGAAAAAGTTTTAAACCTTCATTATCAATTTGATTCAGGTTTTGAATTTTAAACATTATCATTTATTTTTAAGTGTGACTTCGAAAAGTAATTTCAATGACAAATATCAGAATTTTCGATAAGAAATTGCTTCAATCAACCTAAAAAATGAAAAAGCTTAAAATAGAAGTGCAATTTTTTCGTATAAATCTTCCCTTAAAAAGGGTTTTATTAAAAAGCTCGAAAAACCAGCGGTAGAAAGTTTGCTTTTTTCTTGAGGTGTAGCATAAGCCACTTGAGCAATTATTGGAAGCTTAGGCGATATTTCTTTCAATTGTTTCAGTAATTCGAAGCCATCGGCATCGGGGGTGTCTAAACTTAGCAACACGAAACTGAATTGATTGTTTTTGCAAATTTCAATTGCCGATTTTGCATCATTGGCCCATGTGATTTTCACTTTAGTGCCAACAAGGAATGAATGCAGTAACATGTAACTCGACCTTTCGGACTCAACAATCAACACCGACTCATTGATTAAATTGAGCGATTTTGGTTTCACTCTCGATCCTGATGACTGCCAATTGCGCTGCAGTCTAATTTCGCCAGGTAATTCAAAATAAAAACTCGATCCAATATTATGTTCCGACTCGACCCAAATTCGGCCACCCATCATGTTCACTAAACTTTTAGATATACTGAGACCAAGCCCAGTTCCACGGTAAATGGCATTTTCTTCTTCTATTTTTGTGAAACGGTTAAATATAGCATCAACATCGTCGATCTTAATTCCAATACCGGTATCGCGAACCCAAAAAAGGATACTGTCGATGTTAAGTTTATAACCCACTTCAATTTTACCAAAAGGGGTGAACTTTATGGCGTTACCTAACAAATTTACCAATATTTGTCGAATCCTTATCGGGTCTGAATAAAACTCGACAGTTGTATCATCGAGGATTGGATTTTGACAAATGAGTTTTACTTGTTTTTCGTGTTTTTGTAAAACTTCTTGCTGGTAAACAGCATTAATTTCGGAAAAGAGCGATGTGAAATTAAAAAACTCCTTTTCGATATTGAGCTGACCGGCTTCAATTTTTGAAATATCAAGAATATCTTCGACCAATTTCAACAACGATGACACATTGGCCTTAATAATACTCACGTATTTCTGTTTTCGATCGGCATTGTAAATGTCGCTGCTAACTAAGGTCGAAAAACCACTAATAGCATTTAAAGGAGTTCGAATTTCGTGCGACATGTTGGCCAAAAACGATGATTTCAGTTTATCGGACTCTTCGGCTTTACGTTTGGCAATCTCAAGATCTCGGGTGCGTTCGGTCACTTTATTTTCGAGCTCCTGATGGTGCAATTCAATTTGACGGTTTTGTTCCCTGATTTTGGTATTTTTGATCAATAGCTCTTTGTAAGCAATTTCGAGTTTTCGGGTACGTTCGGCAATAAGTTGTTCAAGTGTTGTGCGTGTTTTTCTAATTTGATAATACACAAACGCGATGAACATCAAAATTAATAAAACGATAAATGCAATAAACCAATATTTTAGATAGAATGGTTTAAGCACTGTAATATTCATACTTAGATTTGAATTGACTGTATTTCCATACTCATTTATCCCTCTCAACATTAAGATATAATCACCTGGTTTGAGATTTATATATGAGACATAGTTTCGGTTCCCTATTTTTTTCCAGTTTTTGTCAAAACCTTTAAGCATTACCTCGTATTGATGCCTCATGGGGTTGTTGTAATCGGTTAAAGTAAACTCTACCGACAACAATGACTCCTTGTGTTTTAGCTTAATACTGGTATCGTTTGTTATGTAATTAGCTACTTCAACATCGTTCACTTTCAACGATGTGATAACCAAATTAGCTTTTATATTTGTTGGCTGAATTGATTGGGGATTAAATATATTGAACCCTTTGTTGCCCCCAAATAATAAATTGTTGTTATGAAGTTTATAACTGGCTCCTATTTCAAAAATATTACTGGCAATACCATGATCACTATTAAAATTGGTAATGTTTTCGTCGTCGGGATTCAATTTAATCAAACCATTGTGAGTTCCGAGCCATAAATTATGGTTGATATCTTCTTCAATATTAAGAATCATATTACTCGAAAGCCCATGGTTGGTATTGTAGCTTTTTACAATTTTATTTTCGTTGTTTATTTGGCAAATCCCATTTATTTTAGTGCAAAGCCAAAAACGTCCCTTTGAATCTTCAAAAAAGCCCCTTACCATATCGGTATTTATAACCTCGTTGCTATCGTCGGTAATTGAAAGCTGACGGCAACTATTATTCAGGTAGGAATAATAATAAACTCCGTTATTTCTAGAAGCAAGCCAAATTGTTCCGTTTCCATCTTCGTAAATGCTTAAAATATCAATTTGCCGGCTATTAAACAAATCGGCATCACAGTTATATTCAAAACGTTTTAAACTACTGTTTACATGATCTACAATATAAGCCCCTGTGGTGGTACCGACCCAAACCACACCTGTTTTATCTTCAAAAATAGTGTTCACATAAACGTTAGCATAGTTAACAAACTTATTTTTATTCTCGAACAGTGAAAGTTCCAAGTCCGTTCCAACCCATAAATTATCTTTCGAGTCGCGAAAAATTGAATTAACCCTGTTTGAACTGAGCGAGCCGGGCTTGTCGATATCGTTTTTGATTTGAATGATTTGGTTGTTGTTGCAATCGACTTTAAACAGTCCATTCTGTTTTGTCCCCAACCAATAAATATTATCAGTATCTTCCCAAAACGACAGCATATACTGGTCGCTAATTGATTTTAGACATTCGTAATTCAACGGCCAATTACTAAACACATCGATATTGGTATTGTATTGTATAATCCCATTAAACTTAGTGCCAATCCATACAAGCCCCATGCGATCCTTGAATAAATAACGTACATGATCGGTCTTATAATTGTTGGTTGAATTTAAATTTTCGGAATAAAGGGTGTAATTAAAATTATTGTCATTAAAAACAAGCAAACCTTTCGTTAACGCACCAGCCCAAATATTGCCATTATCATCAGAAAGCAAAGCGTTAAATCCCTCGTTTTTATAATTTTGTTGATCTTTCGGAGTAAAAGGGAAAGGAGTAAGCAATTCGGTTGCAACATCGAAATAATACAGCCCAGCGGTTGATGCCAGCCAAATACGATTATTACTCACTGGAAGTATATCAAGAGTGTGCTTCCACAACAAGTTATTTTTAGGATTCTCGGGAAAATTCCACAAATGGTTTTGACCAGTTTCAATGTTTATAATTAACAATCCCTCGCTGGTTCCCATCAATATAGCTCCATTATCTTGCTCGGCAATACTATATATTGAAAGATTACTATTGATGATGGTTGTATCGGCACTATGCATGAAGCCGTTAAAAGTATCGGAACCCGCATATTTAACATTAACGCCCTTGTCGGTACCCACCCAAGTGTTGTTTTTTGAGTCGACAAACACAGTAATGCATTTGTTGGAAGATAATGATGAGTCGAACTTACTATCGTGAAAGTATTTTCGAAATATATTCTTTTTTTTATCGTAAGCATTTAAGCCATAATCGGTTGCCACCCATATTATGCCCAAACTATCGACTGCCAATTTATTGATATGGTTGCTTGAAATACTGTGCAGATTTTCGGGATCGTTATTGTAAAGCTGAAAAGTATGGCCATCGTACCGACACAGACCTAAGGCCTCCACTGCAATCCACATAATGCCATCAACGTCTTGCACTTGATGGCGCAAGCTAGTACCCGGCAAACCTTGTTCATACGATAATTGTCGAAACTGGTTTTTGGAAATAGCACCAAACACCTGATTAGCCATTATTAGAATAACAGCTAAAAAGATAAAATGCTTTAATTGCTTAATAGTTCCCTGTTTCCTCACACTAATGCAATTATGGCGTTATATTGTGTGAATATAAAGAAATATTTTAATAAAAGTCCAAAATCCAAGGTATTATTGAACCATCCCTACAACAATAAAAATATTTATTAGTTTGAGATTATTGTGCTCAACTATAACAATCGCAACAAAAAAAAGAGCGCATTATAGCCTTTGACAGCATTAATACACTCAATGAATTGTTAAAAAACACATTCATTTAATAAAACGTGGGCTTTGCTTGTAACATTAAACATAAAGCCAGAGCAAGTTTTTCTAATTATTTCGTCTTAATCGCCAATAACGAATAAAGTTTTCCTGAGTTATTAAACCTACATTACCTTCGATGATACCACCTTCACCACCACGGTCAACTACTTTAATAACAATTAGGTTTTTCCCTGGTTTTATTATGCCATCGGGAATAAAGTAATTTCGAAATTCGCGGTACATATCGGTATTATTCGCCCCATGATAGTTACCGGTTTCACCAATAAATTGGCCATTAATATACAGCTGGTCATCATCGTCAATTCGGCCTGCCATTAATATTAACTTTTGGTTGGCCAATTTTACAGGCACTTCAACCACCCTTGAGTAAACTGCATAACCATCGTAGGCATTATAGCCCTGGTTTTCCCAAGCTCCTGGCACTATTATTTTTTGTTCTCCGGCAATGGGTTCCTTTCCGGTATTAAAATGCCAAATTCCACTCATGTCGATATCGGGCGTAATGGCCACATCGCCAAACGTTAGCTTTATATCACCCCTCACTATTCCGCCTTCGAGTTGCGAATCGTAAACCCGAACTGCAATCAGGTTATTGTTGTTGTAATTGATTAGCGCTGCAGGAACTTGATATCGGCGTTTTGCATTATAGGCCGTTGAAAAACTAGGAGGGAACGAACCGGTTTGTCCAATTTTCACACCGTTAAAGTAAACTTCATCAACATCGTCGATATAACCCAGTTCGAGAAAAACTTCTCTGTTTTGCAGTTTATCTGGAATTCCAACTTTAGTTCGATACCAAGCGAATCCGTCGTAACCTCGATAACCTTGATCTTCCCATCGGGCAGGCACATAAACCTTCTCCCAATTGGCATCATTATAATTAACCAAAGCCCGGTCAACATCGTCGCCAATCGAAAAAAGCCAGTATCCTTTTAAGCCAATTTCGTAAGTACCGTTTGCCAAAAGCCCAAGACCTGAGCTTAAAAGCACAAACAACAAACCTATTCGTATGTTATCAATTTTTGTCATATTCAAATTCGTTTTATTGTGCAGTATGTCTTCATTTAATGCCCCATAACTAATAAATATCGAAGAACCGTAAAAACCTGCTTATCGGATTACTCCACACTTGTTCGCGATTTCGCTCTTCAAAAACCCGAGCATTTTCACCGGTCATTAAACCAACGGGGCCTTCGTATATTCCGCCATCGAGCTGCTCATCACGTACTTCAACCACCAATACATTTACGGTGCGCAACTTTTCGAGCGGTATTTTATAAACCCTGTACAAGCGGTGTGCAGCTCCTTTATTTAAACTGCTATATTGCTCGAGATATTCAGTGCGCCCAATCAAAGCGCCATTTAAGTAAACTTTGTCGAAATCGTCGATTTTACCTAAAACGAGGTACATATCTTTGTTGGTGAGCTGGGCTGGCATAATAAATTTAGTACGGTACCAGGCATATCCATCATAATCGGCATATCCTTGAGTATCCCACTTTTCGGGTACATTTATTTCATTCCATCTGCTATCGTCAAAACCGATATCGTAAACGCCCCGCTCTCTGTAAATCGAAAATTTCCATTTACCGCTCAAATCGAATGACAACAAGTTGTGATCGTTATCGTAAAATATTCCGATATTATCGCCTCCTACTATTCCCCCGGGGCCGCTCGTATCGTAAACCCTAACTGCAATAAGGTTGTTTTCGTTCCTGAGAATCCCTTCAGGAATAACATACAAACGCTCAACATTATAAGCTGTTTTAAAATTGGGGGGAAACGATCCCGTTTGACCAATTTTTACTCCATTAATAAAAACCTCATCAACATCGTCGATTTGACCAAGCTTTAATACAAGTTCACCTTGGTCGGGGAAAGTGTTAATATCGAAATTACGACGATACCATGCGTAGCCATTATAACCACGATAAAAATCGTCGAGATTTGATGGCACCTGAAGCTTGTCCCAGTTACGAGAATCAAAATCGCGATTGGCCCAACGTTGGTCGTCGCCCACCGAAAAATGCCACAAACCTTTAAGATTGACTACCCTGCCCCATTTACTGGCACTTAACGGATTTGCTCCGAGAACCATAACCAATAACAAAGTGTAGTATAAATTTTTCATCGTATTTGTAATTTTTATTTTCACTCAATTTTGATTGTACATAAAAAAAGAAAGAAGGAACCCAAAAAGGGGTTCCAACTCAAATTAACCTATGACCTATGATCGATAATCGAGCTTAATTTTGATTATATAATATCTATTTATTAATAATCCATTAGCTTTTACTTTTAAGTTGTGCAACAAGCTGTTAATATACTCTTCAGCTTCAGGACTTTTACTATTCATTTCAATCACCTGAATTTTATTTTCACTATTTATCAAGAACTTCACAACAACATCTTCGTCCAAATCTGAAATATTGTTGCTGTGGAAATAGTTATCTATCCGATAAAAATCTTTAGATACCATTCTTTTGATGATTGTTTTAAGATCGTTTTCCGCTTTAATTTCGTAACGGCTTTCGTTAAAATTGACAGAAAATGCCGACATACTCAATACTGCAAGCATTAATGTTAAGAATAAAGTTTTAAGTGTTTTCATGGCTATACATTTTAATGTGATTTGTTTTAATCAATAAATACAATGCAAATGTACAGTCAGCTTATCACCGTGGGGTTTTTATTCTGTTACAAACAATCATAAAATGTCACAAATTGTCATATTCAAAAATAAACATTAAGAACGCTACAAAACAAGTTTATAACCAAAACCGTGAACAGTAAGAATATGGTTGGTTTGCGCAGTATCGACCTTTTGCCTTAGCCGCAATATAAAATTATCGATGGTTCGCGAGGTGGGCTGATAATCGAGTCCCCACACTTTGTCCAAAAGTTCGTCGCGGGTAACAATTTGGTTGGCGCGTTTATAGAGATGATGTAATATTTCGAACTCTTTGTGCGACATTTTTATGGGTTCATCGTTTTCGGTGGCTTCAAAACTTTCGAAACAAATTGTCATTCTACCAATTTTAATTGCTTTGCTATCGGCATTTGGATCGAAGCCACTTCGACGTAAAAGGGCTCTAACCCGTGCAAGTAATTCACGCAAGCTAAAAGGTTTGGTAATATAATCGTCGGCACCCATTTCCAAACCCCTTACTTTATCAAGCTCTTCGCCTTTGGCTGTAAGCAAAATAATCGGTGTTTGAATATTTAGGCTTCTCACTTGTTTTAAAATATCGAAGCCCGAAATAACAGGCAACATCACATCGAGCAAAACTAGGTCGTAGGATTCACTCTTTAATTTTCTCAAACCTTCGTCGCCCTTTAAAGCGGTATCGACCTGGTAACCTTCAAATTCCAAATTATCGGCCAAGCCCGATAGCATAGCCGGTTCATCTTCTACAATTAATATTCTAGCCATTTTTCTTATTATTTACAGGGAAATTCAAACTAAAACAACTTCCAAGCCCCTCGTTGCTGCTCAATAAAATATTTCCGCGATGTTGTTCCATAATTTTCTTAACAATATTAAGCCCCAATCCCGAACCTTTTGCCAAGTGAGCCAGGTTGCCATCGGTTACACGGTAGAATTTATCGAACACCACTTTTTGATGTTTCCGCGAAATCCCAATCCCGTTGTCTTCTACTTCGAGGCACAAGTTATTATTAGATAAAACAGTTCTGATTTCAATTTTCTTATCACTGTTGTTACCGTATTTAACAGCGTTATCAATCAAATTAATAAGCAGCTCAACTATCGATTCACGGTCAGCTTGTATGTTGGTATTTTTATCGGTTAATTGGAGCGAAAGCGCTACATTGTTTGCTTTTAAATGAGGTTCAAAGTTTTCAACTACTTCATTAATTACTTCGTTTACGTTCACTTTAGCAAAAAGGTATTCACGTTTATTCTTTTCCATTTTCGAAAAGCTCAAAATACGATTAACCAAAGCTGCTAAACGATTGGTTTCGTGAAATATAACATGGAGGTATTCGTTAGTTTTTTCTTCGGTTTTGATGCGTTTTAACAGCAAAGTTTCGGAATACATGCTAATTAGTGCCAATGGAGTACGAATTTCGTGCGACACATTGGAAACAAATTCCGACTTCATTTCGGACAAAATCATTTCGCGCCTGATGGTTACAATAACAAAAGCAACCCCTATCAGCACCACCAAAACCATGATCAGAAAAATGTAACTGTCGCGTTTCGAACGTTCACTTACCAACTCGGTAATGGTTGCCGAAAGCAGAGAAATAGAAACCACGTTGCCGGGCAGATACCAGAGCAATTGACGGTGTACTGTTATTGGATTTTCGGGTTCGAGATTATTTGAAAGCATTGTGGTTCCTTTAACCGTATCGACCACTGAAATACTAAACCGGCTTTGCGCTATTTGCTGAATGCCGGGGCTTAGGTTTTGTTCAATAAAAGTTTTGGAATGAACGGCTATCGCACCAATTACAGGTTTATTAATTGATTTAATCATGAAATAGAAAAAAGTGTGATCGTCGTTCCTCAATGCTTCAACGCGGCGATATCCTTGTTCATACTTTCGTTTTAAATCGTTTATAGTTTGGTTGTCGAGCTTTTCGAGCAGCACCTCTCCACCATTCAATTCACTTAAAATCAAAGTATTATTCTCGCTATCGAAAAATGCAATTTCTTCAATTGCCCTATTGTTTTGAAAAAGTTGTGCAATTATATTTTTCATAATCGTGCTATTGCAATCAACCGGTAAATCTAAACGGTTAAGCCATGCCACAACATAGTTTTCGGAGTTTTGATTAATGGTAAAAAGAATGGTTTCGAGTTGTTGATCAAAGGCCTGCTGCACAATTGCTTCGTTTTTGGTAAGGTTTGCAGCCTGATTGATGTAGAAATAACTAATGGGCAATGCCACAACCAATAGTAATATTACAGTAAGTTGAATAACAATTTTCTTCATGTCGAATTATGTAATATGGCCTAAAGTTAGTTTAATTTTTACTGAACAATAACCGAGATCATAAAAAAAGTGCCATCGCGGTAATTTCACACCTTATGGCACTTTCAATGTTTTCTGTATAATTTGAAAACAGTTTCTTATTTTTTAAGAACGGCTTTCAATACTTTTTCTTTGTCAATTTTTTTGGTACAGAAGAACCAGTCTTTACAATCAAGACCTTCTTCTTTTCCGGTCATGCGGTCATTAGCAGCGCCACATGAACCTGCTGGCGATATAATTACATCGTCGCCTGCACGCCAATCGGCCGGAGTTGCGATGCCAAATTCATCGGCAGTTTTGAGCGCAATAATTACACGGTACAATTCATCGAAATTACGCCCCAAACTCAGTGGGTAATAAATAATGGTACGGATAATCCCCTTGGGGTCGATAAAAAACACGGCACGAACGGCTTTGGTACTACTTTCGCCAGGCATCATCATACCATATTTTTTTGCAACTTCCATTGAAATATCCTCGATGAGTGGGAATTTCACTTCGACATTTTTCATGCCGCGATACTCAATTTTCTCTTTAATGGTGCGCAACCAAGCAATGTGGCTATACAAACCATCGACCGATAGGCCTACCAGTTTACAACCAGCATCGTTAAATTGTTTTTCCATAGTGGCAAAGGTCATGAACTCGGAGGTACACACGGGTGTAAAATCGGCGGGGTGGCTAAAAAGAATAACCCAACTGCCTTGATAGTCTGACGGGAAATTAATGTCGCCTTGTGTTGTTACTGCCTTAAATTCAGGTGCTTTTTCGCCAATACGTGGCATTGATACTACTTTTTCTTCTTCCATAATTTAATTGTTTTAATTATTTTAAATTGAATTTTATTTTTTACTCAAATACTAAGAAAACTTCCAGTTTCTAAATAGAAAGCATTTCCATCGAAATTTGTTTGAATTGTAAAGAACTTTTCCATTCCGGTGCAATGACCGGTATAAACATTATCGATTTTTAGCGTGTTAAAATATTTCGATAATTGCAAAGCGTCGTTGTTCGATGAATTTTTTAAGTGAAAACCGCCAATTACGTTAACAACAGGCAATTTGAAGTAATCGCGAGCCGTTTCCACCATGTTCGAAATCCCATTGTGCGAACAACTGCTTAATACCGATATCCCTTTTTCGGACTTTAATACCAGAAAAAGTTCGTCGTCAAATTCATCGGGTATTACTTTTTCCCCATCGTTGATATAAAAATCTGAAATATGACAATCGTCTGGAAAATAACGTTTCACAAAAGGAACAATAAAAACATCATCAATCACTTCTGTTACTTTATTTATAAAATGAAATCGAGGATTGTCACCGTTAATCGTTTGCCTCACACCTATATACCTATCGTTATGATGTTTGGCAAACAACGCTTCTTTTTTTAGAATAATTTCAGCATTGTTGTTGTTTTCGATAAAATGCGGCAAACCACCAATATGGTCGTAATGACCATGACTGATCACAAGGGCGTCGACATTACTAATATCAAGACCTAAGAGCAGGGCATTTTTAGCATATCGTTTTCCTTGGCCGGTATCAAATAGAATTTTTCGACCTTTGTTCTCAATTAGAAAGGACAAACCATGCTCAGCACTTAAATCGCGTTTTGATACATGGTTTTCAACCAGAGTGGTTATTTTCATTTGTTTCTTTATTTACTTTTCAACTGCTATTAACTGCTCAAACTATTCCAAATTGAATATTAATTATTGGTTATTTCAAAAAGTCCAGCTCAGTAGCTCATTTATTTTTCGCGTTCGAAATACCAGGCTTCCAAACCACCTTCGAGTACTTTCACATTGGTAAAGCCATTCGCTTTCAACACCAAAGCACCCTCGTAACCCCGCAGCGAAATTTTACAGTAGGTAACAATCAGTATATTTTTATCGTCGGGCATTTCGTTTAAACGTGTGCGTAACTGTCCCAGTGGTATCAAGGTTTCTCCCATGCCAAGGCGCATTTGTTCGTACTCGTCGTAACCCCGCAAATCGAGCAAAAGGAAATCAGTTTTCTGGTCAATAAGTTCTTTCACTTCGTGGGCCGAAATGCCATCAAACCTCCCCTTGCGTTTATTTTGCATAATATGAGCTGTTGCAATACTGTGGTCGATAGCCAAGGAGAAAGGCGGAGCATAAGGAAAGTCGCAATTAATCATGTCTTCGACACACATTTTTGCCTGAATGGCCATGGCCCAAATAGATAACTGTTTGCCTACATCGCCTGGGCCTATACATTGTGCACCTAAAATTTGACAAGTATCATCATCAACAATCAACTTAGACACCAGTAGTTTTCCACCCATAAAGCCTGGTTTATCGGGACTTGCATTGATAACGGTTTCAACTCTAATTCCCAATTTTTTGGCCAGCTGTTCCGACAAACCTGTCGCACCAACATTGTAATCGAAAACTTTACAAATTCCGGTTTGAATGGTTCCTTTAAATTTTACTGAATTACCCAAAACTGCATTTTCGCCAGCTACACGACCTTCGAGATTCGCCAGGTCGCCATAAGGAGCCAGCACTTTTTGGCCCGTTACCAAGTTGGTCAACTCAACACAGTCGCCCACGGCATAAATATCGTTATTTGAAGTTTGCATATACTCATCGACCACAATACCACCGCGCTCACCAATTTCAATACCGGCTAATTTAGCTAGTTTTATATTTGGCCGAACGCCAATGGCTACCACGGCCAATTCGCAAGGTATTTCAGTTCCATTTTGTAATTTTATGGCTGTCAATTTTCCATTTTCACCAATAAATTTGGCTACACCATTTCCGGTAATCACATTGGTTTTTGAACGCGTATAATTTTCAACCAACTTCGCCATTTCGTAATCGAGAAAGGTGAGTAATTGAGGCAATAATTCGACAATTGTAATATCGATACCGGCAAGGTTCAATGCCTCGGCAGTTTCAATGCCAATTAAACCCCCACCTATAATAACCGCCTTCCGAATGCGTTTTTCATCGCGTACTTTACGCAAATAATCAGCATCTTTCATCGACTGTAAAGTTGTAATTCCGTCAAGTCCAATTCCTTCGATTGGGGGAAGGTTTGGTGTGGCTCCAGTGGCTAAAATCAACTTATCGTAAGGCACCGTTTTATTTTCGCCCGTAAGCAGGTTGGTGGTTTCAATTGTTTTATTAACAGTGTTGATTTTTGTAGCTTCGGTGCTCACCATTGCATTGATCCCTTTAGCGCTGAGATAGTACTTTTGATCGCGCACAACTCCGGTGGGAGTGCTCAGCAACTGGTTTCTGTTGTCGAAAAACCCACCTACATAATATGGGTATCCACAGGAAGCCATAGAAAGATCGGGATCTTTTTGAATAATAGTTACATCAGCAAATTCGTCTAATCGACGTGCTTTTGATGCGGCCTTGGGACCTGCGGCAGATCCACCAATTACAACAATCTTTTTTGTGCTATTCATTGTTCAACTTTTTAGGTTAGTAACTGAATAATAAAAGTACTTATATATTTATTTGCAGGTATGTAAGCAATTTTTCGAGGGTAAGCGACTCGTTTTCGACCAAAATAAACTGCATTTCTTTTTGCGATGCCAAATGCTGAACCTTTAAACCCAACTCGTAAGCTAACAAAGTATCGACATCATAATCAGCCGACAACCAGTCAATCAACTTTTGGCCAACCCTGACATTTTCATCAATATAAGGATTTTGAATTATTGTATAATTCTTATCCAATTTATTGACCACTGCAAAATAGTTACTTCGGGCAAACTTGGTCGAAATCTTGCTTTTTAAACTCATTTGTTCAATAGGTATAGCTATTATCATTTTGTTTCCTCCAAGAGATAAATATGGTTAGAGTCGCACAAGGGACATTTTTTTGTTATTAAATCTCTACAATTGTTAAATTTACTATCGCATTTTTCGCAGCCATACCAATCGCTATCGAAAAAAGCAGCTCCGCCCTCAATAATCATTTGACGGGCCTCGGTAATGCTGAGGGCAATTTTTTTACGTGCACGACGATAAATACGAGTAATAGTAGGTCTCGAAATACCCATCATTTGAGCTGCTTCCAATTGCATTAAGCCCTCGTAATCGAGCAAGCGAATAACCTCAAACTCTTCGATATTCAACATAACCGGTTCCGATTGATTGCGATAATAACCCATCGGTATAAATCCCTTTACCCGAGGCGGAAGCTGTACCTTACTTAATTGCCGTGGACGTGACATTGTTCTCTAATAATTGTTTGCAAACAAATATAAGAACATAAGTTCAAAATAAAAAAAATTTAAATCAAAATTTTCAAACTACAACACAAAACATAAACAACTCATATATTGAACATTAACACTGAATTCAACTTAAATAAAATAAAAAACTAAAAAATTAAATCAAAACACACTCATATAATGAGAATATTCTCATTATATTTGCATCAAACTTTGAATATGCCACGCAATATACGTTTACGGAAAATAATAGCTCCCCCTCGTTTCAGAGGTTATAAGCCTTATGGCTGTTTGAAAACCGACGACATACCCGTTGAACTTTTTTTTGAAGAATACGAAGCCATAAAACTGGCCGACTACAAAATGATGAACCACGAGCAAGCCGCTCAACTCATGGATATTTCGCGTCCAACTTTTGCACGTATTTATGAAAATGCCCGCCGAAAAATTGCGTTGGCCTTGGTCGAAACGAAAGAAATTATTACAGTAGCCGGAAACAGTTATAGCGAAAAAAACTGGCAAACCTGCAATAATTGCCATGCAAGGTTCACGCTAACAGAAAAAAATACGAATGAGCATTGCCCCCTGTGTAATTCAAATGAAACTGAAATATTAAAATTTTAAACAAAAATATGAAAGCAATAATCTCATCAATTGAACCATCCTTATCGTCGATAATGGACAAGCGTTTTGGCCGTGCAAAATGGTTTTGCATATACGACACCGAAACAAAAGAGCATTCATTCATCGAAAATCCTTTCCACGATTCACAAGGTGGCGCAGGTGTTAAAACCGCCGAACTGGCTGTCGAAAAAGGAGCAAAAAAAGTAATATCGGGTCACTATGGTCCAAAAGCGAAAGAGATACTCGAAAAATTCAACATCCAAATGGTTGAAATTGAAGAGGAATATAGTATCAACAAAATAATTGAAATGATTAAATAATTAAGTATGAATAAAAAAATAGCAATACCAGTTAACAACGGGATGTTAGATGGACATTTTGGACATTGCAAACAATTTGCAATTTTCGAATTGAAAGACAAAGAAGTTGTTTCGGAATCAATTTTAGATGCTCCTCCACACGAGCCGGGCTTATTGCCTAAATTTTTGGCCGAAAAAGGCGTAACCGACATTATTGCAGGCGGAATGGGACAAATGGCCATTACCCTTTTTCATCAAAACGGCGTGAATGTGTTTGTTGGTGCACCTCAACTGGCAGCCCGCAACCTGATAAGTGGATTTATAAACCAAACTATTCAGTTTAAAGCTAATTATTGCGATCACTAATTAAAAAATTGTCATGCGTAAAGAGTGTTATTACTGCCATTGCAAAACAAGAGATCAATTAATTGCCAAATACGAATTAGGTGCTGATAAGGCAGAAGAATTTTCAAATGCTTTTGAAAGTTTTATTCAGCATTATTGGCATTTAAGCAACCCACTAATTGCAACCCATATTCAGCGTATTGCCAAAGAAAAATTTGGACAAAGCGATTTGTACCACTACGAAAAATACAAAGCCAATACGCTTTTACTGAACAATTACAATTATTGGAAAAACATTGTTGACCAAAATCCCAGACCGTTTCAGATGGCAGCAAAATTGGCTGTTGTGGGAAACATTATTGATTATGGAGCCCACTCTGTTCCCGATGAGATTGAAAAATTCATCGATTCTCAACTTTCTATTCCTCTATCAATTGATCATTCAGAAGTTTTCTACGAACTGGTGCAAAGTGCAAAATCGATCCTCTACCTTGGCGATAATGCCGGCGAAATTGTATTCGATAAACTATTTATCGAAACCATGAAACATCCCGACATCACTTTTGTGGTGAGGAACGAGCCGGTAATTAACGACATTACAATGGAAGACGCTCAATACACAGGCATAGATAAGCTATGTAAAGTTATTTCGAACGGTTACGATGCTCCTTCGACCCTTTTGGAGTTTTGCTCCGAAGAGTTTTTAACGGCTTACCACAAAGCTGATCTTGTAATTTCGAAAGGGCAAGGCAATTTCGAAGGCTTAATGAACGAAGACAATAAACCAATCGTTTTTTTATTGATGGCCAAATGCCCACCAATTGCACAAATGCTGAACACCGAAAAAGGGGGAATGATTATTAAATACAATCAAGAAAAAATATGAGCTACAAAATTGCCATTGCCAGCGGCAAAGGCGGAACTGGTAAAACCACCGTTGCGGTCAATCTTTTTAAATACCTAAACGAGATAGGAACCAATACGCTACTTGTAGATTGTGATGTGGAAGAACCGAACGATTTTATATTTTTCGATTTTGACACTCCGCCACAAACCGAAATAGTAAACCAATTGGTGCCCAAAATTGATACGTCGAAATGCACCTTTTGCCGTAAATGTTCCGACTATTGTATTTTCAATGCCATTTCGATTATCCCATCGGTTCAACATGCCGAAGTTACTACCTCGTTGTGCCATTCGTGCGGAGCGTGTTTGGTAGCTTGCGAATTTGGAGCAATTACAGAATATTCGCAAGAAATTGGAACCATAAGCCGCTACAATACAAGCTTTGGAAGCAAGCTGATAGAAGGACGATTAAAAGTAGGATCGCCCATGCAAACCTTGATGGTAAAAGCAGTAAAAAAAGCTGCCGAAAATAATTGCGACATTACTTTATTCGATTCGCCTCCGGGTACCAGTTGCCCCGTTGTTGAAACAGTTTCGGATGCCAACTATGTAGTGTTGGTTACCGAACCTACTCCTTTCGGCTTACACGATTTTAAGCTAATGGTCACCCTGCTGCGCGAAATGAACAAACCTTTTGACGTGGTGGTGAACAAAGCTGGATCGGGCAATAGCCATATTTACCAATACATTCAAGAAGAAAATATCGAATTACTGGGCAATATTCCGTTTTTAAAACAGTATGCCCAAAATTATGCTCACGGTAAAATTTTCGAAAATATTCCCGATGAAATTGCTTTGAGCTATAAAACAATAGCCGGTATTTTAATCGAAAAAATGAAAAATCGATGAAGGAAATTACAATATTAAGTGGCAAGGGAGGAACTGGAAAAACATCGATAACTGCGGCCTTGGCTTCGGTTATGAGCAATGCAATATTCTGCGATAACGATGTCGATGCTGCTGATTTACACCTACTATTCGACCCCAAAATAATTGAAACGCACACATTTATGGGAGCTTACGAGGCAACAATTGACACCGAAATATGTACCGCTTGTGGCATCTGTGTTGAGCATTGCCGTTTTGATGCCATTCATCCGTCGGGTGATGTATTTCAGGTAAATCATTTCCAATGCGAAGGTTGCCGTTTATGTGAACGTGTTTGTCCAGTTAATGCCATCACTTCGGAACAAAGCACTCGCAATAAATGGTTCGTTTCAAATACCCGATTTGGCAAATTGGTACATGCGCAAATGTTCCCCGGCGAAGAAAACTCGGGAAAACTGGTTGCTGAAATAAGGGGAAAGGCACGCGAGATAGCAAAAGCCGACAAGCTGGATTGGATTATAAACGACGGTCCTCCAGGAGTAGGTTGTACCGCCATTTCGTCGATAACCGGCACCGACCATGTTTTACTGGTCATTGAATCGACCTTGTCGGGTTTGCACGATGCAAAACGGGTTGCCGAGTTGGTACGTGGTTTTAAAATACCCCTATCGGCCATAATCAACAAAGCCGATATCAATCCTAATGTTACCAAGCAAACCATTGTTTTCTTGAAAAAAGAAAACATTCAATTGTGGGGAACGATACCATTCGATACTATTTTCACACAAGCAATGATTGAAGAAAAAACAATTATTGAATACGACAAGCATTCAGCCATTTCTCAAATAATACGTGAAGTTGCTGATCGGATACAACTGTAGCTCAAAAAAAAACCACTGCAAGCCTAATTGTTACAGTGGTTTATTTTAAGGAAAAAAGGAAATTAAGGGAGAATATAGTCTGATTAAAACCAACCTATTTTAAGCGATGCCCCTACCGAATAACTTCTGAGTGCATCGGTGCGGATATCTTTTATTTCTATATTAGAAGTATATCGATAAGTACCAAACAGTGCAAAACGTAACCAGCGGGTAAAGTTAATTTCAAGTTCAATGCCGGGTTCAGCCACAAAAAACACATCTTCGGCAAAAGAATAATTGGAGTAATAATAGTTTGAAAGATTAGCCAAACCACCTCCTCCAACTACAATTGGGAACGACAAGTGGACAGGTTTCAGTGGCATTAAAATTGGTTCGATAAAAACACCGCCGTAGGCACCGGCCAGAAAACTAAAATCGTCATTCATCACACTAACATTACTCATTTTGTTAATGTTACCCGCGAATGCCGACCCCGACAAACCAAAAGCGAACCAACGATCCATAATCCACCCCATACGGGCCGATGCCACTAAACCATCGGTTTTATTAATTGGAGAATAGGCCATTGACGTTCCAAAATAAAATCCATCTCGTCTTTCGGGCTTAAACAGTGTTTTAATCTCGTTTTTATTATAACTGTCATCATCAATCCTAATGGTTTGCTGGGCAAAAACAGTTGAAGTTATTGCTAACATTGCAAGTACAAAAAATAGTCGTTTCATATTGTTGTTGTTTTTGTTTTCAAATTATTAAAAATCAGAAATAATAAACGGCGCCAAACGCATAATCGTAGGGTCTAAATTTAAACCCATCGGCTCCCAATAAATCAAAAAATGGTTTAACATCGAAGGTAAAAGAAAGAGGGTATTGGGTTAAATCGTACGAAATACCAAAAATGGCATCGAGGCCTAAAACCAAGCCAGTTTTTTGTTCCCAATAATAACCATGCTTAGTATCATTTTTATTTTCGTTCCATTTTACATAGCCAATATGTGCTCCATAGCCATAGTATATTGACAGCATATCGGACATCTTCTCCATTTTGTATTTATGTTCAATTTTCATGACTGTAAAATGGCGACCGCCATCACGTTTACCAATCATAAAGCGGTACGATTCAATAGCGTTATTTTGTTTTTCAAAATATATCCCATTTGAATAACCTAGCCTGACACCTATCGATTTCTCATACATTTGTGCTGATAGCACAGTTGATAAGACTAGAAAGAGGATTAATACTGGTAAAGTTTTCATCATTTTGTGCTGGTTTTTATTTTTTTACTGTCTGGGTTGAGAACCAAATATTTAACTAATTCATGTTAAACAACCTGCCCGTTCCCGAAATATTAGATTCAATTGATGGGTGCCCAAGGTAATGAATACTACCACTACCACTGATATTGGCTTTCATTTTATCTTCAACATTCAAGAACAAACTGCCTGAACCGCTGACATTAACATCGGCCTCAAGAACCGGAAATTTATACGCCTTTACACTACCTGAACCCGAAATTCTGTACTTCGAATATTTGGCCGAACCAAATAATTCAATGTCGCCCGAGCCAGAAACGTTTAATTCATAGTTATTGCACAGGGCAAAAACATCGATTTTACCCGCACCCGAAATATTGGTAAAAAGGTTTTCGCCGTAAAAGTCGGCAACAATTTTTCCGGCTCCACTCAATTCGAGTACCAGGTTTTTGGAGTTTACCGAATCGGTGTGAATCAGTCCTGCCCCCGATAATTTAATGCTTTCAACTTGTGGCCCCCTTACGTAAATTTCAATGGCTTTGGTTGGGCGTAAAGTTATGAAGCTAGGGATTCTTATTTTTAATTCGTTCTCGAACACGGCTGTTTCAATGTATTGAATCAAGTTCGATTCGCAACTCACGGTAACTTCTGACGAATCGTTGTATTCGAAATACACATCAAAATTACCCGATGAGCTAATCGCGTTAAACGAAGGTACTGTCCGAATTTCATCATTAATACTACCGTTACCAAATTCGTACTCATGCGTAAAGCAGCCGGTCAAAAAAGCAGTCATCAGAATTACCAGCGATAAATATTTAATTTTAGTCTTCATTGCAGTTGATTTTCAAATTTAAAATTTCTTATTGTTTTTTGAAATTGTATTACTTACAGTGACATATTATTTTACAAGAGGTTGCAATAATTAAGTAATTTATTATTTATAATTTACAGTTTAAGTCTAAGTACAGATGGATTAAGCCTTACGTTGGCATTGAACACCACAATAAATTATCTCAACTACTTAAAACGAATTTTAACGGCTAAAAATTTTAATATCGGCCGACGAAGTATTGAGAATTAATTGAGGCTTAGCAAGCCCTACTTCACCTGTTCGCCCAACATATCGCATAATACGTTCCTTATCATTCAACAGTTCCGATGAATCGATAATTGCATCGAGTGGTAAATCCATGTTACGGTTGGTAATAATATCAAAATTCACATCGGATTCTTTATCGAAAAAGAGGTTAATTTTTGTCGAACGGGCATCGATAATAATTTTCTCAATACCGGGATTGATTCGTTCTATGGTCAAATCGCCATATTTCATATTGATATCTGATTTTCGTTTAAATTCGGTGATCAAAAAATCGGTCCAGTTAGATTCGGTTTCGAAATCAGTAATCATTCTGATTCGATAATCGTCGCGACTTGAATTAACAAGCATTTGCGTCACCTCGGTAATGGTAATATTTGAAGTTTTACTTGTTATGCGCAACTTACGGGCCGAAACCAGGTTCATATCACTGTAATACACCTCGAGGCTTCCCGAGTCAATACTATTAATGCGAACATCGCCAAAACTGACCTGCATGTTCACATATCCCGACAAATTGTTTGCTTTCAGCTTTCCGTTAGACATTTCGAGCGTAATATCGCCTTTGTAATTATCGATATAAACGTTGCCAAATTTATTTTTTATACGCAGGTCGAGGTTATCGGGCAAAAACACTTTGATGTTGATTTGCACCTGGGCCTCGGCCATACCAATGGTTTCTTTCAGCTTAATTAGTTCGCTCAGCAACATATTACGGCTGCTACTAATTATGGTGTTAATTACTATGTAATGCCCCGAACGCAACAATTCGAAATGAATTTGTTCGGCCCGGCTTTTCAGTTTATCGTAATTTTTTTCAGTAATAGTATAATCGATAAAAACCAAAATTGAATCTTTATCCCAAGTTTCGATAGTTACATCGCCGTATTTATTATTGATATCGACAATGGTGCTTTTTTCGACCGAAAAACCTTTTATAATTTCTTTAGTTTCGCTCACCTGTGCATTGAGCTGTCCAACTCCAAAAAGCATAAGAATGCTTAGTAAAATTAGGTGAACAAAGCGTTTTGGCCTAACAGGATTCATCTCTGGGCTAAAAGCTTTAGCAAGGTCAAAATGAAACGGTTTTTGTCCATTCATCACGTTTGCAGTTTTTATATGATATTTCTGTTTTATCATCGTCATGTTTTTAGCAGTTAATTTGATTGAGCACCCTATCGACCATTTCGAGCCTTATCCGGTTATTTTGAATCATGGCTTCAATAACTTCGCGATTATAAACGTTATCGTTCAAATCGTTTTTCAATTCGTTGTACATCACATCGAGTTCAATCAAATCCGATTCGATATCGTGTTTTAGTTCGGGATACACCTGATAGCACTTGTTAATTTCACTCATCGAAACCGATACTTTACGGGCATAAAATGCTTCGGTTTCAAGTAGGTTTATCAGTTCGGGATCGGTAATATTACTGTATTTAATGTGCCCGTTATCTTGCTTATCAATCATAATTGTTGTTAGCAATGCAATAAGCAACATGGCGGCTACCGAAGCAGCTATTTTCCAAAAACTTAGTTTGAAAGTTGATTTTTGGTCAAGTTGAGCTTCAATTTTATCCCACAACTCTGGCGACGGCAGTTTCGAATCGAACTCGTCACTTCGTCCCCTCACAAAATCTTCAAGCTTTTGCATAATATTTCTCCTTTAAAATTTCATAAACCTTTCGTTTTGCACGCATAAACTGCGATTTTGATGTAGACTCGGTAATACCGAGAATTCCAGCAATCTCAACATGGTCGTAACCTTCGAGTAAATAAAGTGAAAACACGATGCGACCGCCTTCAGGGAGTTGTTCCATGGCTTTTTCAACATCTTTAACCGTTAGTGGCAACTCTTCGTTGTCGTTTTCTTCACTTCTGTTACTAAAATAGTACATGTCATCGGTCAATACTAAATCAACTTTCCTCTTATTAATAGTATTAATACAAGTGTTGATTACAATTCGTTTCAACCATGCACCAAAAGTTGACTCGTAGCGATAAGTTTCGAGCTTCGTAAAAGCCTGAACAAATGCCTCTTGCAAAACATCTTCAGCATTTTCGCGGGTATGCATCATCCGGTAGCAAATATTAAACATTGCGCGTGCGTACAATTCATACAATTGTCGGCGTGCCCGGTTATCACCTCGCTTACTTGCTTCGATTAGCTTTTCGTGTATGTCTTTTTGTGTTCCCAATGAGTTCTGATTCCAATTTTAAATGACAATATGAAATTTAAAGGGTTGCAACTTTGGTAAAATATAATCTACAAAAATGAAATGTTTGTCGAACGACCATAACAGAAAATAGGCAAAGTATTGTTTTTTAACGATAAACAAAAAAGACAGTGAGTGTTTTATTGATTACGTTTTACCGAGAACCAAATGCCCACCAAACTCAAGGCTGCAAAAAAGATAAAATATAATTTCATGCTTTTCAGAAATAAATCGACAGTTTCGAACGACAGCGCCTGCTTATTTAGAAAAACTGAAATAAATACAGTAGCCATCATCATGCTAATGGTTTGCCCAAACACACGCATGGTGGCATTTATTCCCGAAGCAATACTGTATTCGTCCCTATTAACCGAGCTCATTACTGCATTGGTATTTGGCGAGGTAAACAAGCCAAAACCCAAACCCAACACTGCCAAAACCACAATAATATAGGTGAGCGAGGTTGTTGTATTTAATGCAATAAAAGCGGCAAGGCTTAACGAAGTGAGCAGCAAGCCAGCCGAAGCCAAATAACCGGGATTAATTTTATCGGACAAGCGCCCGGTGAAAGGTGCTGTAATGGCCATTAATACAGGCTGAATAACCAATACCAGGCCGGCTTGGCCAGGCGATAAGCCTCTCGAGTACTGCAAATAAAGGCTCAAAAGAAAACCCACCCCAAAGGTGGCGGAATAATGAATAAAAGCGGCAAGATTCGAATAGGTAAAGCGTTTGTTTTCAATTAACAATTTCACATTTAGAATTGGTGATGTGCTTCGTTTTTGCTGAAAGAAAAAGACGACCATTAATGCCAAACCCGCTGTAACGAAGAACACGCCCAGTTTCGATTTTATATTTCCGCCGCCATAAATAAACAAGAAAATGGCCAAAGCGTACAAAACAGTACCTTTTAAATCGATGGTTGAACGTTTACGGGCAATATTAATATTTCGCAAATTAAAATGCGACAACAAAATAGCAATTGCACCCAATGGCACTACGCTGTAAAAAATTAACTGCCAGCCGCCAAACTGGGTCAAAACCCCACCAATAAATGGCCCAAGCGATAGTCCAGCATACACCGCCCCAATGTTGATTCCTAACACCACTCCCCTTTTGTTGGCTGGATAAACATCGGTTAAAATAGCAATGCCGGTAACATGCATTAAGGCAGCACCAGCTCCCTGTAACACCCTAGTAAACAACAAAGTCTCGATATTTGGACTAAAGGCCGATAACAATGAGAAAATGGAAAAGAGGTACAACCCAATTTTAAAGAAACGCACCCTACCCCAAATATCGGCCGCTTTGCTCAAAGGAAGTAGAACCATGGCATTAGCCAATAAAAAGGAATTGGTAACCCAACTTAAAGTGGTGGCACTACAGTTAAAATCGTTCTGAATATTGGGTAAGGCAATGTTCACCGCCGAAATCATAAACGAATTCATAAAAGACGCGAACATGGTTGTAATGAGAACGGGCCAAAGAACAGTTTGCGGTTTTTGATGCATAGAAATATCGGTCTAAAAAATTAAGCTAAAATCAATAAACTAAAAGCCATTACCATCATTCCACTAACCACTCCATAAATTGCCAAATGGTGTTCGCCATACTCCTCGGCAGTTGGTAAAAGCTCGTCGAGCGATATAAAAACCATAATACCGGCAACAGCAGATAAAATAATCCCTGTGGCAATTCCCGATGTTTCGGCACTAAGGAATGGCATTAACAACCAATAGGCAATTAAAGCGCCAATAGGTTCAGCCAAACCCGAAGCAAACGATAAGAAAAATGCTTTTTTCCGACTTCCAGTAGCATAATAAATAGGCACCGAAACGGCAATTCCTTCAGGAATATTGTGAATGGCAATGGCTACCGCAATAGCAATACCTACTTTAGGGTTGTTATAAGCCGACATGAATGTAGCGATGCCTTCGGGGAAGTTATGAATAGCCAATGCAACAGCAGTAAGAATACCCATGCGGTACAAACGGTTAAACTTCTGCTCTTTGTTGGTGTCGGTCATGTCTTCAACACTTCTAATTTCGTGAGGGTTTTCCATCGATGGAATAAATTTATCGATGATGGCAATAATCAACATCCCACTAAAAAAGGAAAGGATGGTATAAAAAATAGCCGTCTTCTCCGAAAACACAATCATAAACTCATCTAAGGCCGAAGGGAATATCTCGACAAAAGAAACATAAATCATTACCCCGGCCGAAAAGCCCAGTACATAAGAAAGCAACTTAGTATTGGTACTTTTGGTAAAAAAAGCCAAAGCACTACCAATACCAGTTGATAGACCCGCAAAAAGAGTCAACAAAAAAGCGATCCAAAAATTACCCTGCATATTTTTATTTTAAAGGTCAGACCTACAATATGTTTTACTCATTCAAATCGTAAAAAACCGAAACAAGTCAAACAATCGAATGACAAAACCTAATGTTAAACTATAATAACAATACAAAAACAGCGCTAAATATAGCTTTGATTTTTAAATAAACTTGTTACTTTTGCCTCAAAATACTGACAACATTAAATTAAAGTAATTATGGCTTACGTTATTTCAGATGAGTGTATTGCATGCGGAACTTGCATAGACGAATGTCCTGTTGAAGCAATTTCTGAGGGAGATATTTATGTGATTGACCCTGAGCTCTGTACCGATTGCGGTTCATGTGCTGAGGTGTGTCCTGTTGAAGCAATTTCTCCAGTATAATTCAGCATAACGCTCAAAAAAATTGGATTATATCCTTAATGGGTGTTCGGAAAACCGAATACCCTTTTTTATTTCCTAAATTTTAGCGCAAGCACTATGAGGATAGAATAAAATAGTTGCTGGCAATAATTTATTCAATACATGTTTTGATAAACCCAGAGGGTTAAATGTATTCCAACTCTTTTTGTAGGTCAACTGTCATCCTTATAAAGAACGAGTGCTTAGAAAATCATCCGCAGCTAATATACCTTCATACCAACCGCCGTAAAAACCCATAACTGTTGGGTGAAATAAAACAGAGCAGATGGTGAAAAATTACCATCTGCTCTGTTAAAAATGTAACAAGGACAGTTATTTCGAACAAAGTGAAAAACCTTTTATTAAAAGAGGTGAATTCGATCCTGAGTATAAATTCAAACTAAAAACACACCCTGTTTTTGCAGTATCTAAGGACATCAAGGTTTGCACAATCAGAAATTCAGGGAAATCATCATGTCAACAGTTACTGATTTTCCACGTTGTTTTCCAGGGTTCCAGACCGGCATGGCATTAACGATTTTAATTGCCTGTTTGCTTAAAAATTTGGAGGGTGTTTTAATAACAACAACATCTTTAATACTTCCATCGGCTGCCACAGTGAATTGAACGTCAACTTCACCTTTTTCTTTGGAATTAGCAGTAGCTTTTATGATATAGTTATTCAGTGCGATCTCTCCACCTTTAAAAGAGGGCATATCCTCCACAACTACAAAAACTTCATCCTCGGCAACTTGAGGGTTAATTTTTTTGGTTGTAATAAGGATAACACCATCTTTCGCTTTGTCACCATAAAGTTCTGTTGCTGATTGATTTTTTAACACTTCAAGTGATTCAATGGACTCAGAATCAATCTTATTAATATCTGCAACACTGATTTCTCCATCTACAACCACAAGTGGCTTTTTATCGATTTCGTCGAACTTGATTTGAAATGGTGGCGGCAGTGGAGTCATTTCCCCTGACGCAATATTAACTACATCAATCTTCACAACCTTTCTCTTCATTTGAACTTCAATATTTTCTTGGGCTTTAAAAAGGCAATTCTCGAAACCTACAAATGAGATAACAACCTCAGCATCTGGTTTAATTCCCTCAAGGGTAAATTCACCTTTCGAATCGACTAGCGTACCAATGTGAGTTCCGGCAACAATTACCGAGGCACCTGGCAAATTATCGCCTTTTGGGTTGGTTACTTTTCCTTTTACCGTAATCACATTGTCTTGTCCGACTACATTGGCGGGGTTGGCGCCTGCCATCACGTAAACAGGTTTGGCAAAAGCCACCATAATTAATGCGGCTACCGGTAATGCCCACAAAAGGTTCAACCGTTTTGCGGATAATGTTTTATGTTTGTTCATCATTGTAATTCTTTTTGTTGGATTAAACAGCGTAAAGCCATTGGCAATATGCAATACCGGAACGCCCAACATTTGGTTCACCAATATAGATTGGTAAGTGCGTGCACACACCCCGTTTTTCAACGTTCCCCTATCGGCCAAGTATTCGTGATTCTGCATAATTGCTTTTCGATAAATTATGAGCAATGGATTAAACCATTGTAAAGCGCGGACCACTTCCAGCAACAGCAGGTCGGCCCAGTGTCGTTCATCAATATGGACTTTTTCATGCGCGATAACCGCTTTAAATTCCGTTTCGCCACTCAACTTTTCACTGACATATACATTTGTAAAGAACGAAAAAGGCGCAGTATCGTTATCGAGCTTGAAGATTTTCAGAGTCCCCATTTTCAAAAGTTCTCCCCGTTTTTGCATCCGGATGAGCTGTGTTGTTTGCCAAAAAAACCTCAAAACAAATAGCACAATTCCAAGAACATAAGCCAGCAACCAATAATCTATTCCGGATAAACCAGTTGGCTGTTGGTATGCACTTTGAGCCACCAAATCAACAATAGGCAAGTTTGTATGCGGTACCATCTCTACCGAATAGTGCAATGGAAACAGAGGAAGAACGATCGAAACAACCAAACCAATTAGTAAAAACCATCGGTTCAATTCAAAAAAAGTCTCTTTCGCTAATACTAAAGCATACACCAGCCAGAAGCCGGCCAGCCAACAGGCCATTTGCAGCAGATAACTAACTATCGCATTCATTGTTAAATATTATCAGGATTTTGTAGCTCCTCTTTGGTTTCGTTCAACAACTGCTCCAATTCTTCGATGGTTAGGTCATTTTCGCGAGCAAAGAAGGTCGCCATCTGGGGAAATGAGTTGTTAAAATAATTCTTCATGAGCAAAAAGAGCTGTTTCTTCGAGTATTCGTTTTTGGAAACCAGCGGGAAATATACATGTGTATTCCCCTTAGAACGGTAGCTAACCACCCCTTTGCTCTCCAATACACGAATAATGGTCGAAACCGTATTGCGTGCAGGTTTAGGATCACTAAAACGATCGCGAATGTCGCGCACCATCCCCTCACCCATGTCCCACATGATCTGCATAATTTGTTCTTCAGCTTTTGTCAGTTGCATAATATTGAAATAAAAGTCCGGAACAAATATATGACTATATTCTTAGTCAACAAATAAAAGTGACTATATTCTTAGTCGCAATCGAAAAAAAGTTTTAATCTAACAATTTGCAGTTTCTGTTTGGAAAACAATGAGTCTCGAGATTTCAACAATAAAAGTTTAATGTGATGCTGAGGGCTCAGTTAAAGCAGCATTTCCCGACATTTAGATTTCAAGCATTAAGAACCGATGTTCTTTTTAGTGTCGAAAACATTTAAAGCCAATGGTTTAATGGTAATATGCACTGGCCCGTTCAGCTTAATCGGGTCACCATCGACATGAAACCAGCTCACATCTTTTTTTTCAAAAACCACCTCTTTGCAACTATAGGTTTTCACAAAACGCGATTTATTAATCTGTTTCGTAAAAACAAAAAACGCCAAACGCAAAGCATACCATTTTGGAAAAGGCTCAATTACAACTACTTCAATCATTCCATCGTTGTATTTTGCACGGGGAGCAATGTAGGCGTTATTGCCAAATTGACGGGTATTGGCAAAACTAATCAGGAATGCTTCTGTTTTAACCAAGGTTCCATCTACTTTAAACTCGTATTGGCGTGGTTTGTAGCTGTTAAAACTGCGAAAAACAAGTAACATATAGTTGAAAACTCCGCGAGATTTGCGTTTATTGAACCGCTTGGCAATAATGGCATCGAAGCCAATCCCTGAAACGTTTATTGAATGTTTATCATTCACATAAATAACATCCATCTTTTTGACTTCACCTTTTACCAGCATTTCGATTAATCCAATACCCAACGGCGGCAAGCCCAGTTCACGGGCACAGCCATTGCCTGATCCCGAAGGTAAGATGGTAAATATTTTGTCGGTGCCAATTAATTTTCCTGCAACTTCGTTGGCTGTTCCATCGCCACCTACAGCAACAAAAGTATCGTATTTATCAAAATTTTCTTCAATAATTGAAGAGGCATGTCCAGCATATTTTGTAAGAATAATATGAATGTGTAGGTATCGACGTCTGATAATTTGAAGTACCAAAGAGTTGATCCATCTCAATATTTTTTCGCCCGATTTCGGATTCACAATGAATAGTACCCTCCTCTTGGCAAGAATTGGCGATGGCTTAATTAAATTGAAAATTGAATTATACTTCTTGCGAAGGTATCTATATCGGAGACTATATGAAAATCTGGGGATTAGCGAGCGATTTTCTATCGGGATCGATTGACCTTGTTGTGAGTCAGCCCCCTTAGAACCGCTATTGTTTTCCAAACTTTCACTTAGCATATTGAATTGTATTTTATTATAATAATGTTTTAATATCTTCTATTTTCAGCAAATCTTATTCTTGGTGCAAACATACTTATCGATTGTTTAAAAATTGGAAACAAATCTATTTATTTTATTGATTATTGAAGTGAAGAAAACAACAGTTGTTTTAAGTTATTAATAATTTTATCACTGTTGTCCGGTAAAAGTTAGAGATTGCTTCGCTT